>QBLX01000044.1:0-19976 GCA_003241825.1 Alphaproteobacteria bacterium
CCGCCGCCCGGTTTAAACCCCCCTGAGCCCGCATTGCCGGGGTTGGCCCCGCCAGTCGCACCGCTGTTCATGGGCGGCCGGGACTGGGGGTATGCTTCCGATGATGCCGACCCTACGGGATAAAGGCTTGCTGTTCCGACCAGCGCCAGTATCGCCGTCCATTTTTTATTTGATTTGCGTATCATTTGCGGTGGGCCTCTCATCGGTTGCCTGAATCCAATACGTTAATCACTGCTTTTTGGCGTCGTATATTTTACCCAAGATAGGTAGTTTTGGAGAAAGCGCATTGACGATTGAGCCTCCAGTCGTGAACTGGATTTACGGCTGGAAAGGCTCTGACCGCAGGGTGCTTTTCGTAATCCGGCGGCCCCGGCCCGACCGTCGGATACTCTGAAACAGAGGCTGTCGATACCGGCTGCAACGATAGAGACACTAAATGTGCAATGCATGCGACGAAGGCTTCATGCATGTCATGCGGACCCTTCAGGGCCGCCGGGATGTCCTGCGAGGCATAGGCGGCGGCTTTTTCGCTACAGCCGTAACTGCGGGCGGGGCGACGTTCGCCGAGGGTGCAGAATTCCGGTTCGCTGAGACCATCTTCCTTGCGCACCGGATTCACACGATGGACGCGCTCAATACAGTCGTGGATGCCATTGCGGTGCGGGCTGGCCGGATTATCCGGACCGGGCTGCGGAAGGACATCATGGGGCTCAAGGGGCCCCGCACCCGGATCGTCGACTTCGGCGACTACACCGTCCTGCCAGGCTTTGTAGATCCACACATGCATTCGAACTTCGCGGGGTTGCGCCCCTGGCTCGATCTCGGTCCGTTTACGACCGCGACGATGGATGATGCGCGTCAGAAGATACGGGATGCCGTCGGCAGAGCGGGCCCCGGTTCCTGGATCCAGGGCAAGATGCTGGACCCCTCGATCATGACGGGCCTGCCCTTTTCCCGCGAGGATCTCGACCAGTTGTCGCCAGACGTTCCGGTCTTCATTCTCGAGTCCAATGGCCACAATGCCTATGCAAACAGCCTGGCAATCGAACTCGCCGGATTGACCAGCGACACGCCCGATCCGCCTCAGGGGCGGTTTGTTCGGGGACCGGACGGCAAACTGACGGGACGTCTGGAGGAGCCGCCTGCGTTCCAGCCGTTCATTTCGGTCATGACGTCCCCGAGCCCGACCGAATTGGTCGGCTTTCTGCGGGCAGACATGGATGACGCAGCAGCCAAGGGCTGCACGGCGCTTCATGATTGCGGAATTGGCGGGCTGTTTGCCGAAGAGGACATCACCCTGATCCAGGGCGCTCTCGGTTCGGAGCCTCGTCTCCGATATGCGGGGCTGCTGGTGTCGACCCACTATGAAAAATGGAAGGAGATGGGCCTGCGGCCGGGCCTGTATTCCCCGAAATTATCCTTCAGCGGGATCAAGGCCTGGTCGGACGGCTCCAACCAGGGGCTGACCGGATATCAGCGCGAACCCTATCTGAACTCCAGCAACCGCGGGGCGCTGAACTATACGCCTGAAGAAATCGAGACCCTGGTCCGGTCGGTGCACGCGGACGGGTGGCAAATCGGCATTCACGCGAACGGGGATGCCGCGATTGATGTCGTCCTGGATGCCTTTGAACGCGGCACCGCAGGCGAGGGTGGCCACAAGCTCCGCCATCGCATCGAACACTGCAGTATCCTTCACGACGACCAGATCGCACGGATGAAGGCGCTCGGCATTTCGCCGTCCTTCCTCATCGGACACGTGCATTATTGGGGACGAGCGTTTCAGGATCGCCTGCTCGGCCCCGAACGGGCGAACCGGCTGGATCCATGCCGGTCTGCGCTTGCGGGCGGCCTGCGCATTTCCCTGCACTCCGACTACAACGTGACGCCGATCGATCCGCTGCGCTGCATAGAGAATGCTGTCCTTCGGGACATGAACGAGGGCGGCGGCGTCCTGAACCCGGATGAATGCATCACGCCGATGCAGGCGATCCGTGCCGTCACGATCGATGCGGCATGGCAATGCCATCTTGATGACACCTGCGGGAGCCTCGAGGTCGGCAAGGCTGCTGACATGGTTGTGCTGGAGCGGGATCCGACCCTGGTCTCGCCGGACACGTTACGGTCCATCCGGATCCATTCGACCTGGCTGGATGGGCAGTCGAGCAACTCGTGAGCTCGCTTTTCGGCATACCTCGGCCGCTCCGCAGCTTGCTGATAGGCCTGTCCTGTCTGGTGGTCTCTGCTGGTGCCGCGGCGTCTGAACCTTTCGTTCAAGCGCCCGCGGGCCAGGTGATGGGCGTCGCATCACCGGGCGTCTCGGTTTTCCGGGGAATTCCTTATGCTGCCCCTCCGGTCGGCAGCCTGCGGTGGCGCGAGCCACAGCCTGCCGCTGCACAGAGGCGCATCAACGCAACCGCTTTCGGCCCAGCCTGCATCCAGCCGGTTTCGGAAGCACAGGACGAGGCATTCGGACCGACCGGGCCGCAATCGGAAGACTGTCTGACGCTGAATGTCTGGGCACCCTCCGTTGCGCCGGCGGCTGCCCTTCCGGTGATGGTCTGGATCCACGGGGGCGGCTATGCCTCAGGCTCCGGCAGTCTGCCGGCCTATGATGGTTCCAGCCTGACCAGACAGGGGGCGGTGGTCGTCACGCTCAACTATCGGCTGGGTGCACTCGGGTTTTTCGCTCATCCCGCACTGGATACCGAGCCTTCCCCGGGTTCCATAAACTTCGGCATCCTCGACCAGATTGCCGCTCTGAGATGGATACAGGCCAACATCGCCGCATTCGGCGGCGATCCCGGTAATGTGACGATAATGGGGGAGTCCGCGGGCGCGCAAAGCGTACTTGTGCTGTTCGCTTCACCCCTCGCTTGTGGTCTGTTTCACAAGGGCATCGCCCAGAGCCCCTATGGCATCCCGAGCCATAGTCGTGCCGAGGCCCGAACCGTGGGTGTAGAAGTCGCCCGCGGCCTTGGCCTGGATGGAGAAAATGCCAGCCTGGCTGAACTCCGCCAGGTGCCCGCTGCGGATTTCGCCAGTCTGACCGGGCCGGGACGATCACTGGCCCCCAGTCCGGTCTATGGCGATCCCGTTCTGCCCGCCTCAATCCTTGAGCAGTTCGAGCGGGGCGAGTCGGCCGCCCTGCCTCTAATCATTGGCAATAACAGCAACGAGGCCTCGGTCGCCGAACTGTTTGGCATCGATCCGGCGGTCATCGTTGAAAGACTGGGTGCGGCCCGGATTGCTGCGCGCCTGCTTTTTCCCGGCACGCGTGATGATGCCGACCTCGGAAGACAGGCCGTGCGCGATTCCATTTTCAGTGCCTTCGTCAAACGCATTGCCGATCTTCATTCGCGGCGTGCTCCGGCCTGGCGCTACTATTTCAGCTATCTTCCGGAACGGCAGCGAGAACTGGAGCCTGGCGTTTCGCACGGTGGCGAGATTGTCTTTGTCTTCAACACGCTGGACCGCACGCCCGCGTACAAGGACATTCGCACGACCGCTGATGACCGTATGGCGCAGCGCACGGGAGCCTATTGGCTGGCCTTTGCTGCAACAGGGCGTCCCGAGCCTGTCGGGGAGCCTGCGTGGGGGCAGTCGCTCCGCCGTCGAAGCGTGACGATGGAGTTCGCCGATGAACCCACGCTGCGGACCCGTTTCCACGAGCGCCGGCTGAACACCCTGATCGGCGTGATCGGGTTCCTCGGCAACCGCCTGGATCATAGACGCGACAATGCTGAATAGTGCTGCGAGCCGGACAAGACATCACCGGGCGTGCCAGCGCGGAGTCGGGGAAGCTACCCATGCATAAGACCTCCTTGTGGCATCTGGCCGTGATCTGTCTGCCGGTCAGCCTGCTGGGTCTGGAGGCTCAGGCACAGGACGTTTCAGCGCTCAAGGCGGACCTCGCGAGGGCCGGCGTTGATGCGGGCGTGTCCGTCACACAGATCAGCCAAGGCATCGTTTCCGGAGACGGGGACAGGGATTGGCAAACGGGCGGAAAGGTCGACGCCACACTCAGGTTTGATGGGGCAGCCTTCGGTTTGTGGTCTGGCCTTTCGGTTTCGGTCCATCAGGAGTGGGTCTATGGCGAGGATGTAAATGCGCAGGGGGACGGATCGCTCTTGCCCGTGAACGCCATGATGGGGTTTCCCCGCCTTGGCGGAAGCGACTCGGAAACCTCGATCGTGGTGACACAGAGCTTCAGCGACCGCCTGTCGGTCAGCGCCGGAAAGTTCAACATGCTGGATGCAGCGTCCCGAACACCCCTTCTCGGTGGCGGCGGGACCAGCACCTTCTCCCACCTCGGGTTTGCAGGCCCGATCACCGGTATCACGCCACCCTACCTTCTCGGGGTCATGGGAACGTTACGCACCGACACGGTCATTGCGACCGTCATGATCTATGACCCTCGCAATGCACAGGACTTCGAGGTGATCGAAGACCCTTTCACGGACGGCGTGACAGTCAGCCTGTCAACGACCTTTCCGGTATCGCTGGGGGGACGCCCTGGCTTCCAGGCCATCCGGGGGGTCTACAGTACGCAGCGTGGCCTGAACCTGAATGACATCCCTCAACTGGCCCTGCCGCCCGAGGCGGAGGCTGTGGCCGGAGAGAAGTCGGGTCGCTGGTACATGGCCTATTCCTTCCAGCAATACCTGTTTCAGCAGGCACAGGATCCGACCCGGGGCTGGGGCGTGTTCGGTCAGTTCGCGATCTCCGACGGAAATCCCAACACGATCGAAAGCAGCGTTCTGGTCGGGATTGGCGGCGACAGCCCGCTTGCGCAGCGGCCCCGGGACCGATGGGGCATCGGCTATTTCCGCTACAATCTGAGCGGAGCCCTGCTGGACGGGCTGGACGCTGTCGGTATCGACAACCTGCGCGAGGAGCAGGGCGTCGAGGCCTTCTACAACGTGGCCCTGACCGGAAATTTGAGACTGACTGGCAACCTGAACTATATCGCGCCGGGCGAGTCTGCGCGCAGGAATGCGGTGTTTGCCGGCTTGAGATTGCAGGCAAGTTTCTAGACCAACCCGTTCCGGGGCATCCCTGTCCCGGCATCATTAACGGGCAGCATCCTTCATCGGAGCCTGCCATCTCTGCCGCGGAACGAGCATGACCGAGACAACGACCAGATCTGGCCCATCGCGCCGACTTTTGCTGGCAGGTTCAGCCGGACTGGGTGGGGGACTGCTGTCTGTTGCAGGGACGGCGAGGGCGCAGGCAGCAGCGCCATCCCTGGCTGCACCCAATCAAATCCCGAGCGCATTGATCGAAAAAATCAACGCTGTGATCGATGCCGATGCAGTGCGGCTGAAGTCCGTTTTCAAGGATCTCCATCAGCACCCCGAAATCGCGTTCACCGAGACGCGCACTGCCGGGATCATCGCTGGCCAGCTCAGGGCGCTTGGTTTCACAGTGACCGAAGGTATCGGCAAGACCGGGGTCGTCGGTGTCCTTGTCAACGGCCCAGGCCCGACCGTCTGGTTCCGGGCCGACATGGATGCAAACCCCGGGGTTCGCGAGACGACTGGCCTTCCCTATGCAGCGACCGCCAAGCAACGCCTCGCTGACGGCACGGAAATCGACGTCATGCATGCCTGTGGCCATGACGCGCACGTGACGTGGATGCTCGGGCTCGCGAAAGCGATGGTGACGATGAAGGCTGACTGGTCCGGGACGCTCGTGGTCTACGGTCAGCCCGCTGAGGAATCGATCCAGGGCGCGCAAGCGATGGTGGAGGACGGCTTATGGCGGCGCGGCTTCCCTGTCCCCGACTATGCCTTTGGGGCCCACAGCGCGCCAATACCCGTGGGTCTGGTCGTAAGTTCACCCGGCGTACGGCAGGCCGGGACTGATCAGCTTGACGTCACATTCCATGGAGTTGGCGGGCATGGATCGGCACCGCATGTGACGATTGATCCTGTCGTCATGGCAGCGCAGGCCGTGCTGTCTTATCAGACCATCATCAGCCGAAATGTCGATCCACAGACTCCTGCGGTGTTGTCGATCGGCGCAATCATCGCCGGGCGGGAAAACAACGTCATTCCCGGTTCAGCACTGCTGAAGTTGAATTTGCGCTGGTTCAAGACGGAAGTTCGTGAACAGCTCCTCGAGCGCATCGACCAGGTGAACCGGGGTGTCGCGATCGCCGCAGGAGTGGGGTCGGACCAGATGCCGACCCTCGTCATGAAAGGCAGCGCCGGGCCCGTGGTCAATGACGCGGCACTCGTGACCCGGATCAATCCATCGCTTGAAGCGCTGATGGGGGCGGGCAAGGTCCTCGATCAATTCCCTTCAGTCATGGGGTCGGAAGACTTTCAGGAATCCTTCACCGGCATGAATGTTCCCTATGTCTACGTGGTTGTGGGCGCGGCACCACCCGAGCTGTTTGCACAGGCGCTGGCAGAGGGGAAGGCGGTACCCTACAATAACCACAGCTCCGACTTCTTCGTCGACCTAGCCGCTATTCCAATCGGTGCCAAGATCAATACAGCGACCGTTCTTTCGATCATGGCAGGTGAAAGATAGATGCATTCAATTTCAATTGCGGGCGTGTTCGAGAAGATGAAGACTGTGTGACGTTCCGAATTGAGTTTGCGATGCTTGCAGGGCGGCCTTCTGGCTGGATAACGACGCAGACAGCGGAATTTTCCAGGCGTTGTGGCAGAGTGCCAATCAAAACTATGGATCCGGGGGGGCTCCAAAAATGTCTTGGCTGAGTAGTTTTCCACTGTCCCTGATCGGGCTTATCCTCATCTGCACCCTGTCTGCAGCTGTCGCGCTTGGGTATTACAGCCAGCTCTGGTTGAAGCAGGCTGATAGGGATAGCGCTGGCGTCGGGCCGGGCTCTGGCCCGGAACAAGCCCATCTGTTGACAGCCGTCCTCGGTCTGCTGGCGCTTCTTCTCGGCTTTTCGTTCTCGATGGTCATGGACCGTTACGAAACGCGACGGATTCTGGTGATCGAAGAAGCCAATGCCCTCGGTACCACCTGGCTGCGGATCCAGATCCTTGACGCACCGGAGCGCCAGACGATGAGCGTGTTGCTGGAGAGGTATGTGGACGCTCGCCTGGTGTGGTCCGAGACCGGCGCAGAGGGGCCGGCAACGCCGGAGGCCGAGGCGTTGCAACGACAGTTGTGGACCGCGATGGGCGACGTTCTTCGCAGTGGAAACCCACCTCTCCTGACCCGGGGCGTGATGGACACGCTGAACGAAAGTTTTGATCTCGCCGTCACCCGGCAATCAGCGCGTGGTGCCCATCTGCCGGACGCGGTTTTCTACTCGCTGATAATCTATGCCGCTGTATCCATGGTTATGCTGGGAGCCTTGCTGGGTGCTCATCGAAAGCCCCACCGAACCCAGACGATGCTGCTGCTGGTCCTGTTGACCCTGATCCACCTCGTTATTCTTGATCTTGATCGCCCGCGCGCAGGCAACATCCAGGTCTCGCAGCAGGCCCTGATCGACCTTCGTCAGGCCATGACCGCCGATCAGATTGGTCGTTAGGTTCGTCGGATCGCACCGGCAGGTGCCGCTGCTCCTTGCCCGAGGGTCGCCGCGACCGACTGGCTATTGGGCGTAACGCCGCTCGGCGACAGCCCTGAGCAAGATGATCAGGAATGCCGCGCCCAAAGGAACCAGAGGCAACCACATCGAGTACATCCCGCGCGCCAGGGCACCGTAAAGGGTTAGAGAGGAAGCCGAAATCATGGCCGGCAAGACCGCTGCCGAAAGCACGGAAGTTGCCCATCTCGCCCTGTGGATCGAGGGGTCGACGGTGCGCGCGACGAATATGGCCCAAGCGAACATCAAAGCCTGGATAAACCCGGCGAAAACTACTGTGCCGAGGTAAATCAGGAAGGCATCATGTGCTGGTCCATCCCGGTAGATCAGATTGGTGACAAACGGCATGAGCGCAATCGCGCCGAGCAGGACGATGTTGAGCGCAAACACCCCGAGGCTGAAGGACCGGATCTGAATGAAGATGCGCCGGTGCGAATTCCAGAACATCCCGATGAGGGCAAAGCTCAAGCCGTAGGCCGCAAATTCCCGCCAGCCTGAACTCCAGAGATTGCTGAATGTCCCATTCCAGTCGTGTGGCGGATGAAGTTCAATGGCCAATAAAGTAATCGCGATGGCAAAAACGCCATCTGAAAAGAACAGAAGGCGTTCCATCCCGTCATTCTGCTCTTTCGCCTCATGGCGTACCTCGGCATTTATTGTCATGATCGGCCTGGATCGTAAGATTTGGGGTTTTCTTGAAGCGAGATCTGCACACGCTCCTCTGAGAGCCGTCGGCTGTTGCGGACAGGCCTGAATTCGGTGGAGTGGAAGGCGCAGGATCTCTCGGGCACCAGATCACGTGCCGCCAAGCGTGACAATGGGCAGGATGCCGTCGGCGGTTGGCTGCAGGCGCGGCGGTCGCTCGTTGTGTTGCGATGGCAGCGCAACGCGTGCTGGATCGACACCGTAAGTATCGATGAAGGGGCCGATGACCTGCAGATAGGTCTTGCTGAGATCGACCGTCTGTCTGGCGAGGGCGCGAAATTCCGGTCGTGACAATGTTTCGGCGGTGATAAGAAATTTTCGCGAACCCTGGCGACGGCACAGGCCCCGTTCAACGAGTTTCATGACATGCCTGCGGGTCGTTTCGTAAGGCAGGTTCAGGTAGTCGGAGATGCTCAGGATCGCGACGGGCCGCCGGAACGTGTCTGAGAACACACCTTCCGTTGCTTCAGCACGCGGCACCTTTTCGCGGTTGAGATGGTTCACCGAGCATCGAGCCATGGTGAAGAAAATGAGCATCGACGTGATGTCGCCGTCGAAAAGCTTGCTGAAAATTGCGAGACTATCCAGCAGAAAGTCAACGTTCTGTCCGAACAGAAATCCTTCGATATCATTGTCTCCAATGGATGCATCAAGCAGTCGAGCATCAAGCGCCGCGTTAGCGTCTCGATCAGGTGCGCCTACACTGAAATCAACCATAACAAGAGTTCACCACGCGGAGAACGATGATATGCGCTATCCAGCGCTGTTTCAATATTTGTATGTTTGCACGGCCCGGCACCCGGATTTCTGCTGAGATCATCGGCTCGCACCGCCAGCGCGTTCCGCGGGGAAGCGGCTTTCGGCTTTTTACCGGGATCACGAACGCGCGGCTCACGTCGGGTTCGTGATCCCGGTGAAAGCGGGTTGGCCTCCCGGCCATATACGACGTCCGGGCAGCATCTCTCCGGGTAATCGGTTTTCTCACAAACGGGCCCCGGCGCATTTTCTATGTGGAAGGGCTCTGAACTAGGCTATGTTATGCAACTCTCGATCGGCATCACATCGGCCAATTTATCCTTTGATCATCTCCCGCGCTCAACAAGCATTTCAACTCAGGGAACAGTTGGCCGATGCCGCAGCGCAGGCGAGATTCGAGGGAGACACTCCTGATTTTGCTGGGCGGGCTGCTATTCCTGCCTGCGCTTGTCATTCTGGCCTGGTCACTTACCGAGGCGCTGCTGGGCGCAAAGTCGCGCGTCGAGAATGCAGCCCTGGCGACCGCCGACGACATCGTAACCGGCGCTGACTACCGTCTCGCGGTCTACGAGGGCGTTCTCGGAACCTACTCAACTGCGCCTTCCCTCGCCAACCGCGATTGGGAGACATCCAGAGGGCGAGCCAAGGAAGTTGTCGAACTGAGTCCCGGCTTGACCGCCCTGCTGGTGCTCGAGGATGCGACCGGCCGTGTCGTGATGGGGCCCCGTGAAGAAGACGCCGGTGCCACCCGACCACAGCTCGTCCTTTCCGGTCAAAGACCATTCGTCTTGCGAGGCGGAGAAGGCTGTCCGTGCGTTGTCTTGCGTCACCCCATACAGCGACTGCCGGGGTACTCTGTGGTTGGCCTGGTGCAGCCCGAGGTTTTCCAGGCCGTCCTTCTGAAATCTCATACGCCGGGAACGGTCGCAGCCCTGGTTGATGCCAAGGCTGATTTCGTAGGCAGGTCACTTGGTTTTCAGGACCGCGTCGGCACCCCCGCGACTATCTACGTCCGAGAGGCGATGACAACGGGCGCGCGCGGCCTTTATCGCGGCCGGACCCACGAAGGTCTTGAGAACTACAGCGCATACGTCACCTCGACGGCCAGTGGCTGGTCCGCCCATGTTGCCGTCAGTCACAGTCGCATCGACTCGCCCCGTCTTTGGCTCTTCATCACCTTCGTCGGTGGCGCATTGCTGGCGCTGTTAGCTGCAGTCGCGATCATTATCTACGCTCTCAAAGACCTGGCGGCCCGGCGACGTGCGGATGAGCAGATGTTGCGGCTGCAAAAAGGTGAAGCCATCGGCAGCTTTGCCAATACACTTGCCCATGACTTCAATAATTTGCTGACAGTGATCATCGTCAATCTTCAGTCCATCCAGAAGGCGGATGCCGGGCCTGATGTGTCCCGCAAGGCCGGCATGGCGCTAGAGGCCGCAAACCGTGGGGCCAATCTGACCCAGCAACTTCTGAGTTTCGCACGCGATGGGGGAGGGCAATTGGTACCGATCGACGTGACCGGGCTGCTGACGGGGGTCAGCGAGCTTTTGCGGCAGTCCGTGGGTGGCGGGATTTCCCTGTCGTTTGTGCCGCCGCGGTCGTCCGTGTCGATTTTGGCAAACCGGGACCAGATGGAAATGGCACTGCTGAATCTTGCCCTGAACGCACGCGACGCCATGGGCGGCAGCGGCCGCCTTGAAATCGCGGCTCAACAACTCGGAGACCGGGTCGAGATTGCTGTGTCGGACAACGGTCCAGGCATTCCTCCCGAAGTCCGAAATCGATTGTTTGAACCGTTCGTGACTACCAAGCCTGCCGGGAAAGGGACGGGACTGGGTCTTGCCCAAGTCGCTGACGCAGCCGCCCAGGCTGGCGGAACCGTCAGGGTGGAGTCACCCAAGCAGGGGGGGGGCCTCTTTTGTCCTGAGCCTGCCGATCGCTTGATGTGCTGAAGGTACCCGATCCCTCATTACGGACGACAACTGTCCAGGGGCGTGAAGTAAGATATGCGTGATCTTGACCCCCACGAAGGCTGCGTTGACCTAGCAGTCGAGGTGACAGCCCTCACGCGGCCGTGGCGCAGGTGGGCTGATCTGGGTATGTCCCGGTCATGAGCGATGGACCGGAACAGGCAACGAGCGGGTGGCGGTTCTGGATCGACCGAGGTGGCACGTTCACCGATATCGTGGCGCGAGCGCCCGACGGGCAGCTGACGACCTGCAAGCTCCTTTCGGAAAATCCGGAACACTATGCCGACGCAGCGGTCGAGGGCGTGAGTCGAATGCTGGGGGCTGGTCCGGGGCCGTTGCCCTTAGGCCTGGTCGCGGCGGTGCGGATGGGCACGACCGTGGCGACCAATGCGCTGCTGGAGCGCAAGGGCCAGCCGACGCTTCTGGCCATTACGCGCGGGTTTGGCGACGCCTTGCGGATCGGATGGCAAAGTCGCCCCGAACTGTTCGTGCGTCACATCCGGTTGAACGACCAGCTTTACGATCAGGTGCTGGAGATCGACGAACGGGTCCGGGCCGACGGTAGCGTCGATCGCGAACTGGACGAGGCTGGGGCGCTGGCCGGATTTAAGGCGGCGTTCGAGGCGGGGCTGCGGGCCGTAGCCATCGTGCTGATGCACGGTTGGCAGTTCACGGCACACGAGGCGCGGCTGGCCGAAATCGCCCGGAGGGTCGGGTTTGACCAGGTGTCCGTCAGCCATGAGGTCGGGCCACTGATCAAGCTGATCGGGCGAGGCGACACGACAGTGGCGGACGCCTACCTGTCGCCCGTCCTTAGGTCCTATGTGGAACGGGTCGGGACGGAGCTGGGCTCAGCGACACCGCTGCTGTTCATGCAGTCCAGCGGCGGACTGGTGGCGGCGGACGCGTTCCGTGGCAAGGACGCCATCCTGTCGGGACCGGCTGGCGGGGTGGTCGGTATGGTCGAAACGGCCCGGCGGGCGGGGTTCGAGCGTGTCATTGGCTTCGACATGGGTGGGACGTCGACCGATGTCTCGCATTTCGCAGGTCAGTATGAACGGACCTCGGACGCGGTGGTGGCAGGGGTCCGGCTGAGGGCCCCGATGCTTGCGATCCATACCGTGGCTGCGGGCGGCGGGTCGATCTGTCGGTTCGATGGAGGAAGATTGCGGGTCGGGCCCGAGTCGGCAGGTGCCGTGCCGGGACCGGCAGCCTATCGGCGAGGCGGGCCACTTACGGTTACCGATGCCAATGGGATGCTGGGCAAGCTGAGACCCGACCTGTTCCCGGCGGTGTTCGGGCCGGGCGGGGACGAGGCGCTGGACGCCACGGCTGTGCGGGCAGGTTTCGACGAGTTGGCGGCGCGCGTCAGTGCCGGGACGGGCCGACCAGCGGATCCGATGGATCTGGCCGAGGGGTTCGTGACCATCGCGGTGCAGAACATGGCCGAGGCGATCAAGTCGATCTCGATCCAGCGCGGCTATGACGTGACCCGCTATGTGCTGAACTGCTTTGGAGGAGCAGGTGGACAGCATGCCTGTCTGGTGGCGGATGCGCTGGGGATGACAACCGTGATGCTGCATCCGTTTGCCGGTGTGTTGTCGGCTTACGGGATGGGGCTGGCTTCAGTGCAGTCGATCCGTCAGGCGACAGTCGCCGAGCCGCTGGAGACCGGTCGTGATGCGGCCCTGGCGGCGCGGGTGGCGCGGCTGGAAGCGCAGGCCCGCATCGATCTGGAGGCACAAGGCCATGACGCGGACAGGGTCGAGGTGGTGGGAAGGGCGGAGATCAAATTCGCCGGGTCAGACACGCCGCTGAGCGTCCTGTTCGGATCTGCCGAAGGGATGCGGATTGCATTCGAGGACCTCCATCGGAAGCGTTTCGGTTTCTTCGCTGAAGAAAAGTCACTGGTGGTCGAGACGCTGGAGGTTGAGGCGTCGTCCCGGTCTCCGGCAATGGAACAGGGCAGGCAGTTGTCAGGCGAGTCTTGGCGAGCAAGTCCGGAAGCCGGAGCCATGATCGGTGTCCAGGGCATCGAATACGCTCCTGTGCAGGTCAGGATGGCGGGTGCAGAACATCAGACCCCGGTGCACCGGCGCGATCAGCTTACGGTCGGTGTCGAGATCAATGGCCCGGCCTTGCTCCTGGAGGACACGGGCACGACCGTCGTCGAGCCGGGGTGGCGAGCGAGGGTTGATCCGGCCCGCAATCTGATCCTCGACCGGGTGGTGCCATTGCCCGCACGGGTGGCGGTCGGGACCATGGTGGATCCGATCATGCTGGAAGTGTTCAACAGCCGTTTCATGGCCTGCGCCGAGCAGATGGGCGAGGCGCTGAGGGCAACGGCCTATTCCGTGAACATCAAGGAGCGGCTGGATTTCTCGTGCGCCATCTTCGACGCAGGCGGCGCCCTGATCGCCAACGCGCCGCACATCCCCGTGCATCTGGGCTCGATGGGCGAGAGCATCCGCACCGTGATCCTGTCCCGTGGTGGCGAGACCGACGGTCGGGGGCTGAGGCGCAGCGACGTCTATATGCTGAATGCGCCCTATAACGGCGGAACCCATCTGCCGGACATTACCGTCATCGTTCCGGTGTTTCTGGGCGATGACGCCGCGCCGACCTTCTTCGTGGCGGCGCGGGGGCATCATGCGGATGTGGGCGGTCTGACCCCGGGATCGATGCCGCCGACCTCCACCACAGTGGAGGAGGAGGGGGTACTGATCGACGACTTCCTGCTCGTTGACGAAGGAACGTTGAGGGACGCCGCAACGCGGGCGCTGTTCGCCTCTGGACCGTATCCGTCTCGCAACGTCGACCAGAACATGGCGGACCTCAAGGCCCAGATCGCGTCCTGCGCGCGCGGGGCCGCCGAGCTTCACCGGATGGTCGACGAGTTCGGGCGCGAAGTCGTTGCGGCCTATATGGGGCACATCCAGGACAATGCCGAAGAGGCCGTACGGCGAGCCATCGCGGCCCTGAAGCCCGGTTCCTTCACGCTGGAGATGGATGACGGGGCCGAGATTCGTGTGCAGATCGATGTCGATACCGTGGCGCGCGAGGCGGTGGTCGATTTCACGGGAACCAGCGGACAGAGGCCGACAAATTTCAACGCTCCGCTGTCGATCACGCGGGCAGCGACCCTCTATGTGTTCCGAACCCTCGTGGACGACGCGATTCCGCTGAACGAGGGCTGTCTCAAGCCGATCCGGCTGATCGTGCCGCCGGGGTCAATGTTGAACCCACGCTATCCGGCGGCGGTCGTCGCGGGCAATGTCGAGACCAGCCAGGCAGTCGTTGACTGTCTGTACGGGGCGCTGGGCGTGCTGGCGGCCAGCCAGGGGACGATGAACAATTTCACCTTCGGCGATGCGAACCGCCAGTATTATGAGACCATCGCCGGTGGCTCGGGCGCCGGGCCCGACTTTGACGGGACCAGCGCGGTGCAGACGCATATGACCAATAGCCGTCTGACCGATCCGGAGGTGCTGGAGACGCGGTTTCCCGTGCTCCTCGAGGAATTCTCGATCCGTCGAGGATCGGGCGGCGAAGGGCGGCAGACGGGCGGTGATGGCACAACGCGTCGCGTCCGGTTCCTGGAACCGTTGACTTCGGCGATCCTGTCCAACCACCGCCGGACGCCACCCTTCGGCGTCGCCGGCGGCGCGGCCGGAGCGGTGGGCGTGAATCAGGTCGAGCGGGCCGATGGGACGGTCGAGGCATTGGGGTCGACCGCCAGTGTCGAGATGGCCGTTGGCGATGTGTTTGTGATCAAGACGCCCGGCGGCGGCGGTTTCGGCGTGAAAACGGCTTCCTGAACCCTGCGATCCGCGCCAGCATGGTCGCTTGCAAGGGAGGCGTGTGAGTCCATGCTGGTGCTGTTCGGCATAGGGGTGGTGGTTCTGGGCTTCATCGCCCGGATCAATCCGCTGATCGTGATCCTGGTTGCGGCGATAACGACGGGTGTGCTTGCCGCCGTCGTGCCGGGCGTAGACGGGCGGACGCTGCTGACTGCGGGCATCGATACGATCGCGCGGTTCGGAGAGGCGTTCAACGATAACCGGTACTTCCACATCACCTGGCTGATCCTGCCGTTGATCGGCCTGCTGGAAAGGGCCGGGCTGCAGGAGCGGGCAAGGGGGATGATCACGCGGGTGAAGGCCGCGACGACGGGACGGTTGTTGCTGACCTATCTGTTTCTGAGACAGGCGACTTCGGCGCTGGGCCTGACCTCGCTGGGCGGGCATCCGCAGATGGTGAGGCCGCTGATCGCGCCGATGGCCGAGGGTGCCGCCGAAGTCGAACACGGGCCGCTGACCGACAAGGCCCGGTTCCGCATCCGTGGAATGGCGGCGGGCACGGACAACATTGGCCTGTTCTTCGGCGAGGACATCTTCATCGCCATTGGCTCGATCGTGCTCATCGTGGGCTTCCTGGAACAGGCGGGGATCCGGGTCGAAGCGCTGCATGTTTCGCTTTGGGCGATCCCGACGGCGATCGTTGCATTCATCGTGCACGGTATCCGGCTGTGGCGTTTTGACGGCCAGGTGAAGCGAGACATGACCGTGCCGGACACCGCAAGTCCGGAGGGCGAGCGGTGATCACCCTCGAGTACGCCTATATCGCCACGGGCCTGATGTTTCTTGCGTTCGCAATCCTCAGCCTGCGCGATCCGCTCAATCCGACACGGTTCCGAAGTGCGCTTTTCTGGGGGCTGATCGCAGTGTCGCTGCTGTTCGGGTCGTGGCTGGGCGGTCTGGGCAACGGGGTGCTTGTCATCGCGCTGGTGATTATCGGGGCCTCAGGCAAGCTGGGAATTGGCAAGCCGCAGACGACGTCCCCCGAGCAACGTCAAGCCAGCGCCGAAAGGTTCAGCAACCGGCTGTTCATACCGGCCCTGATGGTGCCGCTGATCGCCGTCGGGGGCACGCTCATGGCCCAGAATACAGATGTGGGAGCGGCGCTGATCGCGTCGCGGCAGACGACGCTGATCGCGTTGGGTATCGGCTGTCTCGTGGCGCTGGCCGTGGCCATGCTGTGGTTCAGGGCCCCGGTATCCGCGCCGATGCAGGAGGGACGGCGTCTGGCGGACTCGATCGGATGGGCGGTCCTGCTGCCGCAGATGCTGGCGTCGCTAGGGGCTGTGTTCCTCGCGGCGGATGTCGGGGATGTGGTCGGGCAGTTGGTATCGGAAGTCGTGCCGATGAGTTCGGCCCTGCTGGCGGTCACGGCCTATTGTGTGGGGATGGCGCTGTTCACGATCATCATGGGCAATGCGTTTGCCGCTTTCCCGGTGATGACTGCAGCGATCGGCCTGCCGTTCGTGGTCGGACAGTATGGTGGCGATCCGGCGATCGTCTGTGCCATCGGGATGCTGGCTGGTTTCTGCGGCACGCTGATGACGCCGATGGCAGCCAATTTCAACGTGGTGCCAGCCAATCTGCTGGAATTGCCCGACCGCAACTCGCCTCTGAACGGGGTGATCCGGGCCCAGATCCCGACCGCTGTCATCATGTTGGGAGCCAATATCGTGCTGATGTATCTTCTTGCCTTCAGGTTCTGATCGATGATCACTTATCTGGACGCTTCCGTTGCTTCGCGGTTTGCCGCAGCCGCCCTGGGGCATGTGACGCGTGAATGGCCCAACAAGATGGATCACGTCATGGCGGGGCCGGAGGACGTGAAGGGGCCGCGCGCCTTGCACCCCGTTTTTTTCGGGAGTTTCGACTGGCATTCGTGCGTGCACGGGTGGTGGACGCTTTTCACGCTGTACCGGCTCTTTCCCGACCTGCCCGAGCGGAGGGCGCTGGCGGAGGTGGCGAACCAGCTTTTCACGCCAGCGAACATGACCGTGGAAGCAGCCTATGCGGCGCTTCCCGGCAGCCGGGGGTTCGAGCGGCCCTATGGCTGGGCGTGGTTGCTGATGCTGACAGCGGAACTGGACCGGCACGACAGTGAGGAGGGGCGGCGGTGGGCGCAGGCCATCCAGCCCCTCGCGCAGGTTTTCGTCGAGCGGATGCAGGCCTATCTGCCGATCGCCATCTATCCTGTGCGGGTCGGTACCCATTACAACTCCGCCTTCGCCCTGCGGCTGACACTGGACTATGCACAAGGTGCCGGAGATGAGGCTCTGGCCAGTGTTTGCCGGAACGCGGCTCTTCGCTGGCACTCGGAGGATCGCGACTGCCAGGCGTGGGAGCCGTCGCAGGACGAGTTCCTGTCACCGGCCCTGATGGAGGCCGAGTTGATGCGGCGGGTCCTTCCCGGCCCGGCGTTCCGGGAATGGATGAAGGCGTTCCTGCCCCGGCTGGCCGATCAGGAGCCTCGCACACTGTTCGTGCCCGCCACGGTCAGCGACCGGTCCGACGGCAAGATCGCGCATCTGGACGGCCTGAATCTGAGCCGGGCATGGTGCTGGTCCGGACTGGCGTCAGCATTCGACGCCGCCGACCCGCTGCGCGCCATCGCAGAGGAGGCAGTCGACACCCATCTCGCCGTCGCCCTCCCGCACGTCACCGGCGATTACATGGGCGAGCACTGGCTGGCCAGCTTTGCCCTGCTGGCGCTGCTGGGAAGGGGGGTTATGTCCGCTGAACAGTAATCAATATCGCTGTGTGCTGCCGGTCCCGACCTGTCTCGCCCCTGATTGGCGATCCTGCCATCCTGATTTGACAGCGCCCCAACAGGGCTTGAACGCGAGCGTTTGGACGACGCGTTCCCCGTCAACCGCACGTCAGCCCGCATCATGACGGTCAGGGGCGCTCAGCGCCTTACCCCGTGATTTTCCTGTTGAATTGATCTGGTGCAAGAAAAGCCTTGGTAAATCGTGCCTCTGCGATCGCCCCCTCGAAATAGTCGCGGCGATTTATGCGCGTGCCAACCGAAGCACGTCCCGGACCTTGAGGCGTAAAGGCGACAGGGGCCTCGCCCTGAAGTGCTCCATCCACGAAACTGCGGTAGGTTGTTCCGTCGTAAGTTTGCGCGACGTGATGCCAACGCCCCAGGGGATGTAATTTGTCCGGAAACAGCAATGCCTGACTGTAGGAAGGCCCCTTGATAAAAGTGTCGAGAGCCCACTCGTTCCCATAGACCCGGATCTCGAAAAGAAACCGTGTCCCGATGGATGGTTGCCCTTCAACGGTCACTTCATCTGACTGCAGGTGCAGCCACCGCTGCTCAAACCTGCGACCGTCTGGACGAAAAATCGCTTCGAAAGCAAAAGTGCGGGCACCAGCCAAGGGGTGATCCGCTATGAACAAGGCGTCTTCAACGCCGTCGAACTGAAGTGCGCCTGCAACAGGGGCGTTCGTGGGTGTCGGGGACCCCTCGACAGTCACGGATGCGCGGATTTGGTCCAATTGATCGAACCGCCACACCGTCTGCAAGTCGGAAGCCAGACGAGGCAGCGTCGTACAAGCCGGCGTAGACAGCACCAGTCCGGCACCGCTCGCAGCCTTCAGCAGATCTCGTCGAACTACTGCGGCAGGCCGTGCGGCGGAGATGTTGTCGATCTCGCTCAAAATGTTGACCTCGTCGAATTCATTTTTCGCTGTCTGCATGACTATCTGTTCTCTTCGAGCTTGCAACGGGCCGCAGCACTTCCGAAGACACCAGCCTCACGCACGACTACCTGAATCGACGCTGCGGTCGGCGACGTGTCCGGCAGTACACCCTGCATACCCGGCCGGAAGTCCTGCTTGTCCTCTTGTCCGCCATTGCCTCGCGGCTACCGTGCTCTTCAGGCTCTGCGTCCTGAGCCTGGAAATGCTGTCCTTCGCCGCATGCATTCGCACCGAGCGAGTCCATCACGATGAGGGTCAGGCGTGACCCAAATCCGCGCGCGCTGTGCACTGAGGTTCAAGGCTAGATTTTTGTTTTATAATATTAAACCTGCCGGTGTCGGAGCTGTCAGTCCAACGCTAACTCGTCTCCGCTAGAGGGAGTGGAGGCAGGGGAGGCGAGCCCTGTTCGGCGAGCATTTTCCACTCGGCCAGGGCGGCCGAGCCTTGGGCTTTGTATGTCTTTCTGCTGATGAGGTGGCGATCCTGGTTGAAGTGGTTGTGGAAGGCGGCGTGGACGGAGCTGAACTTCTGCAGCGTCCTCATCTGCCGGAACCTCACCCAGGCCCGTTCTCGTCGTCGGAAGGGCAGGTGTGAGTTCTCGACCCTTTTGTTGGCCCAACGCCCAACCTCCTGTTTGGCAGTGTTACAGAGCTCGTTCATGGCTGCCTTGCAGGACCGCAGACCATCGGTCGTGATCGCCTTCACCCGCCCATGCCGCTTCATGATCTTCTTCATGAACGTCAGGGCTGCCGCCTTGTCCGGGGTCTTGCTGGCAAAGGAATCCAGCACCTCGCCCTCCTCGTCCACGGCCCGCCAGAGGCAGTACATCTCGCCATTGATCTTCGCGTAGACCTCGTCGAGGTTCCACCGCCAATGAGAGAAGGCTCTCATCCTGTGCACCCGTTTCCTGCGGATCTCCGCGGCGAACATTGGCCTGAACCGGTTCAACCACAGCCGCATCGTCTCATGGCAGATGTCGATGCCGCGCTTGGCGAGCAGGTCCTCAACGTTCCGCAGAGACAGCGGGTATTTCACGTACATCATGACCACCGTCCGGATCACCTCCGGCGAGCTGTCAAAGTACCGAAAAGGGTTGGTGCTCTTGGCCATACGGCCAAGCTATGTTCGGACCTCCGGTCAGGCAATCTGTTTGGGCTGACAGAGCCAGCCAGACGCCCTCTTCGCGCTGATGATTGCCTTCAAGCCACGTATACAGGTCAGCAAAGCTCTCAATCTGAACCTTTTGGTACCGGTCGCTGGCGATCAACTTTCCGCCCGCGGGCCTGCACCTGCCGGCCGATCCCGGCCTCCCAAACCGGCGGCCGCGTTCAGGCGGGCGAAACTGGCCAGGGCGTCGCCTCGGGCGGCGGCTTCTTCGGCGCGGGCGTCAGCGGCGGCCCTCTGGGC
>QBLX01000044.1:19986-22555 GCA_003241825.1 Alphaproteobacteria bacterium
CCTCTGGGCAGTCAGGACATCCAGAAACGACGAGACCCCGGCGCGGTAACGCTGCGTCGCCAGGGCTACCTGATCGTCGGCAGCGACTGCGGCGTCTGCAAGCGTCGCAGCCCGGGACTCGGCGGAGGCCAGGGTGACCAGGGCCCGTTCAACCTCGGACAGGGCGTCGACCGCTGCCTGGCGATAGGCGATCTCGGCCCGGGTCGTGCGAGCGTCGGCGGCATCGCGAGCGCTCTCGAGCCGGCCGAAGCTGAACAGGGGTGCAGTCAGGCCGCCGGCGATCTGGGTGAGGAAGCCCGAGGCTGTGAAGGGGGTCGTTGGATCAACTTCCTGACCGCCGAGAGCCGCGCTCAACGAGACGGTCGGCCAGAAGTCGCGTCGTGCGGCGCGCGCGTCGGCTCCGGCGGCCCACAGCTCAAGCTCCGCCGCGCGGAGGTCGGGACGACGCGCCAGCATCGCAGCGGGGGCAGCCAGCGCCCGCACCGGCGGCGTGGCGAAGCGTTCGGGGGTGGTTCTCACCAGGTCCGCTGTCAGGGCTCCGGGCATCAGGCCAAGCAGGGCCTCCAGACCCAGTCGGGCCTCAACGGCCGCCGCCCTCGCCGCGATGGGCCGGGCACGTGTGAGGGACAGGGCGGCTCTTGCTGCCGCTGCGTCCAGGCCCGAGGTCAACCCCGCACGCTCACGGGCAGCGGCGAGTGACAGCGAGGCTTCCAGAGCTGTTACTGCCCTGTCGCCAGCGGCAGAACGGGCTTCGGCCTCTCGGTAGGCCGCATAGAGCTGGACGGCGGTAGAGCGTGAAGTCAGCCGGGACGCCTCGACGCGTGCAGCCTCACCCTCAGTGCGCAGACGCTGGGCCTCAGCGCGAGTACTGACGGCTCCATTCAGGTCGGGGTCTAGGCTGAACATCACCAGCGCCTGAAAGGTCTCCTGATCCAGGTCAGCGCTTGACTGGCGCTCGGCCGTGATCATGCCGCCGATGTCGGGTCGCAACGCTGCCCGGGCCGAGCCCAGTCGGGCGCGCGCCTCGAACAACCGCGTTTCGGCTAACCGCACATCCGAGGCCTCGCCAGCCCGATCGACGATGCCGTCCAGGACGGGGTCGTCGATGACGGTCCACCAGCGGTCGGTCTGGGCATCGGCTAAGGGCAGGGCGGCCAAAGTCCAGGCCTGAGGCGCCGCCACCGGGGCGGCGTCGGGCGCGCCGTCTATCGCGCAGGCCGACAGTAAAACCGTCGCAGCGGTGGTCGCGAGCAGCGCGGTACGGATCATCGCGAGGCCTCCGCCGGGGCGGTCGCCCGGTTTATCGTCGGCGTCGGTGCCTGAGTCTGAGAGGGAGCAGCCTCGACAAAGACGTCCATCCTCTGGCCCAGATAGGACGGGTTGGCGATAGGGTCGAAGGAGAAGATGGCCTCGACGACG
Source organism: Alphaproteobacteria bacterium (assembly GCA_003241825.1). GTDB lineage: Bacteria > Pseudomonadota > Alphaproteobacteria > Caulobacterales > Caulobacteraceae > Brevundimonas. The sequence continues at coordinate 21,406 of QBLX01000044.1, forward strand.
CGGGTGTCCACACGCTCCGACCCGCCGGACAGAGCGCGTTTTTCCACGACCTGAGGCTCTATCCGAACGAGCGTCAGGGGAATGCGGCTTTCGGCCTGGCCGCGCAGCGTGCCGTATGCTGGGCGGCCGGGGCGGAGCCGCGCGGCATCGGCCTCGTCGAACTCGGCCCGAACATGCATGCGGCTGTCGTCGCCCATGGCGATCAGCGGCTGGGCCGTTGAGCCGCTGGGCGCATATTCTCCAGGGCGGACATCGACGCGAAAGATACGCCCGCTGATAGGGGCAGCGACCGTCAAGCGCTCCAGATCGACGGCGCGGGCCCGCGTCTGGGCGCGCGCTGCCTGAGCCACGGCGCGGGCCTGGGCGACGGCGGCCTCGGCGCGGCGCACTGCGAAGCGGCTGCGTTCCAGTTCGTCGCTGGACAGGGCGCGTGCATCGTCAACGGATTCAAACAGCGACATCCGCTGGCGTGCATCGGCCAGGGCCACCTCAGCCTGACGCGCGGCGGCCTGGGCGGAGACGGCCTCAGCCTCGGCCGTTGCAACGGCCGCCTCGGCGGCGCGCGCATCGAGACGGAACAGGGGCTGGCCCTGGGCCACGCGGTCGCCAGGCTGAACCAGGACGCTGCGGATCACACCCGGCATCTCGGCGGCGACGGCGATCAGTTCGGACTGGGGTTCGACGGTACCCAGGCCTGCGACGGTCGAGGCATAGGCGGCCGTGGGCGGTGTCGCGGGCGGGTCAGCGCGGGTGCGCCCGGGCTTGATCACGGCGGAGATGGCGAAGATCAGACACCCGCCAGCAATGACGGGCAGGATCAGGCGTTGGATTTGCTGACGACGGTTAGTGGGCATTGTTACCCTCCGGAAGTGTTCCAAGGCGGCTGTCTCCGACGATCCGTCCGTCTTCCATGGCGACGATCCGGTCGGCGTAGCGGTAGATGCGGTTATCGTGGGTCACGACCAGAACGGCGCGGCCAGGTCCACCGGCGGCGTCCTTCAGCAGTTCCATCACCTGGCGACCGCTCTCGGCGTCCAAGGCAGCCGTCGGTTCGTCGCAGACGACCAGATCGGGTTCGTGGACGATGGCCCGGGCTATGGCGACACGCTGCTGCTGGCCGCCCGAGAGCTGGCGCGGCAGCTTATTGGCG
>QBLX01000044.1:22565-30327 GCA_003241825.1 Alphaproteobacteria bacterium
CTCCAGGACCACGCGGGCCTTTTCGGCGGCGATCCTCAACGGCATGCCGTCGGCGACCAGGGCCATTGCCGCGTTCTCGGCCGCCGTCAGGGCAGGCAGCAGGTTGTACTGCTGGAAGATGAAGCCGATCCGCCGGCGGCGCAGAATGACCTTTTCGGAGTCCTTCATCCGAGTGATGGTGTTGCCCATCACCTCGACGTCACCGGCGGTAGGCCTAAGCGTGCCCGACAGGATCGACAACAGGGTGGTCTTGCCGCAGCCCGACGGGCCGATCAGCATGGTCAGTTCCCCGGACGCGACCTCCAGGTCCACGTCGAACAGGACCTGGGTCGACATTCCGCTGGACCCGAAGGCCATGTCGATGTTGCGGGCGACCACGGCGTTCACGGCACTCATCCCCGGAACACGATGGCGGGGTCGACGCGGAACACCTTGAGCAGGCTGGCCATGACCGAGATCAGAATGATCAGTGCGACCACTGCTCCGGTTCCAACCAGCACCTGCCAAAGAAGGGCGAAATTCTCAAAGGCCGGCAAGCCCGACAAGGACTCGAAGAAGAGGGCGCACGCCCCGATCCCCAGCCCGTAGCCCATCGCGCCCACTACCAGCGCCTGAAGCAACACCATGCCGGTGATCTGGGCGTTGGTCGCGCCGATGGCCTTCAGCGCCCCGAACTGGCGCAGGTTCTCCACGACGAAAAGGTAGAAGGTCTGGGCCGTCACGGCAGCGCCGACCAGAAATCCGAGGAAGACCGTGATGCCGAAGTTGATGGGGATGCCCGTGCGGGTCAGGTAGTAGTTGACGCTTCGCCAGGCGAACTGGTTCCACGTCAAGGCCTGGTATCCGGTCTGGGCTGTAATCCGCTCGGCCAGGGCCTTGGCATCGACGCCATCGCCAGCCCGAACTATGACGAAGGACATCTTGTTGCGCTGGGGCGGGGTCAGCCGCAGGGCTTCACTGTAGCGCACATAGGCGACCGGAAAGGTGATGAAGGGGGCGGATGCATTGGCGATGCCCGTGACCACCACACGGCGGTCATTGATTTCCGCTTCAGTGCCGACCTTGGTCAGGACATCGGCGTCCGGCCAGATCAGGCTGGCTCCCTCTCGGTCGAAGACGATCCCGCCCGGCTTGCGCAAGGCTTCAAGGTCCCCGGCGAGCCATTCACGCGGCGCGCCGACCAAGGTTTCATCGTCGACCCCGACCAGACTGACCTGATTGATCAGGCCGTCCTGGGTACGAAGTATCGCAAGCCCCTTATAAAGCGGCGCAGCCCATTCGACCCCGTCGACCGATCGCACACGACCTAGGGCAGCGTCGGGTAGCGGCTCGACCTCGTCAACATAGCGGACCCGCGTATCCATGACCCAGATGTCGGCCTCGCGCACATCCAAGACCTGGCTGGCGGTGCGGGTCATAAGTCCGATGAAGATGGAGACCTGCTGGCTCATCAGCAGGGTGGCAAACGCTACGCCGAAGACCAGCGCCAGATATTTGGCGCTGTCCCCCAGCAGCATTTTGAGCGCGACGGTTCTCATCCTCGGAATCCTGTGATCCGCGGTGGGGGTTGCGCCCTAGGGGGCACGGCGAGGTAAGCTGGGGTACTGACGACATTAAAATACTGACCAGTTCAGTATGTCAACTGCGACGCTGCGTCAGGTTAAATACGTGAACGTTCACGTTCATATTAAAGCTCTGCTTTGGAGGCAATGGATTTTGACTGACGAAGCCAAGCCAAAAGGTCGCACGATTGATCTTGAGAAAGCCGATGCCCTGATCGAACATGGATGGGCTCTGTTTCTCAGTCGCGGCGTCCAGAGCGTCAGCATGGAGCAGATTGCTGCCGCAGCGGGTGTTTCCAAGGTCACGGCCTATCGTCATTTTGCCGACAAACACGATCTCTTCAGGGCGGCTGTACGCAAGGAGATGGCCCGGCTCGAGGCGATACAAGGAACACCTGCCTCTTCAAGCGGCACAATAAGTGAAACGCTTGAAGCCTTCGGGCTGGGTTTGATGACATACCTGTTCTCTGGACCGGCAATGGACTTTTACGCGGCTCTCGCAGGTGAACTTCGCCGAACCCCAGAACTTGCCCAGGCCTTTTACGATGCTGCGCCGGGCAAGACCTTTGAGAACCTGAAAGCGATCCTGCGGGACGGTTGCGCCAGTGGGAGCCTCACGATCCATGATCTGGACCTGGCTGCCGACCAGTTCCTGGGCCTCCTGCAAGGCTACAGCAGCTTCCAGATCGCGCTGGGGGTCGAACCGGTCCCGCTGGCCGGGACATTGGATCGTCGGGTCAGGGCAGCCGTCGACCTTTTCCTGAAAGGCTATGCCAAAGGCTGAGCGCATACCTCGCGCGAGGCCTGGATATGCGATAGCGATACACCGGAAATGTCTGACGCAGAACAACCCCGGCGTGGCCGCCCACGAGACACCGCCAAGGACGAGGCGATCCTGACTGCAGCGGGTGATCTCTTCCTTGAGCGCGGCTTCGAGACCGTGAGCCTCGATACGGTCGCTCACGACGCTGGAGTGTCAAAGGCCACCATCTATGCTCGCTACGCCGACAAGGATGCCTTGTTCGCTGCCGTCCTGCGTCAGGAGTGCGAGCGCGTCGTTTCGCCCGACAGCTTCTTTCCGGCTCCCGACCAGCCTGTACGCGACACTCTGATTGTTCTCGCAACCAGGTTTCTGGACCTCGTGACCGGCGACAAGGCCATGCAGATGCATCGCGTGCTTGTAGCGGAGACAACGCGCGCCCCGCGTATGGCGGAACTGTTCTATGAGACCGCAGTCGAGTCATTGAAGAACAGGTTCGCGGCATGGCTGGAAGTCGAGACCTCACGCGGACGATTGCATGTCACCGATCCCCATGGTGCCGCCTGGCGCTTTCTCGGGGCCGTGAAGGGCGAGGCACATCTTCGCGCAGCATTCGGCATGACGCCGATCGAGCCTGACAGACTCAGGACCCATATCGAGCACTGCGCAGATGAATTCATCTTGGCCCAAAGTTGAAGCCAGGACGGAGGGTTGATCTGCCGAATCTGCTCTCCGGCATCGCGGTGCTGATTTTATGTCGAGTTTTCGGAGGACCGCCAAAGGGTGCACGCAGTCAGCCGACAATTAGTCTCCAGTTTTTAACGCCAAGTCGTTGCAAAGTATCGGGATTGTGATTCGACTCTGAGACTGTTTTGCTGTTCGGAACCCCATGCCTCTGCCCTCAGGGAGAGTGGGATGACGACGGCCGATGACGAGTTGGAAGCCTTCCTGACCAGACTGGAAGCCATGCCGCTGGAAGCGCTTCGGGCGGAATGGCGATTGCGATGGGGACCGCCGCCAAAGCTTCGCTCGCTGCGTCTTGTTCGTCACCTCATCGCATGGCGGCTTCAGGCGGCTGCTTATGGCGATCTTACCTGGGACGACCGGAGGCGGTTGAAGTCGGCGTCCCTGCCCAAGCTCCAGACGCTCTCGCAAGGCAGCCGCGTCGCCCGGGAATACCTCGGTGTGATCCACGAGGTCGTGGCGGAGCCTGATGGCTTTCGATATCGCGAGCGCAGTTATCGGAGCCTGTCGGCCATTGCGCGCGAGATCACGGGGGTGCGCTGGAACGGGCCACGCTTCTTTGGTCTTCGCGCCGGGGTTGGTCATGGAGCGAGCTGAACGCATCCGGTGCGCCGTCTACACCCGAAAAAGCTCGGAGGAGGGGCTGGGCCAGTCTTTCAACTCGCTCCACTCACAACGAGAATACTGTGAGGCCTATATCAAGTCCCAGGGCGGAGAGGGGTGGACGGCTGTCCGCCAGCCGTATGACGATGGCGGCTTCTCCGGGGCAGGCATTGCAAGGCCTGGCCTGCAAAGGCTGCTGGCCGATATCGACGCCAAACGCATCGACGCCGTGGTGGTCTACAAGGTCGACCGGCTGACCCGCTCGCTGGCTGACTTCGCCCGTATTCTCGAACGCCTCGACAAACAGGGCGTCGCGTTCGTGAGCGTCACCCAGGCGTTCAACACAAACAGTTCGATGGGGCGGCTGACGCTGAATGTGTTGCTGTCATTTGCCCAGTTCGAGCGCGAGGTCACCGGCGAGCGTATCCGCGACAAGATCGCGGCCTCAAAGGCCAAGGGGATGTGGATGGGGGGCGTCGTGCCGCTTGGGTATGACCCGCCCGACGCGTCCGGCGATCGAAGACTTCGGGTGAACGAGGCCGAGGCGGTCATGGTTCGCTCGATCTTCGAGCGCCTGATCTAGTGTCGCTCGCTCTACGACCTCCAGCAGCAGTTGATGGAGGACGGCATCCGACCCAAGGCACGCCGATCGCCGCGCGGTGCACTCATGCCAGGCTTGCCCTTCAGTAGCGGCGCTCTGCGCCATCTGCTGCAGAACAAGACCTATATCGGGCTAATCCCCCACAAGGACAAAACCTACGATGGCCGGCATGAGGCCATCGTTGATCGCGCCACGTTTGATGCCGTTCAGGCTCTGCTCAGTCATCGCAGCGCGGTCTGGAAGCGCAGGGCACCGAACCTCGAGCGAGCCCCGCTCCAGGGGCGACTGTTCGATGCACTCGGCCAGCGCATGATGCCTGTGTTCACACGTCAAAAGGGACGACTGCATGGATACTATGTCGCGCCCAAACTCATGCCCGGGCTCAACAGTCCGGACCGAGCCGATGCTTTGAGGCGTGTTCCGTGCCGACTGCTCGATGACCTCTTGCGCCGTCGTCTGGCTGATCTGACCGGTCTGGCCCCTGAAGACATCTCGACCGTCGTGTTGAGGGACCTTGTCACCAGGGTCGAGATCCACGGCGACTCTGTCCAGATAGTCCTTGGGCTGAGGGCGCTCCGGGGCCTGAATGTGAACCTGGGAAACGCCAGGACGATTGAGGCGAGGCTTCACCCGGGCGACAGGCTTCTGGCCGAGGCCTCGCGGCTCGACCATGTCCGCATATCGATACCTATCCGCATGAAAATGAGGGGAGGGCGAACCTGGTCGGACGGCCCCGAAGTCACCTCCAGCCAGAAGGATAAAGCCGCTCGGCTGGCCGCGATCAAACGGCTCTGCGGGGCTCATGCTGTCAATCGGCGTCTAAAAGGGACCCCCTATCGGCGTGCAATAGGGACCCCCTTATGGGGTTCGGGATTGCAGTGACGAGCGCACCGTTTGCGAGGGTTGGGGCGTAGGGAGGGCGTAGCCCGACCGGAGGCTCAACCCTCGCTTGGCGTTCTTTTGGCGGGGGTCAGCTGCGGTGTTTGAAGCGCCAGCTGTCGTTGCCGGTCTCGACGATGTCGCAGTGGTGGGTGATGCGGTCGAGCAGCGCCGTCGTCATCTTGGGATCGCCGAACACGGTCGGCCATTCGCCGAAGGCCAGGTTGGTCGTGACGATCACCGAGGTGCGTTCGTAGAGCTTGCTGATCAGGTGGAACAGCAGCTGCCCGCCCGAGCGGGCGAACGGCAGGTAGCCCAGCTCGTCGAGCACCACGACGTCGAGGCGGCAGAGCTGGGCGGCGAGCGTGCCGGCCTTGCCCAGGCGGCTTTCTTCCTCAAGGCGGTTCACCAGGTCGACGGTGTTGAAGTAGCGCCCCCGTGCGCCGGCGCGCACCACGTTGGCGATGATGGCGGTGGCCAGGTGCGTCTTGCCGGTGCCCGTCCCGCCGACCAGCACCATGTTGCGCCGGTTCGCCAGGAAGGAGCCGCTGTGCAGGGAGCGCACCAGCCCCTCGTTGATCGGCGTGTCGTCGAACACGAAGGCGTCGAGGTCCTTCACGGCAGGCAGCTTGGCCGCCGCCATCCTGTAGCGGATCGAGGCCGCATGCCGGTGGCTCGTCTCGGCGCGCACCAGGTCGGCGAGGATCTCCATGGTCATACGCTTGCGCTGCAGGCCCGTGGTGACCGCCTCGTCGAAGGCACCGACCATGCCCTGCAGGCCCAGGCCGGCCAGCGCCGCCATCATCTCATGCCGCTGCATACAGGCCCCGCAAGCTGTCGTAGCGGGTGCAGTCGGCCTGAGGCGGATGCCGCAGCGCCAGGTCTTCCGGCGTGACGACACTCAGCGGTCGGGGCGGTTCGCGCCTGCGGGCCAGGATGTTGAGGATCACGTCGTCACTGGCGGTCCCGGCGGCAAGCGCCTCGTGCGCGGCGGCCTCGACCGGCCCCAGGCCATCCTCCAGCACGGCCGCCAGCACCCGCACGAACCGGCGGTCGGCCTCGTCGCCCGCACCCAGCTTGCGCCGCAGACGCGCCAGCGCCGACGGCAACGCCCAGTCCTGGAACGGCGCGCCGTTGCGCAGCGCTCCGGGCTTAGTCGCCAGCACCGGCAGGTAGTGCCACGGATCATACAGGGTGCGGTCGCGACCGAAGAACCGGCGATGGTCGGCGACGACCTCCCCGTCGCAGCGCACGACGATACGGTCAGCATAGGCGCGGACCTGCACCGTGCGCCGCCCCACCTTGGCCATCACCGAGTAGCGGTTGCGATCGAAGCTGATCAGGCAGGTCCCGGTCACCGCGTGCTCGCTCTCGTAAAAGCCGTCGAACGGCCCCAGCATGGGCTGCAACGCCGGACGCTCGGCAGCCAGCGCCTGAGCGATCGTCAGCTCCTTCTGCTCGGGATGCTGGCGCAGCTCGCCCCAGCGCCGGCATTCCGCCTCCAGCCACCCGTTCATCTCCTCCAGGCTGGCGAAGCGCAGGCGCGGCTGGAAGAACCGCCCCCGCGCCGTCTGGACCTGGTCCTCGACCTGGCCCTTCTCCCAGCCGGCCGCCGGCGAGCAGGCCGTCGGCTCGACCATGTAGTGGCTCGCCATGACCAGGAAGCGCCGGTTGAACACCCGCTCCTTGCCGGTGAACACCGTCGTCACCGCCGTCTTCATGTTGTCGTAGATCCCGCGCGTCGGCACGCCGCCGAAGAAGGCGAACGCCCGCGCATGCGCATCGAACAGCATCTCCTGGGTCTCGCGCGGATAGGCCCGCACATAGATCGCGCGCGATGCGCACAGCCGCATGTGGGCCACCTTGACCCGCATCGGCTTGCCGGCGATCTCCACGTCCTCGTGGCTCCAGTCGAACTGGTACGCCTCGCCCGGACGGAACATCAGCGGGATGAACGTCGGCGCATCCGCTACACCCCTGCGATGCTCCCGCCGCCACCCCGCCGCATAGCGCCGGACCGCGTCGTACGATCCATCGAACCCCTCGCGCAGCAGCAGGTCATGGATCCGCGTCATCCGCAGCTTCTCGCGACGCGGACGCGCCTCGTCCTCCTCCAGCAGTTCATCAAGCCGAACCTGGAACGGGCCCAACCGCGGCAACGGCTGCACCGCCCGTCGATAGGTGAACTCCGCATCCGGTTCCCGGATCGCCTTCCTCACCACCTTGCGCGACAATCGAAGGTCCCGCGATATCGCCTTGATGGCCTTGCCCGACGCGAACTCGCGCCGGATCCTCAACACCGTCTCCAACACCAACATCCCGAACTCGCCGCCTGACATCCGCCAAGCCGCCACCGTTAGACCTCAGGAATGAGGGGTTCTTATTCGACGCCGATCACACCGCTAACGGGGTCCCTTTTCCACGCCGATCCACAGCTCATGCCGCGTTCACCCCGACAGCCCCGGCCCTTGCGCTACAGCGTTCGCGAATACGTTCGACGAGGTCTCCGCCCAAAGGCTTCAGCAAACTCGACTGGGTGTTCCTGGCACCCGGCATTCAATCAGCGATCCTGAACGGCAGGCTCGAACCGGCGTCGATCGCGAGGCTAGAAGC
>QBLX01000044.1:30337-30650 GCA_003241825.1 Alphaproteobacteria bacterium
TCCCCGCCATTCCCTTGAGTTGGGCGGCCCAGCGTCGGCTGCTGGAGCCGGATTGTGCTCCGGAGCGCCCCTCCGCCTAGCGCTCCGACAGGGGCAGCAAGTTGTCTCTATTGCTTCGTGAGCGATCGTTGAACCGTCTCCTGACTGCGTGGGGTGCTGTCAGTTTAATGCGAACTTGTCTCCACTGATTGCGGCCTAAGCCGCTGATGGGGATGATCTATTGTGAAGCCAATCTCGTTCAAACGCCATCGGTTTCCTGCCGACGTGATCCGGCAGGCGGTCTGGCTCTACTTCCGATTCAGCCTCAGTTTTC
>QBLX01000045.1 GCA_003241825.1 Alphaproteobacteria bacterium
CTCCGTGGCCAGGGTGGGCTGATAGCCCACGGCCGAGGGGATGCGGCCCAGCAGGGCGGACACTTCGGAACCGGCCTGGGTAAAGCGGAAGATGTTGTCCACGAACAGCAGGACGTCCTTGCCCTCTTCGTCGCGGAAATATTCGGCCTGGGCCAGACCGGTCAGGGCGACGCGGGCGCGGGCTCCGGGAGGCTCGTTCATCTGGCCGTAGACGAGGGCGCATTTCGAGCCTTCGCCACCACCGGCGACGTTCACGTTCGACTCGATCATCTCGTGATACAGGTCGTTGCCTTCACGGGTGCGCTCACCCACGCCGGCCAGCACCGAATAGCCGCCGTAGGCCTTGGCGATGTTGTTGATCAGCTCCTGCATGGTCACGGTCTTGCCCACGCCGGCGCCGCCGAACAGGCCGACCTTCCCGCCCTTGGTGAAGGGGCAGATCAGGTCGATGACCTTGATGCCGGTGACGAGGATTTCCGACGAGGTGGACTGTTCCTCGAATGTCGGGGCCTCGCGGTGGATCGGGCGACGCTCGGTCGTCAGGATCGGGCCGGCTTCGTCGATCGGATCGCCGACGACGTTCATGATGCGGCCCAGAACGGCAGGGCCGACCGGGGTCATGATCGAGGTGCCGGTGTCGGTCACGGGCTGGCCGCGGGTCAGACCCTCGGTCGTGTCCATGGCGATGGTGCGGACCATGTTCTCACCCAGGTGCTGGGCGACTTCCAGCCCCAGGCGGAAGGGCTCGCCCGTCTTCTGGTCGACGTTCTGGGTTTCCAGAGCGTTCAGGATGGCGGGCAGGGGGCCGGTGAACTCGACGTCCACGACCGCGCCGATGACCTGGGCGATCTTGCCGCCATGATGGGCGACGGCGGGCGCTGCGGCCTTGGGAGCGGCAGCCTTCTTGGCGGCGGGTTTCTTGGCGACGGTGTCGGTCATCGGTTGCGGTCCGTTGTCTTGTGTTCGGTCAGGATCAGATCAGAGGGCTTCGGCACCGGAGATGATCTCGATCAGCTCCTTGGTGATCTGCGCCTGGCGGGATCGGTTGTACTGCAGGGTCAGGGCGGAAATCATGTCGCCGGCGTTGCGGGTGGCGCTGTCCATCGCACTCATCTGGGCCCCGAAGAACCCGGCCTGGTTTTCATACAGGGCGGCGAGGATCTGGGTCGTGATGGCGCGCGGCAGGAGGGTCTCGAGGATTTCCTCTTCCGAGGGCTCGTATTCATAGACGGCGCCCTTGAGATCGATGGGCTCGGCCCCGCCGTCGACGACGGTCGGGATCAGCTGTTTGGCGGTCGGGACCTGCGAGATGACCGACTTGAACTGGCTGTAGAACAGGGTGACCACATCGGCGCGGCCTTCCTCGAACTCCTCGGCGATCAGTTCGGCAATCGGCTGGGCCGACTGCAGGCCGATGGTCTTGTGTTCGGACAGTTCGAAGGTCTTCACGACCGAGTTGCCGTAAAGGCGAACCAGCTGGTCGCGCGACTTGCGGCCGACGGCGATGACGCGGACGTCCTTGCCACTGGCGACCAGGCTGTCGATCCGCTTGCGGGCTGCTCGGATGATGTTGGACGAGAAGCCGCCCGCCAGACCCTTGTCGGCCGAGGCCACCACGATCAGGTGACGCTGGTCCGAGCCGGTGCCGGCCAGCAGCTTGGGCGCATCGTCACCCGACACGCCTGCCGACAGATTGGCGATGACTGCGGCCATCTTCGTCGCATAGGGCCGGGCCGCGACGGCCTGGTCCTGGGCGCGTTTCAGCTTGGCCGCTGCGACCATCTGCATGGCTTTCGTGATCTTCTGCGTGGCTTTCACGCTTCCGATCCGACTGCGCATTTCCTTGAGGCTGGCCATCCGGCGCTACTCTCTCAGCTCGGGGTCAGTTAGGCGAAAGTCTTGGCGAAGGCTTCGATGGCAGCCTTCAGTTCGGCTTCCAGCTCTTTCGACAGAGCCTTGGTCGTCTTGATACTGCTCAGGATGCCCGCGTGGTTGGAGTGCATCCGGGCCAGCAGCTCGGTCTCGAAGCGACCGATGTCCGACACCGCGATGGCATCGAGATAGCCGCGCGTTCCGGCGTAGACCGAGACGACCTGCTCCTCGACCGTCAGTGGCGAGTACTGGGGCTGTTTCAGCAGCTCGGTCAGGCGGGCACCGCGGGCCAGAAGCTTCTGGGTCGAGATGTCGAGGTCCGAACCGAATTTGGCGAAGGCCGCCATCTCGCGATACTGGGCCAGCTCGCCCTTGATGGAACCGGCAACCTGTTTCATCGCCTTGATCTGGGCCGACGAGCCCACGCGGCTGACCGAGATGCCGACGTTCACGGCGGGGCGGATGCCCTGGTAGAACAGGTCGGATTCCAGGAAGATCTGGCCGTCGGTGATCGAGATCACGTTCGTGGGGATATAGGCGGAGACGTCGTTGGCCTGGGTCTCGATCAGCGGCAGGGCCGTCATCGAGCCGGAACCATTGTCCTCGTTCAGCTTGGCCGAACGCTCCAGCAGGCGGCTGTGCAGGTAGAAGACGTCGCCCGGATAGGCTTCGCGGCCTGGCGGGCGGCGCAGCAGCAGGGACATCTGGCGATAGGCGACGGCCTGTTTCGACAGATCGTCATAGACGATCAGGGCGTGCATGCCGTTGTCGCGGAAATACTCGCCCATGGCCGTGCCCGAGAAGGGGGCGAGGAACTGGAGCGGAGCCGGCTCGGAGGCCGTGGCGGCGACGACGATGGTGTAGTCCAGGGCGCCGCGCTCCTCGAGCGTCTTGACGATCTGGGCAACGGTCGAACGCTTCTGGCCGATGGCGACATAGATGCAGTAGAGCTTCTCGCCTTCCGACGCGCCTTCGACGTTGATCGACTTCTGGTTCAGGATGGTGTCGATCGCGACGGCGGTCTTGCCGACCTGACGGTCACCGATGATCAGCTCGCGCTGGCCACGGCCTACGGGGATCAGGGTGTCGATGGCCTTGAGGCCGGTCTGCATCGGCTCGTGCACGGACTTGCGCGGGATGATGCCGGGAGCCTTGACGTCCACGCGGCGACGCTCGGTGAACTGGATCGGGCCCTTGCCGTCGATCGGCTCGCCCAGCGGGTTGACGACGCGGCCGAGCAGGCCCTTGCCGACAGGAACGTCCACGATCTCGCCGAGGCGGCGGACTTCGTCGCCCTCGGCGATCTGTGCATCGGCACCGAAGATCACGGCGCCGACGTTGTCGCGCTCGAGGTTCAGGGCCATGCCCTTCACGCCGGCCTTGGGGAATTCGATCATCTCGCCAGCCTGGACATTGTCCAGGCCGTGGATGCGGGCGATGCCGTCACCGACCGACAGCACCTGGCCGACGTCGGACACGTCGGCTTCGACGCCAAAGTTGGCGATCTGGCCTTTGAGGATGGCCGAAATCTCGGCGGCGCGAATGTCCATGGTGTGGCTCTCTGGCTTTCGTCTTCTTGGAAGTGCGGTTGTTGGCCGCACTGCGTTCGTGGGTCAGGCCCGTTTCAGGGCGAACTTCATCTGGTCGAGTCTGGATTTCAGCGATGCGTCGAAGAGTTTCGAGCCCACCTTGACCTTCAACCCGCCGAGGATGGCGGGGTCGACGCGGGCAGTGATCTCGGGCGCCTTGCCCAGTGCCTGCATCAGGGCCGAGCGGATGTGGGCCGTCTGGGCGGTCGTGAGCGGCACGGCGGAGACCACCTCTGCGGCGACGATGCCCATGTGTCTGGCATAGAGGCCCTCGAAGCCGGTGATGACCCCGCCCAGATCCCGGGCACGGCCATTCTGGCCCAGCAGGCCGAGGAAGTTGCGGGTGGTGACGTCGAACCGGGCTGCGTCGGCGATGGCCACGAGACCCTTCTGCTGGTCATGGGCGGCGATCACCGGCGAGGTCGCCAGGCGACGCAGGTCTGCGCTCTCGATCCAGGCCGCCTTCAGCGACTTGAGATCGGCGCGCACAGCATCAAGCTTGCCTGTTTCCAGGGCCAGATCGAACAACGCCTGTGCATAGCGTTCTCCGACGTCCGTCGTTCTGAAATCGTCAGCCACTTATAGGGTCCGCCCGGGGATTAAGCGTTGGTCGTTTTACGACCGGCGGAGAGGGTCTCGCCGATCAAAAGCTTGAAATGCTTGGTAAAGCACGACGAAAAACCCGCCTCAGGGACGGGCCTTCGACAAGCCGGGGCGCTGATAGCATGGGTGATGCCCCCTCGCAACCGAGGCAGGGCACCGCAGGCGGGTCGTGCGGGACCGTGTCCCTGAGGCCTCAGCATCTGTTCCGCAGGCAACCGTGACGCTAGAAGCGAGTTCAAAGTGCCAGTGCTTCAGGGGCAGGCCTCACAGGATCACGCGACCATGGTTGAAGACATCATGCTTCTGTTTTCTGGCCCGACCGGCTGATGCGCGCCCTTATCCTCGCTGGTGTCGGTCTTGTGCTGTCCGGCGGGGCTGCGGGTCAGGACCGGCCTGCCGCGGCACCGCCGCCGGTGCAGGGCTATGAGATCGTCGCGACCTATCCGCACGACCCCGAGGCGTTCACCCAGGGCCTGCTCGTCTATCAGGGTGACCTGATCGAGACGACGGGCCGCTATCCCTCGACCCTGCGACGGGTTCGGCTGGCCGATGGTGTGGTCCTGCAGAAGCGGGAACTGGACCTCGTCTATTTCGGCGAGGGCGTGACCGAGATCGATGGCAAGCTTTTCAGCCTGACCTGGCAGAACGGCACAGGCTTCATCTGGGATGCGGACGATCTGAGCCCGCTGGGGCAGTTCGCCTATCCGGGAGAGGGCTGGGGCCTGACGGACGACGGGCGGCGGCTGATCCTGTCGGACGGCACGCCGGTGATCCGGTTTCTGGACCCCGTGACCTTTGCGGAGACGGGACGGATCACCGTCACCTATGGCGGACGACCGGTCACGCGGCTGAACGAGCTGGAATGGATCGATGGCCAGATCGTCGCCAATCTCTGGCGTCAGGACCTGCTGGTCCGGATCGATCCGGTATCTGGCCAGGTCGTCGGTGTGATCGATCTGACGGACATCCTGCCGCAGGCGGAGCGCGTCGATGCGACCGATGACGTGCTGAACGGGATCGCCTGGGACGAGGCCGGCCGGCGGCTGTTCGTGACGGGCAAGAACTGGCCAAAGCTGTTCGAAATCCGGCTCATCCCGGCGTTCGCCGGGATGAGCGGAACCGAACTAGTTCAGGCGGGTGCTGATCTGGGCGATGGCGGCGTCGAGCATCGGGTCGGTGGTCTGGCCGGCGATGCGGGCCGTCAGGATGGCTTCGGCAGCGCGGGCGGCGACGTCGGCAGCGGCCGCCTTGACCTCGGCCATGGCCTGGGCCTCGGCCTGTGCGATGCGACGTTCGGCCATGGCCTGGCGGCGGGCCATGGTTTCCTCGAGGCGGGCGCGGGCCTCGACTTCCATCGTGCGGGCATCGGCTTCGGCAGCGCGCAGCATTTCCTGCGCCTGGACTTCAGCTTCGGCCTTTTCCTGGCGGATGGTGGCGAGCAGGGCCTCGGCCTCGGCGCGAAGGCGAGCGGCCTCGTCCAGTTCGGACTGGATCTTGGCGGCCTTGGCATCGAGGGTGCCGGCGACCAGTTTGGGCACTCCGGCAGCGATCACGATGCCGAAGAACAGGATCAGGCCAATGCCGACCCAGAGTTCAGGGTTGGAGATGTTCCAGAAATAGCCATCGAGGAAATGGGGCATGTCAGGCGGCTCCCTTGACGGCGGCGGCAGCGTCAGCGGCGCTGACCTTGGTGCCGGTCAGGCGCTCGACGATGGCCTGGGTCGTGTCGGCGGCAATGGTTGCGACATTGGCCATGGCAGCATCGCGGGTCTGGCCGATGGCGGCCTCGGCAGTCGCGATCCGGGCGTTCACATCGGCTTCCTCGACCGCACGGCGGGCGTTGGCTTCCTCGGTGACACGGGCCTTGGCGGCAGCCGCCATGGCACGGGACCGGGCACGGGCGTCAGCGACCTCGGCCTTGGCTGCAGCGGCCTGGATCGCGGCTTCGGCCTGGACCGACTTGGCGGTGGCGACAGCGCTGGAAATGGTGGTGGCACGCTCGTCCATCACGCGACGCATGCGCGGCGTGAAGACCCTGGAGATCAGCAGGTAAAGGACGACGAACAGGAACAGCAGATAGACGATCTGCCCGCCCCAGACGGACGTGTCGAACTGGGGCAGACCCCCGGATTCGGCTTCTGTCGTGGCGGTTGTTGCGCCGTAGGTGTCTGTGGATTCGGGGGCGGCCATGGTGTCCGTCTGCGAGATATCAGCAAAGAGGCGGTGCCCTCCGGTTCAGGAGGACACCGCCGCTGGAAACGCCGAAAAAGTTAGGCGTTGAGGATCAGGATGCCCAGCACGAAGGCCAGGATGCCGAGGGCTTCGGCCAGAGCCGCGCCCACGAACAGGTTACCGACCTGGCTGGCGGCTGCCGAAGGGTTGCGCAGGGCACCGTTCAGGAAGTTGGCGAAGATGTTGCCCACGCCGATGGCAGAGCCGATCATTCCGAGGGTGGCAAGGCCAGCACCGATGTATTTTGCGGCTTCAGCGTCCATGAGATTCAAATCCTAGTTTCTGGGTTGTCGGGGGTTGGGGCGAAGAGGCTGGGCGTGGCTTTAGTGGCCGTGGCCCAGGTTGACCACATCATTCAGGTAGATGGTGGCCAGAACGGCGAAAACGAAGGCCTGGAGGAAGGCGACGAGGAACTCCAGCGCGGTGATGGCAATGACCATGGTCATCGACAGGGCCGCGATCGGCAGGGCCCACAGGCCAAGGCCCTCACCGGCGAAGGCCATGGCGCCGAGGCTGACGACGAAGCCCGCGAAGATCTTTAGCGCGACGTGGCCGCCCAGCATGTTGCCGAACAGACGCAGCGCGAGGGTGACCGGCCGCAGCAGGAAGGACAGGAACTCGATCGCGCCGACGATGGGGCGGAGGACCAGCGGGGCGCTCGTCGGCCAGAACAACAGGAAGAAGCCGAACCCGTGCTTGAGGATCCCGACACCAACAACCAGCAGTATGGTCAGCAGGGCGAAGGTGATGGTGACGGCGAGTTGCGAGGTTGCCGTGAAGGTCAGGAACATGCCCAGCAGGTTCATGCCCAGGATCAGGGTGAACAGGGTGAAGACGAACGGGAAATATTTGCGGCCCTCGTGGCCGATTATCGAGTCCGTGACGCCGTCGATCATGTTGAACAGGGTCTCGCCAGCCGCCTGAAGCCGCCCGGGCACCACTTTCGCGCCAGAGGTCACGGCTGTGAGGAACAGAACCACCATCATAAAGGCGATCGTCATGGCGACGTGCGAATTGGTGATCGCGATCACCTGATTTCCGAGCACGGGAACGCTGACCTCGCCAAAGGTCATGCCCGGCAGGGCGTGAATCTCGAACTGTTCGATCGGATCGGCCAAGGCCTATCGCTCCTCATCATTGGCATCGTCGAACGGGATGGAACGAGGTTCCACGCCGGCCGCTTCTGCCTGTGCCATCAGCCGTTTGGCCGTCTGCCACGCCATCCACAAAGACACGGCAAAGCCCGCGAGGACCCCGCCAATCACACCCCACGGCGCCGTTCCGGCGAAGCGGTCGAATACAAACCCGGCACCAATCCCCAGAAAGACGCCCCCCAGAAGCTGGGCGACGACCTTGTATGCCTGGCCCGCAACGGCCTGACCGGCCGCATCGGATTGCGCTTCCCGAGTGGTTCGCGCCTCCAGGTCGGATGCGCTTTTCGAGAGGCGTGCGATCGCCTCTTCGCGCGATTCCGTATTCTGGGACATGAGCCTGTTCGATCGACGTCCCGGAGGGCCCGGAACGGGTCTGAATTCGGCGCGGAACCTATCGCTGGATCCGTGCGAGGTCAAGGCTGGGGGAAAAGGACCTAAGTATCTGTTTTCGATCGCGTAATCGCGTGGAAGAGGCGTTCTGTCCGTGGCTGTGACATTTCTCCCTCCCTTGCGGGTCAGGCGGCTGCGCGTCGGCGGACCCGTGCTATCCGGCGAAGGCGACGCCAGAACCGACCCCGTGCCGGCTCCGGATAGGGTTCAAGGTTCTCGACGAACTGCTCGGCCGAGGCGCGCCAGCTGAATTTCTCGGCATAGGCCCTGACTGCAGCCCGGTCGCATTCGAGCGCCTCCATGCAGGCGACCTTCAGGTCCTCGTCGATCGCACCGGCACTGGAGCCGGGGATGATGTCGATGGGCCCGTGTGCGGGATAGGCCGCCACCGGCGTGCCCGTGGCCATCGCCTCAAGGATCACGAGGCCGAATGTGTCGGTCCAGCTGGGGAAGACAAACACGTCCGCGTCCCGGAAGCATCGGGCCAGCTCCTCACCGAACCGGGCGCCGAGGAATTTGGCGTCCGGATAGCGGGCCTCGAGGTCAGCCCGGGCCGGTCCGTCGCCGACAACGATCTTCGTGCCCGGCAGGTCGGTGGACAGGAAGGCCTCGATATTCTTTTCGACAGCGACCCGGCCGACGTTGAGGAAGAACGGGCGCGGCCAGTCCTTGCCCCCCAGTTCGTCGAAGATGCGGGGCAGGTCCGGATTGAACTGGACGGTATCGACGCCACGGGACCAGGGCGAGACGTTGCGAAAGCCATGCTCGACCAGCTCGTCGCGCAAGGTGGGCGTGGCCACCATCAGGCGGCCGGACGGCTTGTGGAACCATTTCATGTAGGCGTAGCCGACCTGAACCGGGATCGGGAACCGTGCCGAGACGTATTCCGGGAATTTCGTGTGGTAGCTGGTCGTGAAGGGCAGTTTCCATTCGACGCAGATGCGTCGGGTGGCGATGCCGATGGGTCCCTCGGTGGCGATATGCACGGCCTCGGGTTCAAAGGCGCGCAGCCGCTCGCGGATTTCCTCCTCGGCGCCGAGGGCAAGGCGGATCTCGGGATAGGTGGGGCAGGGGATGGTCTTGAACTGGTCCGGGCGGATCACATCCACCTCATGGCCCATGGCGCGGCATTCCTCGATCGTACGAGTCAGGGTCCGGACGACGCCGTTGACTTGCGGCTCCCAGGCGTCGGTGGCCAGAACGATACGCATAGGCGCGAGAGGTCTCCACCATCGATAATGGATTGCTCTAGCCGTTCACGCGACCGGGCAAAAGCCCTCAGCTGCACAGTGGATGTTCAGTCGAGGGCGACGCTGACCCTGAGATCGACCACGAGGACGGTGTCGGCAGAGCGCAGACCGCCAGCATTGCGGATCAGCTGCAGGTCCGGCTGGATCGTCAAGGGCCCGATACGGTCGGAATAGGTGATCTCGAATCCCTGCTCTGCCGAGGCCGCGAGATCGCCGCCATCGCGCAGATTGGCCCGGGCCTTGCCGGACAGAAGGCCCTCGTGGACGCCGATCGAAAACTGGCTGTCGGGGCGCGAGGAGATCAAGGTCCTGATCTCGGCATCCTCGCGTCAGGTCAGCTCGGGGGTCGGACTGGTGGGCCAGACCGGCGAGGCGCTGCAGAGCATCATGGCCCGGGTCAACGAGATCAGCGATCTGATCGCAGAGATCGCGGCCTCTGCCAGCGAACAGTCGACCGGGCTTCTGCAGGTCAATACGGCCGTCAACCAGATGGACCAGGTGACCCAGCAGAACGCCGCCATGGTCGAGGAATCGACCGCCGCCAGTCACGCCCTGGCCCAGGAAGCCGAGCAGTTGCAACGCGCAGTCAGCCGGTTCCAGGTCGATGGCGACGGCGACCGTGGCTCTGAGGTCGCGCTGCAGCAGGCGGCCTGACGCAGGCGACGATCGGCCCTTTCCCCATTGCGGGCGAAGGGAGTAGATCGTCCGCATGAACGCTCACGTCACCCCACCCCTGACCCTCACGCAGGATTGGGACGCACTGGATCACGGCAAATTCGCCAGTGAGCCGGTCGCTGTCCAGACGATCCTGAGCGCCTCGCCCCTGGACGCGCAGGCCCGCACGGCGGTTGTGGCGGATGCGGTGGCCCTGGTCGAACACGCCCGCAAGAGCCAGAAGAAACAGGGGGTCGTCGAAAGCTTCCTGCAGGAGTTTTCGCTCGGGACCCGCGAGGGGCTGGCCCTGATGTGCCTGGCCGAGGCCCTGCTGCGGACGCCCGACGAGGACACGCGCGACCGGCTGATCGCCGAGAAGATCGGCTCTGCCGACTGGGCGTCTCATCTGGGACAATCCGACAGTCTGTTCGTCAATGCCTCGACCTGGGGCCTGATGCTGACGGGCAAGCTGGTCGACGCCGACGAGCAGGCCAAGTCCGATCTGCCGGGCTTCCTGAAACGGGTGGCCGGTCGACTGGGAGAGCCGGTGATCCGCCAGGCGGTGGCGGCTGCTGTCAGGATCATGGGCGAACAGTTCGTCGTCGGTCGCACGATCGAAGCGGCGCTGAAGCGATCGAACCGTGAAGGCTGGCTGTGCAGCTTCGACATGCTGGGCGAGGGAGCCCGCACGGCTGCCGATGCCGGGCGCTACGAGACCATCTATGCCGACGCCATCACCGCCGTCGGCAAGACGGCCGAGGGGCAGGGTCCCGAGGTCGGCCATGGCGTGTCGGTCAAGCTGTCGGCCCTGTCGCCCCGCTATGAGGCGACGCACGAGGACCGGGTCTGGACCGAACTCTATCCGCGCGTCCGCCGGCTGGCCCTGATCGCGGCGCGCTACGACATCAATTTCACCATGGACGCCGAGGAGGCGGACCGGCTGGCGCTGTCGCTGAAGCTGCTCGACCGGCTGGCGCACGAGCCGGACCTGCGCGACTGGACGGGGCTGGGCCTGGCGGTTCAGGCCTATCAGAAGCGCGGCCCCGAGGTCATCGCCCGCGTGGCCGAACTGGCCCGGGTGGCCAACCGTCGTCTGATCGTCCGGCTGGTCAAGGGGGCCTACTGGGACACCGAGATCAAGCGCGCCCAGGTCATGGGGCGGACCGACTATCCGGTGTTCACGACCAAGGCAGCCACCGACCTGAACTATCTGGTCTGCGCGCGCGCAATGATCGACGCCGCACCGCATCTGTATTCGCAGTTCGCGACCCACAATGCCCATTCGCTGGCCGCGGTGCACCGGATGGCGAAGGACAGCGGCGTCAAGATCGAGTTCCAGCGCCTGCACGGCATGGGAGAGGCCCTGTACGAGGCTGCGTCCGAGACGTTCGGGCCCATGAATGTCCGGGCCTATGCGCCGGTGGGCGGGCACGAGGACCTGCTGCCCTATCTGGTGCGTCGCCTGCTGGAGAACGGGGCCAACTCCTCGTTCGTTCACGCCCTTCTGGACGAGCGGGTCCCCGCCTCGGCGGTCGCGGCCGATCCCATCACTGCTGTCGAGGCTCATCCCGACCGTCACGCCAAGATTCCCACGCCCAAGGACATGTACATGGACCGCCAGAACGCACTCGGTCGCGACTACTCCCAGGCCGCAGACCGTGAGCGTCATGCCCTGGCCCTTTCGAAGGTCGATTCAGAGAAGCTGACCTCGGGCCCGATTATCGGCGGCAAACTGCTGGCCGGCACCCATCCCCAGGATGTGACCAATCCGTTCGACCGGACGCAGGTCCTGGGTCACGCCTCCGAGGCCTCTCCCGCCGACATCGACACAGCCGTCGAGGCCGCGACCCGTGCGCAGGTGGCGTGGGACCGGTCTGGTGGATCGCGTCGGGCACCGGTGCTGCGCGCCATGGCCGATGCCCTGGAAGCAGACATGGACCGTCTGGTCGCCCTGCTGGCCCGCGAGGCCGGCAAGACGCTGAACGACGGCGTTGCCGAGGTCCGTGAGGCGGCCGACTTCTGTCGCTACTACGCCATGCTGGCCGAGAAGGATTTCGGAGGTCCGCAGACGCTGAACGGGCCCGTGGGCGAGACCAACCGGCTGGTGCTGCACGGTCGCGGGGTCTTTGCCTGCATCAGTCCGTGGAATTTCCCGCTGGCCATCTTCACCGGCCAGGTCGCCGCCGCGCTTGCTGCGGGCAACGCCGTCCTCGCCAAACCTGCCGAACAGACCCCGCTGATCGCTGCCGAGGCCGTACGGCTCTATCACAGGGCCGGGCTGAACCCCGATCTGCTGGCTCTGGTACCCGGACGGGGCGAGACCGTGGGCGCGGCCCTGGTGAGCCATCCCGGCATCGACGGTGTGGCCTTCACCGGTGGCACCGACACGGCCAGCGCGATCAACCGCTCCATCGCAGCCCGACCCGGCCCGATCCTGCCCTTCATCGCCGAGACCGGTGGGCTGAATGCCATGTTCGTCGACACCACGGCCCTGCGTGAACAGGTCATCGACGACGTCATCGTTTCGGCCTTCGGCTCCGCCGGACAGCGCTGTTCGGCGTTGCGGATCCTGTATGCGCCGAAGGACTCGGCCGACAGCCTGATCGAAGGGCTGAAGGGGGCACTCGCCGCCCAGGTCGTGGGCGATCCCACCGACCCGGCCACCGACATCGGCCCCGTGATCGACCCCGAGAGCCGGGCCATGCTGGAAGGCCATGTCGAGCGCCTGACCCGCGAGGCGTCTGTTCTTGCCCGGGCCACAATGCCTGCCGGAACGGTCAGGGGCGATCTGTTCGCACCGACGATTGCCGAAATCCCCACGCCGGACTTCCTGGAGCGTGAAGTGTTCGGCCCGATCCTGCATGTCTACCGCTACGAGCCGAAGGATCTGGCATCGGTGGCGCGCAAGCTGGCGGCACGGGGCTATGGGCTGACGCTGGGCGTCCATTCCCGGATCGAGGCCTTTGCCGAAGAAGTGATCGCACTCGTCCCGGCGGGCAATGTCTATATCAACCGCTCGATCACCGGTGCCGTGGTCGGGGTCCAGCCGTTCGGTGGCGAGGGCCTTTCGGGAACCGGGCCCAAGGCCGGCGGGCCCAACAGCCTGATCCGCTATGCCTCGGAAAAGGCGATCAGCAACAACATCTCCGCACAGGGCGGGGACCCGGCATTGCTGAACCTCTAGGGTGCGATCAGCGGAAGAGGCCGACAGCCCCTTCCACCCAGATCAGGCCGACGGCTGCGAAGACGGCGAGACAGAGAGCCCACCGCAGGGGCGGGTTCGGCGTTTTCCAGACGACGAGTTCGACCAGCAAGCCGCCGCCGATGAGCAGCAGGCCGCCCATGAGGAAGTCACTCGTCGTCCACAGGACCTCGTCGCCGACAAGCATTGCCATGGCCGGTATCAGCAACAGGCCGGCCACAAGCCCCCACCCAGCCAGACGCCAGGCGAGCCGGCGGGATCGTTGGGTCGGGGTGTTCGGGATCATGGGTGGTCTCTCTGCAGTTGTCATGGCCCGACGTCGTTGACGTCGACGCGACCGTCATCGACCGGCGTCGGCAGGCTGAGGGCGATGCCGAGGGCCTCGGCCAGCTTCTGGTCGCGCCTGTAGACGTCCTCGCGGAAGGCGACGCGGCCCTGACCATCGACAAAGGCGGTCCAGTACAGCAGCCGCACGCCGATCTCGCGTCCGGTGGTGACCCGTTTGGTCTCGCGGGTCTGCTGTGCGTTGTCGAACTCTTCCAGCTTGACCGGATTGGGTGCCAGCAGGAGACGGGCGAACTCCACGGCCCCCTGGACGCGAACGCAGCCATGGGACCGCTGCCGCATGGCCAGGTTGAACGCGCCTTTCGACGGCGTGTCGTGCAGGAAGATCGCATAGCTGTCGCGCAGCTCGAACTTCACATAGCCCAGGGCCGCCAGGGGCCCGGCGCGCTGGACCACATTGCCTTCCGGCGTGACGAACATGTTCTGGCTGCGCAGATAGGCCGGCCCACGCGGCAGGATCTCGCGCCGGGCAATCCCCGAGGGCACGTTCCAGGGCGGATTGGCGACGACCGAGGCGAAGGGCTTCTCGAGGCTGGGGGTCTGGTTCTCGACCGTCCCGACCACGACGCGGTTGGAGTGAACGGGCCGGCCGTCCTTCCAGTAGACCATGATGGCGGCGGCCGTGTTGACCTCGATCCGCTCGGGTGCGACCTCGCGCTTGAGCCAGCGCCGCCGCTCGAGGTTCAGGGCGATCTGCCGGGCCCGATCCTCGGCCGAGGCGGACAGCGAGCGCTGCGTGCCCGTGCCGATCCGGCCATCGGCCCCAAGGCCGTGCCTGGCCTGGAAGCCCCGCACGGCGGTTTCGAGCGTGCTCGAATAGACCACGCCCTGGGCCTTGAGCGTTTCACCCTGGGCGGCGGTGAGGTCGCCCTCGGCCACAAGGCGGGCGATCAGGGCCGGGATGCGACGGTCGCTGTTGCCAGGCTCGATCGTGGGACCGGGGCGGAAATCGGGCCAGCCGCCATCGCGCGCGAGGCGGCGATAACGCACATAGCCAGCGGACAGGTTGGCATAGCCGATGTCGGAGGGGGCCAGCGACTCATACCACTCGAGCAATTGGCCGCGCACCATGGCGTCGTTCAGCCCCATGGGCAGGTCGACGCGGTTCTTCTGCATCTCCCAGAGGTCCTCGACGTCCTCGGGCCGTACCCGCCCCTCGGCCAGCACACGGCCATAGGTCAGGGCTGCAGCCGTCGTGCGGACATCGGCGCTGTCGCGATCGGCGGCATAGCCGACGAAGTCGAAGAAGTCTGAGGCCGGAAGGCCGTGGCGCTCGGAGCGACCAGCGGCAGCGTTCAGACCGCGCAGGCGCTCGGCTGTCCAGACGGGACGCCAGCCGTTGATGTCATAGAAGGTCCGGACGTCGCCCTGGACCGTTTCCGGCAGACGGCTGATCTGGTCCTCGAAAGTGGCAGACCAGCGGGTGGCGACCCGGGGAGGTGATGCCGGGAATTGTGGAACAGCCTGCTGGGCAGCTGCCGCCGCTGCTGCCGTCATTGCCGTTGTGGCGATGCCGAGACCCAGTTGCCGTCGATTCATCGGTTACGCTCATCCCTGTGTCCGGCACCTCATGGGCCGACGTCCTTTCCGGACAGGGACCATCTTAACGACGTTCCGGCGAAACAAAAAGCGCCGCCCCGAACGGGACGACGCTTTGTGTGTTCGTGTTGCCGCGCAGTGCGACAATTGGGTTCAGGTCGGAGCCCCTCTGCGGGACCCGTTGCCTGCAGCCTACTTCTTGATGAAGCCGCCGAACTTGTTGTTGAAGCGCGACACGCGACCGCCACGGTCCAGCATCTGCTGGTTGCCGCCGGTCCAGGCGGGGTGGGTCGAGGGGTCGATGTCGAGGTTCAGGACATCGCCTTCCTTCCCGTAGGTCGACCGCGTCTGATAGGTCGAACCATCCGTCAGGGTGACGGTGATGAAGTGGTAGTCGGGGTGCGTGTCCGCTTTCATGGTCGTCGTCCGGTCTCTTGGGCGCGGTGACGATGCCGACCGTCGGTGCGCGAAAATGACAAATCCCGCCAGAGGCTCCGGCGGGAATGAGCGGCGGCGTTTACACCGGGGGGCGTTCCGGGGCAAGAGGCGCGTCAATGACCGTGTCCCCCCCGTATGAAGCGCCTTCAGTCTCCGACCGCCCCGGCGCCGGAGCGCAGTTGATCGAGCAGATGGGCGAGGCCGGGGAGCGCAGGGCCAAGCGCAAGGACATCCGCCCGCTCGGCCGTCTGCTTCCCTATCTGATGCAGCACAAGATGGACGCGCTGATCGCGATGGTCTGGCTGCTTATGTCCACAGCCGCCTCGCTGGGCCTGACCGTCACGGCGCGGGGGGCCATCGACAACGGGTTCGAGAACGGCGGTCGCCAGCTCGATCTCTGGTTCATGGTGCTGGGTGCCAATGCCCTGCTGCTCGGCCTCGCCTCGGCGTGCCGCTACTTCTATGTCACCAAGACCGGTGAGCGGGTCATTGCCGATGTGCGCAAGGGCCTGTTCGGCCGCATCCTGACACTGGACCCGTCCTTCTATGCCCAGATGCGGACGGGCGAGGTGCTGAGCCGGCTGACGACGGATATCGCCCTCGTCGAAACCCTGCTCACAACGTCGGTGTCGTTTGCGCTGCGTAATTTCCTGACCCTGATCGGCGGGCTGGTCCTGCTGTTCGTTGTCAGCCCCAAACTGACCGGCCTGGTGCTGCTGATCGTGCCCTTGCTGCTGGGCCCGATCTTCCTGTTCGGGCGCAAGGTCCGCAAACTGACCGTCGCCTCGCAGGACCGGTTCGCCAATGCCGTTGGTTTCGCCGGCGAGAGTGTGGACGCCATCGAAACCGTCCAGGCGTTCGGCCGCGTCGAAAGCGCCATCGCCCGGTTCGGGGCCGCCGTCGAGGGCGCGTTCGGCATTTCGCTGACCCGCATGCGGGCCCGTGCCCTGATGACCGCCATGATCATCGTCGTGACCTTCGGCGGGGTGACCCTGGTCCTCTGGCTGGGGGCGCAGGACGTGATCTCGGGCACGATGACGCCGGGAACCCTGCTGCAGTTCGTGCTGCTGTCCGTCTTCGCAGCCGGAGCCGTCGGGGCGCTGGGCGAGAGCTGGGGGGACGTCCAGAAGGCGGCCGGCGCGATGGAGCGGATCGACGAACTGATGCGGGCCGAGCCCCTGATCTCTGCTCCCGAAAATCCCGTTGTCCTGCCCAGCCCGCCACGCGGCGAGGTGTCCATGTCGGCGGTGGACTTCGCCTATCCCGGACGCCCCGACCTGCCCGCGCTGAAGGGTTTTTCCATGACCGTCAGGCCGGGCGAGACCGTCGCCCTGGTCGGTCCGTCGGGAGCCGGCAAGTCGACCGTGTTCCGGCTGTTGCTGCGCTTCTACGACCCCCAGAGCGGCCTCGTGTCGGTCGACGGCGTGGATGTGCGCAAGGCCGACCCCGTCGATGTCAGGGGCCGGTTCGCCTGGGTGTCGCAGGAGGCCCCGCTGTTCTCCGGATCGGCCCTCGAGAACATCCGCTTTGGCCGCGAGGCCGCGACCGAGGACGAGGCGCGAGAGGTGGCCGAGGAGGCCCAGGCCCTGGGGTTCATCGACGCCCTGCCCGAAGGTTTCAACACGCCTCTGGGGGAGCGCGGCAAGAGCCTGTCCGGTGGCCAGCGGCAGCGTCTGGCGATCGCCCGGGCGCTGGTGCGCGACGCCCCGATCCTGCTGCTGGACGAGGCCACCAGCGCGCTTGACGCCGAGAACGAACAGCTGGTGCAGATGGCGCTGGATCAGGCGATGCAGAGCCGCACCACCATCGTCATCGCCCACCGCCTCGCCACCGTGCTGCGGGCCGACCGTATCGTGGTCATGGAGGACGGGCAGGTCGTCGATCAGGGGACCCATGGCGAGCTCGTCGCGCGGGGTGGCCTCTATGCCCGTCTCGCGAAGCTCCAGTTCCGGGCGGATTGACGCGGGTGCGTTAACAGGTTTGGCTGGGGCATGATTTCAGCCCTCGCCATCGCCCTTGCGCTCGCTGTCCAGACGCCGACCGCGGCGGATCTGGCACCGGTCTTCGGCAATACACTTCTGTCGACCTATCCTGACGGACGCACGGCAAAGGCCTGGCTGACCCCGGATGGCAGGTTCACGGGCCAGGGCCGCCAGGGCGTGCGCAACGGGGGGACGTGGCGAGTCCGCGACGGCAAGCTGTGTTTCAGCCTGCGCCGCCCGATCATCGTGCCCGGGGCCTACTGCACACCCATCGTGCGGGGCGGGATTGGCACGCGCTGGACAGCGACGGCCTTTACCGGAGAGACGATCACGGTGGAACTGGTCGCCGGTCGCTGATCCCGGCAGACCCTAGAGGAAGCTGTAGGGGTCCACGTCCACGGTCAGACGCACCGAGCCGGGCACTTTCACGCGCGCGAGCCAGGCCCGGAGGAAGCCCTGAAGGTCGACGTCCCGGTCGGCCCGGACCAGCAGTCGCTTGCGCCGCCGCCCCCGGATGAGCCCCAGAGGCGCATCCGCCGGGCCATAGACCTCCAGCCGCTCGGCATTGGGGATGTTCTGGGCCAGGGCCTGGGCCAGCCGCTCGACGGCTGCGGCGTCCTCGCCCGACAGGATCAGAGCCGCCAGACGGCCGTAGGGGGGCAGGGACGCCGCCTCGCGCTCGGCCATCTCGGCCTCGACGAAGCCGTCGCGATCGCCGGCGGCCAGGGCGATCAGGACCGGGTGCTCGGGCGTCCAGGTCTGCAGTAACGCCCGGCCCGGACGCTCGGCGCGTCCCGCCCGGCCTGTGGCCTGGGTCAGCAGCTGGAAGGTGCGCTCTGCGGCCCGGAGATCACCGCCCCTCAGCCCCAGATCGGCATCGACGACACCGACGAGGGTCAGGTTGGGGAAATTGTGCCCCTTGGCCGCCGCCTGGGTCGCGACGAGGATGTCGATGTCGCCATCCTTCATGGTCTGGATCAGGGCGCGGGCCGAGCGGGCGTCGGGCACGGTGTCGGAGCTGAAGACGGCGGTGCGCGCGTCGGGGAAGAGCTGGCGCACCTCTTCCTCTACCCGCTCGACGCCGGGCCCGACCGAGACGAGGCTGTCCTCGGCCCCGCAGGACGGACAGTGTTTCGGCCGGGCCATCGAGAACCCGGTCAGGTGACAGACCAGCCGCCCGGTATAGCGATGCTCGACCAGCCAGCTGTCGGTGTCGGGTGCCGTCAGACGGTGTCCGCAGGCCCGGCACAGGACCACGGGCGCATAGCCGCGCCGGTTCAGGAACAGCAGGGTCTGCTCGCCCTTCAGCAGGGTCTCGCCGATCGCTTCGCGCAGGGGCTGGGACAGCCAGGTCTGCGGGTCTGGCGGGGTCAGGCGCAGGTCCAGCAGCCTGACATCGGGCAGGACGGCCGCACCGTGCCGGGCCGAGAGCTTCAGCCAGCGGTACCGACCCTGGTGCGCGTTCCACAGGGTCTCCAGCGACGGGGTGGCCGAGGCCAGCACCACGGTCCCGCCCTCGATCCGGGCGCGGGCCACGGCGAGGTCGCGCCCATGATAGACGAGGCCGTCCTCCTGTTTGAACGATCCGTCGTGCTCCTCGTCGACGACGATCAGCTTCAGGTTCGGATAGGGCAGGAACAGCGCTGACCGGGCCCCCACGACGATGTTGCAGCGCCCGGCGACGACAGCCTCCCAGACCACCCGGCGACGCGGCGGGGCAATGCCGGAATGCCACTCTGCCGGTGCGGTCCCGAACCGTGCGGTGATCCGCGCGATCAGGTCCTGGGTCAGGGCGATCTCGGGCAGCAGGATCAGGATCTGGGCGGCCGGGTCCGCGCGCAGGGTCCGCGCCACGGCTTCCAGATAGGCCTCGGTCTTGCCGGAGCCCGTGACGCCGTCCAGCAGGAAGGCTGCAAAGCCGCCCCGGGCGGTTGCTTGCGTCAATGCATCCGCGGCGGCGGCCTGATCCGGGTTCAGAGTAGCGGGGGCGTGGTCGGGATCGGGGGCAGCGAAGGCGGCCTCGGCCGTGATCTCGACGACTTC
This sequence comes from Alphaproteobacteria bacterium, assembly GCA_003241825.1. Taxonomy (GTDB): domain Bacteria; phylum Pseudomonadota; class Alphaproteobacteria; order Caulobacterales; family Caulobacteraceae; genus Brevundimonas. The sequence goes on from QBLX01000045.1 coordinate 19,294, forward strand.
CAGCACGCCCTCGTCGATCAGGCCCTTCACGACGCCGCTGGAGACACCGGCCATCCGGGCCAGCTCCGCTGCGGCAAGGGCGCGGTCGCCTAGGG
>QBLX01000046.1:0-7648 GCA_003241825.1 Alphaproteobacteria bacterium
TCCGCGCGGCGTGGATGTCATCCTGATCACCGACCGCCCGCAGATCGCCCGAGTGCGCGATCTGGTCATCCAGGGCAATACGGCACAGCTGGCTGATGCGGCCTTCGTGCGGGAGTTGAAATCCTGGATCCGGTTCAATCCGCGCCAGGCCCTGAAGACCGGCGACGGCCTGTTCAGCGTCGCCAGCGGCAACCCGCCCCTGCCGACATGGCTGGGCTCGGCGATGTTCGACGCCACGTTCAAGCCGAAGGCCGAGAACGACAGATACGCTGGCCAGCTCGACACTTCCGCCGGCGTCGCCGTCTTCGTCGGTGAGCGCGAGGACAAGGATCACTGGACCCGCGTCGGCCGGTCCAGCCAGCGGTTTGCCCTCCAGGCGACGGCGCTGGGGTTGAAATGCGCCTACACCAACCAGCCGGTAGAGGTCGGCTCCCTTAGGCCGGAACTGGCCTCACTGATCGGCCTTACGGGCCGACGGCCGGACCTCGTCATGCGCTTCGGGAATGGCCCGACGCTGCCGTTCTCGGCGCGCAAACCGCTCGCCACGGTCATTGTCCCGTGACCCTGCCCTTCACCGAGGAGCAGTTCCTCGCGGTCTTCGCGACCTACAACAGCGCGATCTGGCCGGCGCAGCTTGTCGCCTATGCTTTCGGCCTGGTCGCGGTCGCGGCCCTCTGGTCCGCACGGCCGCAGGCGTCGCGCCTGATCCTGGCCGTTCTCGCCGTGATGTGGGCGTGGAACGGGATCGGCTACCACTTCGCATCTTTCTCAACGATCAACCCGGCGGCCAAACTGTTCGCGGGCTTCTTTGTTCTGCAAGCGCTACTGCTTCTTTGCAGCGCGGCGGCGGCACGCGCTCCGTCCATCCGCATCGGCCGCGACCTCAGGTGCTGGGCGGGGTGGTTCACCATCCTCTACGCGGCATTGATCTATCCGCTGCTGGGACTGTGGGCGGGACATGGCCTGATGGCGGGGCCGATGTTCGGGGTCGCGCCATGCCCCACGACCCTCTTCACCATCGGCCTTCTGCTGCTGGCGCGAGGGCGTTGGGTCGTCTGGCTCTCCATCATTCCCCTTTTGTGGTCCGGCGTCGGCTTCGCAGCCGCTGTGCAGCTCGGCATGCTTGAGGACCTCGCCTTGTCGGCTGCGGGCTTGGTCCTGTTGATCGCCCTGGTCATCGACGCCATCCGGACGCGACGAGGATACATATCGCCAAGGGATATTCCGAGACCGTCAACCTGATGATCCTTCCTGGGACGAACCGCGTCGAAGATTTTGATCCACGGAGCGCCGAGGTTCTGCAAACGCATGCCCGGTCCACGACCGCCATCATTGCGTTCACGGTCCTGGCATTCGCTTGGTCGTGGGGGATCGGCCTCGCGGCCAAGCTCGTCGACGCGCCATCGACCGTGCTCACCGCGGTCTTGATGGCGGTGGCCGGCTTCGGGCCGAGCGTCGCTGGCCTCGCCGTCGTCACGATGTTCAGCCGGGGTGAGGGCCTGCGCCACTGGCTCGCGCGCTGCCTGAACCCTCGCGTGGGCTGGCGCTGGTTCGTCTTGGGGTTTCTGGGTCCTCCGGCCGTGATGGTGTGCGCGCTTGCGATGCACGCGGCTCTGGGCGGGACAGTGGAGACGCCGCCAGCGGCCCACCACATCCCGCTGGCGATCGTGAACTTCGGCTTGGTGCTGCTGATCGGCGGCCCGCTAGGTGAGGAGTTTGGCTGGCGCGGCTACGCCATGCCCGCCCTTGCAGCCAGAATGAACTGGCGAGCCGCCAGCCTGATCATCGGGGTCGTTTGGGGGCTGTGGCATCTGCCGCTGTTCTTCATGGCCGGTACGGCGCAGTCCCAAATGTCGATCCCGGTCTTCCTGCTCAATATCCTGGCCGGTTCCGTGCTGTTCGGGTGGCTCTGGCAGAGGACGCAGGCAAGCGTCCTTCCCGCCCTTGTCCTGCACACCTCGCTCAATGCCTGGGCCGGTATTCTCATCATCATACCGACCGCCGCGACGGCCCGCCCCTACCTGCTGGTGACGGGGCTTTTAGTGGCCGTCGCCATAGTGTCGCTGTTTTGCAGCGATGCCTGGCCTGCGTCCCAGAGGCGGCGGTCGAGCCAGGAGCCCCTACAGGAGGATACCGAGGTGCCGGAAGCTGTGGGCGTCGATCCCTCCCCGCACGCGGGGAGATCCTGATGCTGACGCTTTACCTGCTCCAGACCTTCCTGCCGCTCGGCCTGATCGCCTGGCTCGCTCTCGCGCCGCCACGGAGCACGACGGGTTTCTGGATCCAGTCGCTTGCGACCGGCGTCATGCTCGTCGCGGTCGGCTTCGTCGGGATCTGGACGTTTCCTCCTTGGTGGACGCCGTTCGCGTTCGGGGCGCTGCTCGTCGCAGTCATCGTGGCCGGTCTGGTCAGGCGCCGTTCGCCGCCGCTCTGGCCGCAAGGGTTCGTCGGCTGGGCCTTCCTTGCAAGTTTTTTTGGACTGACCCTCTACGCGGCCAATGAAGTCCGCGTCGCATGGGCCGGAACCGCGACGCCCGACGAGCGCGTCGTCGATTTGGCCTCACCGCTGGGGCCCGGTGTTTACCTTGTCGCCAACGGCGGAACGTCACCGTCCGTCAACGCCCACGCGACCCTGCTGGACCAATCCGTCCCGGCCCATCGCCTCTATTGGGGCACAGGACACGGCGTGGACCTTGTGGCGCTCGATCGCCGGGGCCTCCGCGCCGACGGCCTGTTGCCCGCTGACCCGCGTCGCTACGCGATCTTCGGCAAACCGGTCATCGCACCCTGCGAGGGCGAGGTGCTGGTCGCCGTCGACGGCTTGCCGGACCTGCCGATCCCGCAGATGGATCGCAGCCACCTCGCAGGAAACCACGTCATCCTGCGTTGCGCCGAAGCCGACGTCCTGCTCGGCCATTTTCGCAAGGGGTCGGTCAGGGTGCGGCAAGGCCAGGGTCTGCGAGCGGGCGACGCCATCGCCGAGGTCGGCAACTCCGGCAACACCAGCGAGCCGCACCTGCATATCAATGCTCAGGAACCGGGCACGGCGGACGCGCCCTTCTCCGGCGCGCCGATCCCGATCCGGATCGAAGGTCGGTATCTGGTTCGCAACAACCGGCTGGTCTCGCCACAGCGGCGACCCTCGCCATGATGCTGGCAGTGGCGACGGCCGTTTTGGCGACCCTGCTGGCCGCGCGGGTCTGGTTTCGCCAGGCCTCCACGGCTCCGTTCGTCGATGCTTTGGGCAAACCGGTGCCGGGAAGCGTCGCCGACCTCGACCGGATCATGCTGGGCGGTGTTGAGCAGGGTCTGCTCATCCGCGGGCTCAGCGTGGCCAACCCGGTGATGCTGTATCTGCACGGCGGCCCCGGGACGTCGGAACTTGGCATGGTGCGGACCCACAACATGCCGGCTCTGGAAAGACATTTTACCGTCGTGGTCTGGGACCAGCGCGGGGCAGGGATTTCATATTCGGCGCGAGAACCGGAATCCGGGATGAGCGTCGAGCAGTTCATCGCCGATGCCCACGAACTGACGCTGCTTCTCTGCAAGCGGTTCGGGCAGCCGAAAATCTATCTCGTCGGCCATTCCTGGGGCAGCGCCTTGGGGGTGCTGACCGTGCATCGCTATCCGGAGCTCTACCACGCCTTCATCGGTGTCGGTCAGATCGTGGATATGCGGGAAGGGGAGCGCCTGTCGTACGCGTGGACCCTGGCGCAGGCCGAGAAGGCCGGCGACAGGCGTTCGGTCGCCCAGCTGAAGGCCATCGGCCCGCCGCCCTACCTTGGCACATTTCGCTCCAAGCTGATGACGCAGCGCAAAATCCTGGGCAAGTACCGCGGCGAGGTCCACGGCAATTCGCGCGGCGGGATGTCCACGCTTCTTCGCGGGCTGATCGGGTCCAGGGAGTATAGCTGGTCGGACCGCGTCAATGTCTTTCGCGGCATCTTCGCCAACATGCGCCTGATGTGGCCGAAGATCGTCGACATCAACCTGATGGCGCAGGCCCCGGAGCTCAAGGTACCTGTCTATTTTCTGGAAGGGCGCCACGACTACGAGGCCCCGGCGGTCCTGGCCGAACAGTATTTCGAGGCGCTGGAGGCCCCGCGCAAGACGCTGATCTGGTTCGAGCGGTCGGCTCACTTCGTCAACACGGAAGAGCCAGACAGTTTCAATCGGTTCTTCGTTGATCGACTGCTCCGCGAGACGCACCCCCACGACCTTGATGCCGCGCGAACAACATCGGAACCAGGGTCTGTGCAGCCCGGCGTCCGGGCGTGAAGAGGTGGAAGGTCGCGGGTCTGGTCTGCGTGCTCGGCGTGGCGATGGCGGCGGTCGCGGTTCGGTCGCGGTTTATGGACGACATGGACGCCGCCGCCGCGCACGCCTCCCGCAGCAGCACCTTGATCGAAACACGTTGCGGGCCGATCGAGTATCAAGAGGTTGGCGCGGGAATCCCGTTGCTGTCGGTTCACGGCAGTGGCGGCGGATTTGACCAGGGTATGGCATTTGCCGGCGGTTTGTCCGGCCACGGCATCCGCGTCATCGCCATGTCGCGCTTCGGCTATCTGCGTACCCCGGTGCCGGTTGATGCCTCGGCCGAGGCACAGGCCGATGCGCATGTCTGCCTGCTGGATGCACTGGGACTTCAGACAGCCGCAGTGCTGGGCGGCTCTGCGGGCGCGCCGTCCGCCTTGCAGATGGCGATCCGCCACCCGGACCGCGTGAACGCGCTCATTTTGCTCGTGCCGCTGACCTACAGGCCGCCAACCGTCACCGGGTCCGCAGCGCCCATGCCCGTATGGGTCGAAAATACGATGATGACGGCGCTCGGTTCGGATTTCCTGTTCTGGACGGCCACGAAGCTTGCGCGCAAACAGTTGATCCGGACCGTGCTGGCGACACCGCCCGAGCTGGTGGCGTCGGCGAGCCCTGCCGAGCGGGCCCGTATTGACGCCATGCTCGAAGACATCCTCCCGGTGTCTTCCCGGGCAGCCGGATTGCGCAATGATACAGCGGCCAGCAAGTCCCTGGCCCCAGCGGCGCTCGATACCATCACTGCCCCGACGCTGATTATCAGCGCGCGCGACGACGGCTACGGCACCTATGCGAGCGCACGATACACCGCCGACCGGATCCCCGGCGCGAGATTTGTCGGCTTCGAGCACGGTGGTCACACTTTTGTCGGGCACAACGATGCGGTGATGGCCGAGATCCGGAATCTGCTCGTCCCGACAGACGGGTCGGACAGGCCATGACGGTTTTTGGACAGGTCGCGCCAGGCTTCGAAGATGTCCGCGTCGAGTTCGAGCGCAATTTCGCCAAGCGCGGCGAAATCGGCGCCGCTGTGGCGGCTTACTGGCGGGGCCAGAAGGTTGTCGATCTGTGGGGCGGCCGCCGCGACCCCAAGGGCGCTGCGCCGTGGGCCGAGGACACCATGGTCGTTCCCATGTCCAGCACCAAGGGCCTGTCGGCGATGACCCTGGCGGTGGCCAACGCGCGCGGCTGGCTGGACTACGAGGCCTCGGTGGCGCGCTACTGGCCGGAGTTCGCCCAGAACGGAAAGGAAGCGATCACCGTGCGCCAGCTCCTCGGGCACGAGGCCGGGCTGGTGCTGCTCGACGAGCCCCTGACCATAGCCAGGATGGCTGACCTCGACGACGTCGCTCGACTGCTCGCGCGGCAAACGCCGTCATGGCCGCCCGGCACGCGTCATGGCTACCACACGATGTCGCTCGGGCTCTATATGCAGGAGCTGATCCGTCACGTCGATCCGGCGAGGCGCACGCTCGGGCGCTTCTTTCAGGAGGAAATCGCCGCGCCACTTGGCCTGGAGTTTTACATCGGGCTTCCCCGTGACATCCCGGACGAGCGCCTCGCCAAGGTGAAGACACTGTCCATGGGGCGGGCGCTGCTCGGGCTACGCAAGGCCCCGCTGGCGTTGATCGTCAAGGCCCTCCGGCCTGGGTCGATGATCCTCCGATCGCTTCTTATCCCGAACCTCGACTGGAACGATCGGCGTTCGCTCGAGGTGGAGCTGCCGGCGGGCAATGGCGTGGGCACGGCGCGCGCGATGGCCCGCGCCTATTCCGCGTTCGCCGAGGGCGGCGCCGAGCTCGGGATCACACCCGAGACGATGGCCCGCATAACCGCGCAACCCGATGTCGCTCACCCCATGGACGAGGTGCTCGGCGTCCAGACCTGCTTTGCCCTGGGTTTCCTGCGGCCCGGCCCGGGATACGCCTTTGGCTCGAGCCCTCGCGTCTTCGGCGCGCCGGGCGCGGGGGGCTCGTTCGCCTTCGCCGATCCCGATGCCCGCCTCGGCTTCGCCTATGTGATGAACAGGCTGGACGCCTACCTGTTCGACGACCCGCGCGAGAAATCTCTGCGCGACGCCATCTACCGGGCGTTGCGCGCCGCGGCCAAGGCACCCATGCGAGCGCCGCATACACCGCCGACCAAATCGCTGGAATCCGCTTCACCTGTTCCGAGCAGGGCGGTCACACCCTGGTTAGGCACGACGAGGACGTCATGGCTGCGATCCTGACCCTGCTCGTCCCGGCTGATGGGTCCGACACGCCATGACCGTCGCCCGGTGGATTCAGCGCCGTCCTCTGATTGCCTATTTCGCGCTGGCCTTCGTCATCAGTTGGGGTGGCATCTTTGTCGTGCTGACGGCGGCGGCGTTCGATCTGTCGCCGATGCAGCCCCTCGAGGCGAGCATCATTCTTCTTGCCATGTTGCTGGGACCCTTTGTCAGCGGGTTGTTCTGCACGGCGATGGTGGGGGGGCGTCAGGGGCTGAGCCGACTAGGCGCACATCTGACGCAATGGCGGGTTGGTGCCCACTGGTATGCGGTCGCCCTGCTGACGGTCCCGGTGATCTTGCTGACGATCCTCGGGGTCCTGAGCGCCACCGTCGATCCAGCCTTTGAGCCGCGTTTCTTTTGGCCGTTGTTCGCCGTCGGGCTCTTGGCCGGTGCGTTTGAGGAGATCGGCTGGACCGGCTTTGCGACGCCGCGCCTTCTGGCCTGCAAAGGCCTCGCCGTGGCAGGGGCGCTGCTGGGCGTGATCTGGGCGTTCTGGCACCTGCTCGTGGATTTCCGCTACAACATTGATGCGATGGGTGCCGCGTGGGTTCTGGAATTCGCGATCGTCTATCTCGCGACTCTGACCCCATACCGGATGCTTATGACGTGGGTCTATGGTCGGACCCGGAGCCTGCTGCTGTCCGTGGCGATGCACGCCAGCTTCACCGGTTGGCTGCTCGTTCTGTTCCCCGCGACATCCCTGTCGCAGAGCCTGCTCTGGCAAGCCGTTGTCGCGGCCACGCTCTGGGGCGCGGTGGCCGTGGTCCTGCGAAGTCCCGAAGGGCGCACCGTCCGCCCGTATCGACGGGGCTGGCCGTGAAGGGACATCCGGCGATCTTCCTCTTCCTGGTCCTGATCCTCTCGGTTCCCTTCTACCTGCTGGGCGCGGGCGGTGGGCGGCTTGCGGGGCTGCCGATCCTGCCGACCAGCGCCCTGATGACGTTCGTGCCGATGATCGCCGCGCTGGTTCTGATCTATCGCCGCCATGGCGCCGATGGGGCCGTGGCGCTGCTCGGGCGGGCGATCGACTTCAAGAAGCCCTGTGGCGCAGGCTGGTAC
>QBLX01000046.1:7707-27023 GCA_003241825.1 Alphaproteobacteria bacterium
GTATTCTGGAGTTTGGCGTTCTGCGATCGACCGGCGCCGGACCGCCTTTGCCGCAAATCGCGCTTGGCCAGGCGATGTTCTTTTTCGCCGCCTTCTTCGTCGGAGCCATCGGCGAAGAACTGGGCTGGCAGGGCTATCTCTACCCCGCGCTTCGGGCGCGGCTAAGCGCCCTCGGTGCGGCCCTTGTTGTCGGCGTGGTCTGGGCACTCTGGCATGTCATTCCGTTCGACCAGTTGGGTCGCGGCGCTGACTGGATTTTGTGGCACAGTCTGAGCGCTGTCGCGCTGCGGATCGTCATCGTCTGGCTGTTCGAGAAAACCGCCGGGAGCATTTTAGTCGCGGTGCTGTTTCACACCATGATCAATGTCTCCTGGGCGCTCTTTCCGAACGCTGGTTCGTATTACGATCCTTTCGTCACCTTCCTGATCCTGTTGCCCACCGCCGGACTGATCGTGCTGCAAGGGGGGGGGCAGCCTGACATCCATGATCCGTACCGATCAAGGCCAGCTTGATGACAAGCCGGCTACAAAACATGCCGGAACGACGCGGCCCTTCCGCGGGCCAGACGGCGCGTTCCGTCCAAACAGAATTGCGGAGGTGGGGTATCTTCGGCTGGGAAGTTTCGACCAGTGAGTGATAATCCGTGGCGAGAGCCTCGACAATCCGCCGTTGATCCTTCTCCACGGCGGCCCCGGGTTTTCGGAAACGCCCTTCTTCCGTCGTTACAAAGCGCTGCTCGAGAAGGGCTTCACCGTTGTGTGCTGGGGACCAGCGCGGGGCGGGCCAATCGTTCGATCCGGAGATGCCCAAATCCGCCATGACGGACCCTGTTCGGCGGGCCCCTTGCCCCTTCGCTTGAGAAGCCTGTGTTCTTTTTCCTCGGTCGTCGGGATCGCTGGTTCCCTCCGGAGGCCAGCGTCGCCTATTTCGAGAGGCTGACGGCTCGGTCAAAAAAACTCGTGTGGTTCGAGCACTCCGGACATGAGCCGTTCATCGACGAGCCGACAAGGTTCGACCAATTGATGCTGGCGTTGGTACGGCCATCGGTGGCGGTGATCGGCTTGAACGAGCGTGCCGCCCTGTCGCCGCCAGGTTAAATCGCCTTGTGCAGGGGCCTTGATACAAGCGTAGCGCGGAAAGACTGAATGTCGCGCGTCAGCGCGGACCAATCCGTCAGCTCGAGATCTTCGTGCGGGTTCACTTTGATGTTCTTGTCTTTGGCGATCCGCCGCATGGCCCAGCTTTTGAAGAAGTCGTATTTGGTGAAACGGAAAGCCCCGGCGACCTGGAGAATGTGTTGGGGAATCCAGCTCGTCTCCGCTTTGAATTTCTCTACGCATTCGGCGACACCCCTCAAATCATCGGGATCATCACCGGCCGCCGAGAGCGACACCGAGATGAATACCGAGGGCATGTGATTGAGGTCGGTGTGGTGATCCCGGGCGAACCCCGTGATCGCGCTCTGATATCCATGCATGTGGACCGACGCCGCGATGACCGCAGCGTCAAACTGCACCGGATTCAGATTTTCAGGTGCATCGACGACGTCGACGAGCGTCATGTCATCGCCTTGGAACTGGCTGGCGACGGCTTCTGCAATCTTGCGCGTCTGCCCCTCTGTGGTGGCGTAGAGAACGAGAATCTTCATTGTGATGCTCCGCCTGACGGCATGCTATCCGCACTCAACGCGGTGATTGGTCTGGTGCCGTTCCTGGCCGAATGAACATTGCCGAGCATTGATCTGCCTCAAGGCATGCGATGGCCGAACGGGGCACGCGGATAAGCCTGTCGTGGATCGACTGAACGAGGCCAGCCGCAAGAGTACGAGATGACTGAACGACGGATCGCCAGCGCCGGTCACCGCGCCAAGGTTATGTCGGCCGAGGACGCTGCCCTCCTGATCGCGCCCGACACCACCGTAGGCCTGAGCGGCTTCACGGCCTCCGGCTATCCGACCGCCGTGCCGCTTGCACTCGCCGCGCGGATCGAGGCCGAGCATGCGGCGGGCCGTCCGTTCAAGCTGCGTATCTGGACCGGTGCCTCGACCGGGCCGGAGCTGGACGGGGCGCTGGCCAAGGCCGACGGCATCGAGTTCCGCCTGCCCTACAACTCCGACCCCACCTGCCGCGACAAGATCAATCGCGGCCAGATGGAGTATTTCGACATGCACCTCAGTCAGGTGGCGCCGGCCGCCTGGCAGGGCATCCTCGGCCCGCTCGACACGGCCATCATCCAGGTGACCGGCATCCGCGAGGACGGAGGGCTGATCCCGGCCTCGTCGGTCGGGAACAACAAGACCTGGCTCGACCGCGCCGGCCAGGTGATCCTGGAGGTCAATCGCTGGCAGAGCCCGGAACTGCTGGGGATGCACGACATCTACTATGGCGCGGCGCTCCCGCCCAACCGCGTACCGATCCCGCTGATCCGATCGGGCGACCGGATCGGCGAGCCCTGTTTCCGCTGCGACCCCGACAAGATCGTCGCCATCGTCGAGACCGATCGGCCGGACCGGAACGCCGGCTTCACCACGCCCGGTGCCGACGATCTGGCGATCGCCGGCCACCTGCTGGAGTTCCTGGAACACGAGGTAAAGAGGGGCCGCCTGCCGCCGTCGCTGCTGCCGCTGCAGTCGGGGGTCGGGAACACGGCCAACGCCGTGCTGACAGGCCTGATCGACGCCCCGTTCGACGACCTGACCGCCTATACGGAAGTGATCCAGGACGGGATGATGGCCCTGCTCGACAGCGGCAAGCTGCGCCTGGCGTCGTCGACCGCGCTCAGCCTCAGCCCGGACCTCAGCGAAAGCGTCAACCGGCGCATGGGCGACTACCGCGACCGCATCATCCTGCGCTCACAGGAGATCAGCAACCATCCCGAACTGATCCGCCGCCTGGGAGTCATCGCCATGAACGGGATGATCGAGGCCGACATCTACGGCAACGTCAACTCGACCCACGTCATGGGCTCGCGCATCCAGAATGGCATCGGCGGCTCCGGTGACTTCGCCCGCAACGCCTACATCTCGATCTTCATGAGCGCCTCGACGGCCAAGGGCGGCGCGATCTCGACCATTGTGCCCTGCGCCTCGCACGTCGATCATATCAACCAGGACGTCCAGGTCATCGTCACAGAACAGGGTCTGGCCGACCTGCGGGGCCTGTCGCCCAAACAGCGGGCGCGCGTCGTTATCGACACCTGCGCCCACCCAAGCTTCCGTCAGGCGCTGGAAGACTATTACCAGCGCGCCTTGAAGGGATCCTACGGCCTGCAGACGCCGATACTTCTCGACGAGGCCCTGTCGTGGCACGCGCGGTTCGTACGGACTGGCAGCATGGTCGCGAACTGACGGCTGGACCACTCAGGGCTTTGCGAGCGCCGCCAGGGCGGCCTCGATGCGTGAATCCATACGGCGCTAGAGTCCGACCATTATAAGTCCTGATGGAACCGGGCAGGGGTACAGGCGTTGCTAGGACATGTCGCCAGTAGGTGAATTTCGTTCCCTTGGCTGAGGACCGGATCGCTTGCCAGCCCGGGGGGGGGGGGCGCGCGCAGGAACGGGCCTTGGCCAATCGGCATGGTGCGACAAGGACTGCATGCGAGCCCCTTCGAAACCGGTCCTCATCCTTACAATAATCGCGCTTGCAGTAGTGGCGGTGGCGTGGGCCTTTGTCGCGCGACGGCCGGCCGAGGTCGCGGTTCAGCAGATCCGTCCGCAAACAGTCGAGCAGGCCCTCTCGGTGGTCGGTCGCGCCCGCCCGACCCAGCTTGTCCAGGTCGCATCGCCCAATGCCGGCCAGGTCATTCGCCTGTTTCACGACGAGGGATCCCGGGTCGCGGCCGGAGACTCCCTGGCGGTCATCCTCGCGACCGTCGAACAGGCGCAGACCGCCGTTGATGTCGCGCGAGCCCTTGCCGCGAGGGCCCAGGCAACCGAGTCGAGGCTGAGCTACCAGAGAACGCGAACCCTGCACGCGCGGGGTTTTGCCTCGAACGCAGCGCTGGATGCTGCCCGCGCAGCCCTTGATACGGCAGAGGCCAATGAGACGGCCGCCTCGGCCTCGGTGCGGGCCTCGGCCGAGCGAGCGCAAGAGTTCACTATCCGCGCACCGATGGCCGGTGTGGTGCTGGTCCGGCCGATCGACAACGGTCAGGTCGTCGCAGCAGGCGAAACTCTGTTCGAGTTGGGCTCGGCCATCGGTGTCGAGATCCGTGCCGAGGTCGAGGAGGTCTACGCCGATGCCATTCGCCCCGGTCAAACAGCCCGCGCCGCCTTGTCGGGCTCGTCGAAGATTTTTCTCGCCCGGGTGACCGAGGTTTCCCCCCGGGTCGATTCCGGCACCGGCGGGCGCACGGTCCGGCTGTCGCCAGCCGATACTCAGGGCCTGGCACCGGGTCGCTCGGTCGACTTGACCATCGTCGTTGCCCAGCGTCAGGGGGCGATCGTCGTGCCGCGCCGCGCCGTAGTCGACGCCACTGCCGCCCCCAAGGTCTATGTGGTCGACGCCGACGGGATCGTCCGCGCCCGGTCTATCACCGTGGCGCGCTGGCCCTCGGTCAATGCCATTGTCGAAAGCGGGCTGAATGCCGGGGACAAGGTCGTGCTGGAGCCCGGCACAACCCGCCTTGAGGCTCACGTCCGCCCGGTGGCTGAGCCCTTGGGCGATTAAGCCGTGTTCGCCCTTCACGTCGCGCGGCGCTACCTGCTGTCGAACCCCTCCCAGACCCTGCTGTTGATCGCGGGGGTCGCAGTGGGCGTGACTGTCTTCGTCTTCATCACCGCCTTGATCGCCGGCCTCGCCGTTCGCCTGACCGAGCAAGTCACGGGCACCGGGGCCCACATCAGCCTGGAGCCGCCGACACGGATGGCGCGTGTCTTGGCTGGACCGGACTTGCCGGTGGAATCCGTTGCCCTCGTCTCCACCTTCCAGCGGAGGCAGATCCGCAACTGGCCGATGATCGTCGAACTGTTGCGCGCCAATCCATCGGTTTCCGCCATCAGCGCACAGATTTCCGGCAGCGCCGTGCTGGTGAAGAGCGAGGCTGTGACCTCGGTCTCGATCATCGGGGTGGAGCCACAGGGAATCGATGCCATCTCCGAGATCACCCCGAAAATCATCGAGGGCGACGGCGATCTCGGGGCGGACGGTCTGTTGATCGGTGTGCGCATGGCCGAGGACCTGGGGCTGAGTGCCGGCCAGTCGGTCCTGCTGCGCACCGAACGGGGGGTGGAACGACAACTGACCGTCAAGGGCGTGTTCCGCACCGGCGTACAGAGTCTCGACGAACGCGTCGCCTTCCTCTCCTTGCAGACCGCCAGGCCACTGTTCGTCCTGCCGGAAGGGGTGACCAACATTGAGATCAAGCTGAAGGACCCCGAAGAGGCACGCGCCATGGCGCTCTTCCTGGCCGATGCAACGGGCCTGCGCGCTACGTCCTGGCAGGAGAAGAACGTCAATCTGGAGGAAGCTTTGGTGGCCCAGGGACGGACCGGCACAATGATCCAGGTCTTCTCGCTGATCTCGATCATTATCGGCATAGCCAGCGCCTTGGTCCTGTCCGCCTACAGGCGGCGCAGCGAGATAGGAATCATGCGCGCCTTCGGCGTGCCGGGCGGATTTATCCTCTGGGTCTTCCTGCTGCAGGGTCTGTTGATCGGTTTGATCGGTGCCCTGCTCGGTTGCGCTACCGGATATGGCCTGTGCATCTGGCTGGAGGGGATCACCAACGCCGAGGGCGTCCCAATCCTGCCGATCGCGCCCGACCAAGGCGGATATGTCGCTGCCCTGGTCCTGACCACGCTGGGCGCGGCGATCGCCTCGATCTTACCAGCGCGCTCCGCCTCAAAGGTCGATCCGCTTGAGGCCATCCAGCAATGACGCAGGTTCTGGAAGCGCAAGGGATCGAAAAGGTCTTCCTCAACGGCGACGAGAAAACGCGGGTGCTCAAGGGCATCGACCTGACGCTCGACAAGGGCGAACTGGTGGCGCTGTTGGGGGCCTCAGGATCGGGCAAGTCGACGCTGCTGTCGATCGTCGGCCTGCTGTTACGGCCCACGGCAGGACGCCTGACCATCAGCGGCGAACCCGTCTACGAATACACCGAACAGAAGCGGGCGCAGTTTCGTAACCGCCGACTGGGCTTTGTCTTTCAGTTCCACCATCTACTGCCCGACTTCACGGCGATGGAGAATGTCGCCTTTCCCGCCGCCGCCCCGGCCGGTGGCATATCGAGCGATATGCGCGACCGCGCGAGGGATCTGCTGACGCGGGTCGGACTGGAGGACCGCATCGATTTTCCGGCTACCCGACTGTCGGGAGGGCAGAAGCAGCGCGTCGCCATCGCCCGTGCCCTGATGAACAGGCCTGATCTGATTATCGCTGACGAACCGACAGGCAACCTGGACCGAAAATCCGCCGACCAGGTGCTGGACCTGATGCGCGAAGTAAACCAGCAGGACGGGGCCACATTCCTGATCTGCACCCACGATGAAGGCGTCGCCGCGAGGTGCGGTCGTCGCCTGACCCTTGAGGATGGGCAGTTGGTGTCGAATGTCGCCATCGCGCCGGACCAGTGAGACCGCTCCTGGCTCTCCACTGACGTTTGGAACGTCCGCTATCGGGCGGCAAGCCCGTTTGGGGGTGAGCCTTCCGCAAAGCTGCGGATCGGCGTCGAAATCGGACCGCATCGAGAGGCAGCCTAGGTATGTAAATTCGCTATATAAAAATACGTTGGCGCGCATGCTGATTGGAGCCTGTCGGGACCCCGTCTCGCCCCGAGATACTAAGCTCGTTCAATATATTATTTCGTATCGTGTGGGGTCCCGCCTTGACCGCCGATCAACACCCAAGAGGGCCGTTCCGCGATGCTGCGCCTGCAGCACATGGTACTCGGTCGTCCCGTTCCATGCCTCGCGGTTGGCGGCCGTTTGGGGAGAGGGACGGTCTACGACCGTGTGATCGCCATTTGCCGCCTCGCTGGTCGTGATCTCGGCAACGTCCTTCGGCGATAGGCTGGCATAGAAGTTCGGGATGATCGCCTGTTCACCGAAGGGCCATGTCCTCGCCATCGCGGACGGTTATCGCTCGAACGATCCCATCGAGACCGGAGGCGTCCCGTGACAGTTTCTATCTACACCGTCGATCCTGTCCAAGGCGGCTGGGCTGTCTCAGGGTCGGGAAGCCACCAAACGCTCGTGTTTTTGTCTGGCGCAAAGGCAGAGGCGACCGCTCGTAAACTGGGGATGGCGGCCTCCTACTACGGAGCGGAAGCTGAAGTTAGGATTCACGATCGACACGGCCAGTTGGTTGGCCGGTGGTCGTCCGGCTCCGGAGCGACGCAGGCGTCGGCCGCCTAGCTGTCGAAGCTATGAAGGTTGTTCACCCGGGGGTGGGCTGAGAAGCTGGGGTTGCGAAGCACCAACCTCAACCGAAGAGTTACCCGGATGAACGTGCACAAGAATGCCCGGCTGACGCCATCGGGTCGAGCCTTGTTGGCGGAACGGATCGAGACGGGCTGGACCGCGCGGGCGGCGGCTGAGGCCGCCGGGGTGTCGGTGAGGACCGCGCGCAAATGGCTGGGCCGGCATCGGCTCGGAGGCGAGCGCAGGCATCCGACCGCAGCTCGGCGCCGCGACGATGTCCGCGCAGGACGGAGCCGCGACGGATGGCCGAGATCGAAGCCCTGCGACGCCAGCGGATGACCGGGCCGCAGATCGCTCGCACGCTCGGCATGGCCCGCTCGACGGTCGGGCTGATCCTGCGCCGTCTGGGCCTCGGCCGGCTCGCCCTGCTGGATCCGAAGCCACCGATTAGCCGCTACGAACGCGACCATCCCGGCGAGATGATCCACCTCGACATCAAGAAGCTGGGCCGGTTCAAGCGGGCCGGTCACAGATGCACCGGCGACCGTCAGGCGGGGCGGTCCCGACATGCCGGCTGGGACTTCCTGCACGTGTGCGTCGATGACGCCTCGCGGCTGGCCTACACCGAACTGCTGCCCTTCGAAGGCCAGCATGACACCACCGCCTTCCCCCAACGCGCCCTCGACTGGCTCGGCGTCGTCGTCGAGCGAGTGATGACCGACAATGGCTCGGCCTATCGTTCCAAGCTGTTCGCCGCCGCCCTCAGCCAGGCTGGGGCCCGACACGTCCGCACCCGGCCCTACACACCCCGCACCAACGGCAAGGCCGAGCGCTTCATCCAGACCACCCTGCGAGAATGGGCCTACGCCAGACCCTATCGCTCATCCGACGAGCGAGCAGGAACCACCAAACCGTGGACCGACGACTACAACCTGCGCCGACCACACTCCGGCATCAAAGGCCTAACCCCTTGGAAAAGGATGAAAAACCTTCTTGGAAACGACACCTAGCGCCGCATCAGAACCCAAATGTCGCGGACCGGATCGAAGCGGATCGACAGGATCCCCGTCCGCATATGTTTTGACAGATCGCCTAGGGGCACCCCACGTATAGCAACGTACCGCGTTTCTGGGCACCCGATGTGGTGGTCGCATCAAAAATTAGGCGGGCGAACACGATGAAAAGCATCGAAAACGAACGAAGCACGCTGCAAAACCGCGTCAGACTGGTGGGTAGCTTGGTGGGTAGGGGGTCATATAAAAAAAAATAAATCGTATCAAAACAACTACTTAAAAACCCGAGTGGCTCCGCGGGTAGGATTCGAACCTACGACCAGCCGATTAACAGTCGGCTGCTCTACCACTGAGCTACCGCGGAACAGACACTCGGGAGGCGCGCCTATAGCAGCGGCGCTCGACGTCGTGCAACGATAAATCCACATGGTACCGATTGAAATCCAGAACCCCGACGATCCACGCATCGCTGCCTATCGCAACATCAGGGAACGTGACCTGACGGGGCGGCAGGGTCTCTTCGTGGCGGAAGGCGAGGTCGTGCTGCGGACGCTGCTTTCTCCGGCTTCTCTTTGCCGCCCCGTGTCGCTGCTGCTGGCAAAGAAACGGCTGGCGCGGTTCGAGGCGCTGATCCCTGAGGACCTCCCCGTCTTTGTGGCCGAACAGGAAGTACTCGACGCCATAGCGGGGTTTCATCTGCATCGGGGCCTGCTGGCGCTGGGCCACAAGCCGATGGCGTCCTCGATCGACGACCTGCTCTCGAACGTCGGCGCTGATGCCGTCATCCTTGCGGCCAGCGGGATTGGCAATCACGACAATATGGGCGGTCTCTTCCGCAATGCAGCGGCATTCGGTGCCGCCGGCGTATTGCTGGACAGCCTTTGCTGCGACCCCTTCTATCGCAAGTCCATCCGGGTATCGGTCGGGGCCGTCCTTCGTGTACCCCATGCCGTGCCGGGGACCGGTGAGGAAATGGTCACCCGACTGGAGACAGCCGGATTCGAGGTCGTCGCCCTGACGCCGGGCGCAGCCGAACACCTGTCAGACCTTCAGCCCGGCGGACGTCGCGCCATCCTCGTCGGGTCAGAAGGCCCGGGGCTGCCCGCGCCCGTCATCCGGCGTTGCCGTGCCGTGGGTATCCCGATGTCTGGCGGGTTCGACTCGCTGAATGTTTCCGTGACGGCCGCAATCGCTCTCCACCAGCTGACTCGTTCAGCCTGACCGGCGAAGGAGCCGACCTCAGCGCTCCAGAACGTTAGGCTCAGGACCCATTGATGTGATGCGCTCGATCTGATTCAGCCTCTGCAAGGAGACTGGACATGAGCGACCTTTATTGGCTGACGGACGATCAGATGGAGCGGCTGCGGCCGCACTTCCCCGGGAGCCACGGCAAGCCCAGGGTGGATGATCGCCGGGTGCTGAGCGGGATCATCTTCGTCAATCGCAACGGGCTACGCTGGCGTGACGCGCCGCCGGTCTATGGCCCACACAAGACGCTGTACAATCGCTGGAAGCGGTGGAGTGAGGCGGGCGTTTTCTTACGGATGACGGAGGGCCTGTCCGGCGGCAAGGCCGAGCGCCGCACGGTGATGATCGACGCGACCTGTCTCAAAGCGCACCGCACGGCTTCGAGCCCGGGGGTAAAAAGGAGGTCTCGGGCGGCTGATCGGACGCACCGAGGGCGGCATGAACACCAGGCTGCACCCCGTGACTGAAGCCACTGTACGTCCGATCAGCCTTTTCATGACAGCTGGCCAGGTCAGCGACTACATCGGTGCCACGCCCTTGCTTGAGAGCCTGCCCAGGGCGCAGTGGCTACCGGGCGACCGGGGCTATGACGCGGACTGGTTCAGAGACGCCTTGCAGGCCAAGGGCATCCGGCCCTGTATCGCTGGTCGCAAATCCCGGACGGAGCCGGTCCGTTACGACAAGCGCCGGTACAAAAGCCGCAACCGCATCGAGATCATGTTCGGCAGGCTCAAAGACTGGCGGCGCGTCGCCACCCGTTACGATCGATGCCCGACCGTCTTCCTGTCCGCCATCGCCCTCGCCGCGACAGTGCTGTTCTGGCTATGAGTCCTGAGTCTAGGTATTTGATTCCATTGACGGAACTATCCGCGATGGAGGCCTGACCGGGAATCGAACCCGGGTGCAAGGATTTGCAGTCCTCTGCGTAACCACTCCGCCATCAGGCCGTTGGGGTTCGTCAGATGACCCCTAGATCGCGAGGGCCGTTCGCTATCAGATTGGATTGTCCCCTGCAACGCGCGGACCTATAAGCGCGTCCGATTTCTGACTTTCCTTGCTTTCAGGATACCCGCCATGGACGTTACCGCTGCGCGCAAGATCATGGTGGACTCACAAGTCCGCGTGAACGACGTGACTGACCGTGCCTTGCAGGCGGCCATGCTGATTGTTCCACGCGAGCAGTTCTGCGCGCCTGAGCGTTCCCATGCGGCCTATGCCGAGGTCGAGGTCGAGATTGCGGGGTCCCGTCGCCTGATGCAGGCGCGTGACGTGGGCAAGCTGCTTCAGGCCCTCGGAGCCCGAGAGGGTGAGGCCGCACTGGCGATCGCGGCACCTTATGCCGGCGCTGTTCTGGCAGAGATGGGGCTCAGGGTCACGGTTCAGGAGGCGGATCTGGCGGTCATGGCCGTAGTCGAACCTGCCTTGAGTGCTGCTGGTGTCGAGACGGTGGTCGCGCCTTTCGATGCACCCGGCGGGTCCGGTTTCGATATTCTGATCTGCGAAGCTGCCGTAACGCACCGACCGGACGCATGGGTTGCCGCCCTGAGAGAAGGTGGGCGCATGGTGCTGGTCGAACGCTCCGGTCACGGCGGCAAGGCTGTGCTTTATGTGAGGGGTCGCGAGGGCGTTTCACGCCGTGAACTTTTCGATGCTGCCCCGCCGATGCTGGCCGAGATGGCTCCGGCACCGGTTTTTGCTCTTTAGGATTGCAAGGCGCGACGGACGCGGCGTGCAGCCGCGTGAAGAAAACTTAACTGGCGTTCGGCCAGGGTCATCGTCACTACATCCTCAGTGATACTCTCGCGCGTCATTGATGCGTGTCTCGGGAACTGCTCATGCTGAAACGCTCGCGCGCGCTTGCCACGGTCGCCCTCGTCGCCCTGACTGCAGGGGCAGCCGCCCCCGTGTGGGCGGATACGCTGCAGGAAGCGATTGCGATGGCCTATCGCACCAATCCGACCCTGCTGGCCCAGCGTGCCCAGCAGCGCGCGCTTGATGAGAGTGTGCCCCAGGCCCGGTCAGGTTTGCGACCGACCATCGATCTGTCCGCCAATGCCTCGTACAATCGCGTTGACTCCGAGGGCGGTGCCCGCGACCTCGATGGCGACGGCGTGCTGGAGAATATCCCCGGCGGTGTGGTTGAGACGGACAACGGCGTGATCTCGGTCGGCATGGCGCAGAACGTTTGGACCGCCGGCCGGGTCGGTCGCCAGATCAATATCGCCGAAGCCAATGTGCTGGCGGGCCGGGAGAACCTGCGGTCCATTGAACAGCAGGTGCTGGCGTCGGTGATCCAGACCTATGTCGACGTCCAGCGCGATATGGAGATCCTCCGGATCCGCCAGGAAAACATCGCCGTCCTCAGGCGCCAGCTCGAAGAGTCCAGCGCCCGGTTCGAAGTCGGCGAGATCACGCGGACGGATGTCGCCCAGTCCGAATCCCGACTTGCCCAGTCGGAAGCCGATCTGGCCTCGTCCCAGGCCCAGCTGTCCGTCTCACGGGCAGCCTATTCAGCCGTTGTGGGTCAGGCTCCGGCCAACATGGAATCCCCGCCGCCCTTGCCGGGCGTGCCCACTGATTTTGATGCTGCCATGGACATAGGCCTGGTTGAAAATCCCGGTGTGCGGGCGGCTCAGTATCAGCTGCAGGCTGCCGAGGCCCAGGTGGCTGCAGCCCGATCCGAGTACCTGCCTTCGGCCCGCGTGACGGCTGGCTACGGTGGGTCCGACGTGCTTTCGGGCTTCAATCCCGCGGCGCGTACGAGCTTCCAGGCCGGGGCTTCAATCTCTGTGCCCCTTTTCACCGGCGGGCTGAACCAGTCGCGCGTCGCTCAAGCGCTCGAACGTGCCAATGCTGCCCAGATCGGGGTCGAAGGGGAGCGCCGCAATGTGCTTCAGGACGTGAGCAGCGCCTTCGCCCAGGTCGTGTCCGCCCGTGCAACGGTTGCTGCCGGCAATGAGGCCGTCCGCGC
The DNA here is from genome assembly GCA_003241825.1 of Alphaproteobacteria bacterium. GTDB lineage: Bacteria > Pseudomonadota > Alphaproteobacteria > Caulobacterales > Caulobacteraceae > Brevundimonas. The sequence continues at coordinate 20,300 of QBLX01000046.1, forward strand.
TGCGACTGTCGCCGCAGAGGGCGTGCGTCAGGAGGCCCAGGTCGGACTTCGTACAACGCTGGACGTGCTGAACCAGGAACTGGAACTGCGAGCGTCCCAGGTGACCCTCATCAGTGCCCGGCGTAATGAGTATGTCGCCCAGGCCCAGCTTCTGGCGGCCATGGGACGCCTGGAGGGCGGCGATCTGGTTCCTGGTATCGAACGGTATGACCCGGAGGCGAATTATAATCGTGTCCGCAATCGCGGCGCGCTGCCCTGGGACGGGATTATCGAATCAATCGATCGGCTTGCAGCGCCCCCGATCGTGCCCGCAGCAGATGCGCCAGACGCGCCTGTCGATCAGCAGCTCAAGTCGGAAGCCATGCAGACCGCGCCTTCAGCGGATTAGCCAGCCTAGAAAAACGCCCGTTGATTCCGCGTTGCGTTGATGCGACGACAGGCATGCAGGGAAGGGGCGGTTCGGTCGTCCTGACCCCGACCCAATGCGTTATCCGCATCCCGTCCGTGTTCGACCGAGGTTACCAATGACTGATTCGACCGCCCCGGAACCGACGATGGAAGAGATCCTGGCGTCGATTCGCCGGATCATTTCGGAAGATGACGCGCCGCCTGCTGCGCCTGAGCCGGAGGCGGAGCCAGTCGCGGCATCAGCGCCTGAGCCCGAACCGGTGGTGCCACAGCCGGAACCGCTCGACATCGAGCCGGCACCGGCAGCCTTCGCTCCAGAGCCTGAAGTTGCTGACGACGATGTCCTCGAGCTGACGGACCTCTACGAAGAGGCACCTCACGAGAGCATTGGCGATCTGGAAGTCGCGTCTCCCGAACCCGCACCGTCCGCCTATGATTCGCTGGTCGGTGACAGTGCGGCTGCAAGCGCGGCTTCTGCTTTCGCGGGACTTGCGGCCAGTTTCAAGGCCCCTGAACCTGCGGCGGCCCCACGCAATCACGATCTGAACTTTGTCAGTGGAGTCACGGTCGAGGGCATGGTGGCTGAAATGCTGCGTCCGATGCTGAAGGACTGGCTTGACGCCAACCTCCCCGGGATCGTGCAAACGGCGGTCCAGAAGGAAGTCGAACGCATCGCGCGCAGCGCCGGCTAGCTTCACCTGCGACCGGATCAAGGCTAGATCATTCCAGGGCGGCTCCGGTGGAGCCGCCCTTTCGCATTTCTGTTCGATTGATTTCAAACATGCTCGACAAGTCCTTTGATCCCTCGCTCGCCGAACCCCGCCTCTACGGCATGTGGGAGGCTTCCGGGCAGTTCGCGCCACGCGACGTCGCCGCGACGGACGGTGCGGCTGATGCCTATTCGATCGTCATTCCGCCGCCGAATGTGACGGGCTCGCTGCACATCGGCCATGCGCTGAACAACACGCTTCAGGACATCCTGGCGCGATATCACCGGATGAAGGGCAAGGCGGTCCTGTGGCTGCCCGGTACGGACCACGCCGGCATCGCCACCCAGATGGTGGTCGAGCGCCAGCTGGCGGCGGCGGGCAATGTCGGGCGGCGCGACATGGGGCGCGAGGCCTTTGTGCAGAAGGTCTGGGACTGGAAGGCCGAGAGCGGCGGGACCATCGTCCAGCAGCTGCGCCGACTCGGCGCATCCTGTGACTGGAGCCGCGAGCGGTTCACTCTCGACGAGGGGCTGAATGCGGCTGTGCGCAAGGTCTTTGTCCAGCTGCATCGCGAGGGGCTGATCTATCGCGACAAGCGGCTGGTCAACTGGGACCCGCAGTTCCAGACGGCCATTTCGGACCTGGAGGTCGAGCAGCGCGAGGTCGAGGGCGCCTACTGGCATTTCGCCTATCCGCTGGCCGACGGCGTGACCTATCAGCATCCGGTCGCCTTCGACGAGGACGGCACGGCGACGGAGTGGGAGACCCGCGACTACATCGTCGTCGCCACGACCCGGCCGGAAACCATGCTGGGCGACACCGGCGTGGCCGTGCATCCGGATGATGAGCGGTATGCCGGGCTGGTCGGCAAGTTCGTGACCCTGCCGATCGTCGGACGGCGCATTCCGATTGTGGCGGATGACTATGCTGATCCGGCCAAGGGGTCGGGCGCGGTGAAGATCACGCCGGCGCATGACTTCAACGACTTCCAGGTCGGCAAGCGGGCGGGGCTTGAAGCCCTGAACATCCTCGACGCCTTCGCCCAAATCACCCGCGCCGACACGGCGGACGTGCCGGCCGAATACGACGGCATGGACCGCTTCGCTGCCCGCAAGGCCATCGTCGCCCGAGCCGAAGACGAGGGTTGGCTGCGCGAGATCGAGAAGACGCGCCACGTCGTGCCGCACGGCGACCGCTCCGGCGTGGTCATCGAGCCGTGGCTGACGGACCAGTGGTATGTCGACGCCCACACCCTGGCCCAGCCCGCGATCAAGGCGGTGGAGCGGGGCGACACCGTCTTCGAGCCGAAGTCCTATGAGAAGATCTATTTCGAATGGCTGCGCAACATCGAACCCTGGTGCATCTCGCGCCAGCTCTGGTGGGGCCACCGCATCCCGGCCTGGTATGGGCCCGACGGGACCATTTTTGTCACGGAGAGTGAACAAGAGGCGCTTGGCGAAGCCGAGATAAGCATGCCGGGCAGTTGGCGTGTGGCTGACCGCGAAACCGCACTTGCCTGTAATTTCGTCGATGCCGACGACTACGCGCTTCTCTATCGGGACGAGGACGTCCTCGACACCTGGTTCTCCTCGGCCCTGTGGCCGTTCTCGACCATGGGCTGGCCCGAGAAGACCGAGGACCTGAAACGCTTCTATCCGACCAGCGATCTGGTGACGGCGGCGGACATCATCTTCTTCTGGGTCGCCCGGATGATGATGATGGGCCAGCACTTCATGGGCGAGGTCCCGTTCAGACGGGTCATCATCAATGGCCTCGTCCGTGACGAAAAGGGCCAGAAGATGAGTAAATCCAAGGGGAACGTGATCGATCCTCTTGTGATTATCGACGAGCTGGGGGCGGACCCCCTGCGGTTCACCATGGCAATCCTGTCGGGCACGCGCGACATCAAACTGAGTCGCCAGCGGATCGAGGGCTATCGCAATTTCGGCACCAAACTGTGGAACGCCGCCCGCTTCAGCCAGATGAACGCCTGCGCCCGCGTCGAAGGCTTCGATCCGTCGACGGTCGACCAGACGATCAATCGCTGGGTCCGGGGCGAGCTGACCAAAGCCGAACGCCAGGTCGCGGAAGCGATCGAGGGCGGTCGTTTCGATGATGCCGCCTCGGCGCTGTACCGGTTCGTCTGGAATGTCTTCTGCGACTGGTATCTGGAGCTGGCCAAACCTGTGTTTCAGGGCACCGACGAGGCCGCCAAGGCCGAGACCCGGGCCATGACAGCCTGGACGCTCGACCAGACCCTGAAACTGCTTCACCCGGTCATGCCGTTCATCACCGAGGAACTCTGGGCGGAACTGGGCAAGGAGGGGGCGAGCCGGGCCGAGCCCATGCTCATCAGTGCCGGGTGGCCTGTCCTGCCCGACACCTTCATCGATCCCGCCGCCGAGGCCGAAATTGGCTGGCTGGTCGATCTGGTGACCGAGGTCCGCCAGCTGCGTGGCGAGATGAATGTGCCACCGGCAGCCAAGCCCCCCCTGACCTTCGTGACCCCGAACCCGATGACGGCAGAGCGCCTGAGCCGGCATGGAGGTCTGATCCTGACCCTGGCGCGGGTGTCCGAGGCGGTGGCCGCCGATTCGGCTCCTGCCGGAGCGGTGACCTTCGTCACCGGCGGGGCGACAGCGGCCTTGTCGCTGGCGGGGGTCATTGATCTGGCGGCCGAGCGCACGCGACTGAACAAGGACATCGCGACGTTCGAAAGCGACGCTGCCCACGTCATGAAGAAGCTGGGCAATCCCAATTTCGTGGCCAAGGCGGCCGAAGCGGTGATCGAGGAGAACCGCGCCAAGCTGGCGACAGCCGAAGAAGGCAAGGCACGGTTGGTGGCGGCACTCGCGCGACTGGATGCCATGGCGTGAAGAGCCGCCTTGACCAGTTGCTGGTGACGCGCGGCCTGAGCGAGAGCCGCGCTCGAGCAAGGGCTGCGATCGAGGCGGGTGGCGTCACCGTGGATGGCCAGCCGGCGAAATCCGCCTCGCAGCAGGTCGACGACGGGGCCGATCTGACATCCGTCGATGCCCATCACTGGGTCGGGCGGGGCGCCTTGAAGCTGGATCATGCGCTGACGCTGTGGGCCATCCCGCTGGAGGGCAGGGTTGTCCTCGACATCGGAGCGTCGACAGGCGGATTCACCGAGGTCTGCCTGGCACGCGGTGCGGCAAGGGTTTTTGCGGTGGACGTCGGCTCCGGGCAACTCCACCCCCGAGTGTCAGGCGATCCCCGTGTCATCAGTCTCGAGAAGACGGATGCGCGACATCTGGACGAGACGCTCATCCCGCAAGCGCCGAGCCTGATTGTCTGTGACGTCAGCTTTATCGGTCTGGCCAAGGTGCTGTCAGTACCGCTGGGTCTTGCGGATTTGGGGTCGGATCTCGTGACCCTCGTGAAGCCGCAGTTCGAGGCAGAGGGCCCGGGCGGTGCGGGCAAGAAGGGTGTGGTCAAGGACCCGGCCGCCCATCTTGCAGCTGTGGCATCGGTGAGTCACTGGCTTGGATCGGCTGGCTGGTCCGTTCAGGCGACGACGGTCAGCCCGATCGTCGGTGGTGACGGAAATGTTGAATTCCTGCTCTGGGCAAGAAAGCGCGCCTGATCGCTTCCCCGAAAAAGTGAAAGCCGCCGATGGATCGCTCCACCGGCGGCTCCCGTCACGTCGTTGATCGACAGGGGGGCTGAAACTTAATCAACGACGCGATCTCGTGAACCCGATCAGCAAACCTGCCGGGTGCGGGTAATCAGGCGGCCATAGGCATCGCGGCGGGTCGTCTGGACCGTGCGGCAGCTCTGCTCATAGCCCCGGCTGTAGCCGTAGCCCGACGAAGGGTAGCCGGAGTGGCGATCATCGTACCTGCGATCATCGTACCTGCGGTCGTCGCGGTAACGATCATCCTGATACCGGTCATCATAGACAGGCTGCTGATAACCGGTCGAATAGGCGGGCGCATCGCGATAGCCCGACTGGTCATACCGGTAGTCATAGCCCGACGAACGGCAGTCATCGTTGCTGGCGCGGCCCACGCTGCCGCCAATCAGGGCACCAACAACGCCTCCGAGGATGCTGCCTTCCGTGCGGCGGCCGCGAGCAGCCAGTTGGGATCCTGCAACGGCACCGAGGGTAGCGCCGACCGTGGCTCCGGCTGCGGTACGGCCCTGGCCCAGCTGGCCACAGCGATCATAGTGGTCACGGTAGCCGTAGGATTGGCTGCCATAGGAGGCGTTGCCGTAGCTCTGCGAGCCGTACCCGGGCACGTAGCCGTAGCTCTGTGCCGTGGCCGAGGCCGGGACCATGAGGGCGCCAGCCGATGCTACGGCGGCGACGATGGCCAGCGTGGCCTTGTTGGCGAAACGAGCAGTCATGGTCGCGGTCCTGTTTCCTGTTTCAGACTGGGCCCCGGTGTGTTCCGGAGAGTGCCTGTTGCTCTTGGTTATGGTCGGGTGAAACTGAACGGGATTTGAGTGCGTCGTTCATCTTCGTTCAGGTTTCGCTTTGCGTGGCGGGGAGCGCTAAGGACGGGCGATGAGCCAGTTGTTGAAGATCGTCCGCATGGCAGGGCAGGGTGACGGTGTCGCCGACACCCCTGGTGGCCCTGTTTTTGTTCCCCTGACCCTGCCGGGCGAAACCGTGCGCGCAGATGTTCGCGACGGTCGTGGCGAAGTCGTCGAGATCATTTCGGCCAGTCCGGAGCGGATCGCGCCGGTGTCGCCCCAGTACGGCGACTGTGGCGGATGCTCGCTGCAGCATTGGGCCATGGAGCCCTATCTGGCCTGGAAGGGCGAGCAGGTCCGGCTGGCTCTCGCGCGCGAAGCGATCGAGACCGAGATAGAGGCGACGGTGGCTGTGCCGATGCAGTCCCGGCGACGCGTGGCACTGCACGCTCGCCGGACGCCGGATGGACGGGTGATTCTGGGCTTCAAGGCCCGAAAGTCCTGGCGGCTGGTCGAGGTGACCGAATGCCCGGTCGCCGACCCACGCCTGGTTGCTGCCTTCCCGGCCCTGGCAAAGGTGGCCGCAGCATTCCTCGAACATCCCAAGTCCGCACCAACCCTGCACGTGACCTTGACGCTTGATGGCCTCGACGTCGACGTCACCGGGATCGAGCGCAAGTCGGGCGGGCTGTCGGCTGATCGTCAGATGCAGGGGATCCGGGCGGCGCGGGATGCCGATCTTGCGCGGCTGAGCCTCGCTGGAGACACTCTGATGATGCAGCGTCGGCCCAGGGTGAATTTCGGCTCCGCGACCGTTCCGCTGCCCCCCGGGGGCTTTCTGCAGGCCGTGCCCGAGGCCGAGGCCGCAATGACAGCCCGCGCCGTGGCAGCCGTCAAAGGGGCAAAGAAGATCGCGGACCTGTTCTGTGGATCCGGCACCTTCACCTTCCCGCTGGCCAGGGTTGCTCCTGTCCTCGCAGCCGACGCCTCTGCGGCGGGGATTGCCGCACTCAAGGCCGGGGTAGGCTCCACCTCGGGCCTGCGTCAGATCACGGCCGAAGCGCGCGACCTGTTCCGACGCCCCCTGTCACCCTACGACCTGAAAGGGTGCAACGCGATCGTCTTCGATCCGCCCCGCGCCGGAGCCCAGGACCAGACGGCGCAGA
>QBLX01000047.1:0-7343 GCA_003241825.1 Alphaproteobacteria bacterium
TCCGGTGCCGAGCCATGGATGGGCTCGAACAATCCAGGCCCGCCCGACCCCAGCGACGCCGAAGGCAGCAGACCGATCGACCCGCCCAGCACGCTGATCTCGTCGGACAGGATGTCTCCGAACATGTTCTCGGTCAGGATGACATCGTACTCGCGCGGCTTGCGGATCAGGTGCATGGCCATGGAATCGACGAGGGCGTGCTCGAGCTGGACCTGCGGGAACTCCTCGGCGTGAATACGTGTGACGACCTCGCGCCACAGACGGCTTGTCTCCATGACGTTCGCCTTGTCGACAGAGGTGACCTTGCCGCGCCGCTGCAGGGCGATCTTGAACGCCGCCCGCGTCACCCGCTCGATCTCCTCGACCGAATAGACGCACAGGTCCGAGGCCATGGTGTCGGTGCGAACCTTCTCGCCGAAATAGACACCGCCGGTCAGTTCACGGAAGACGATCAGGTCGACGCCCTCGACGATCTCCTTCTTCAGGGGCGAGCGGTGCGCCATGACCGGGGATACCTGCAGGGGCCGCAGGTTGGCGAACAGGCCCATGGCCTTGCGGATGTTCAGCAGGCCTTCCTCGGGACGACGCTTGCCACCCTCCCATTTCGGACCGCCTACGGCCCCCAGCAGGACCCCATGCGAGGCCAGACAGGCCTCCACGGTCTCGGGCGGCAGGGGATCGCCCGTCGCATCGATGGCCGCGCCGCCGATCAGATGTTCCGAGAACTCGAACCGGTGGCCGTAGAAGTCCGCGATGACATCGAGCACGTCCCGCGCTGCAGCCGTCACCTCGGGGCCGACACCGTCACCGGGCAGGACGACGATCTTGTAGGTCTGGACACTGGGCATCAGGCGGATTCCGTTGTTCGGGCGTGTTCGAAGGCTTCGATGGCGGTGGCGTGGCTCAACAGCCAGCCAAGGGTGTCGACGCCATCCAGCAGGCACTGGCGGGCGAAAGGCTCGACGACGAAGGCGACCGGCGCATGGTTGCCGCGCCGCAATTCATTGGTTTCGAGGTCGATGGTCACGGCCTGTTCGGGATTGGCGACCAGATCGTCCCAGGTCGCCTGGTCCACCACGACCGGCAGCAGGCCATTCTTCAGCGCATTCGAGGTGAAGATGTCGGCGATCGAGGTCGAGACGACGGCCCTGAAGCCATAGTCGTGCAGGGCCCATGGCGCGTGTTCGCGCGAAGAGCCACAGCCGAAATTGTCCCCCGCGACCAGAATGCGATGCCGGGTCGGATCGATCCGGTTCAGCACGGCTTCCGGACGCTGGGACCCGTCTGCCTCATAGCGCCAGTCATAGAAGGCCTTTGCCCCCAGGCCCGTCGTCTCGGTCGTGGTCAGGAACCGCGCCGGAATGATCTGGTCGGTGTCGATATTGGCCTGGGTCAGGACCAGTGTGTGCGACGTCAGGGTCTTCAGGGGTTCCATGAGATCACCCCGTTCAGTTCCACAAACCCGCTCATCCCGGCGAAAGCCGGGACCCGGTTCTTTTGCGAGGCACAGTGCGCGGGATCGGGTGCGGGCGCTGACCCGTGTGTCAGAGCGCCCAAAACGCTGGGTCCCGGCTTTCGCCGGGATGAGCGGGCACAGGAAACGTCACGCATCGACCGTCTCCCCCAGATAGACGCGCGGGTCGGTCAGGACCCCGGCGATCGCGCTGGCGGCGGCCGTGGCCGGGCTGGCCAGGATGGTCCGGGCCCCCTTGCCCTGACGGCCCTCGAAATTGCGGTTGGAGGTCGAGACCGCCAGCTGGCCCGGCCCGACGACGTCGCCGTTCATGGCGATACACATCGAACATCCGGGGATCCGCCATTCGGCACCGGCCTCGGTGAAGACGTGATGCAGTCCCTCGGCCTCGGCATCGCGGCGCACGGCCTCGGAGCCCGGCACCACAAGCATGCGGACGCGCCGATCGACCTTGCGGCCGCGCAGGACATCCGCCGCCGCGCGCAGGTCGGGCAGACGGCCATTGGTGCAGCTGCCGATGAAGACCACATCCACGGCCTGTGTCGTCGTCGACCCTCCGGCCTCGAACCCCATATAGGCCAGGGCCTTTCGATCGCTGTCCGAGCGAGGCTGTGGCACGGGCGAGCCGATCGGGACCCCGGCATCGGGCGTCGTGCCCCAGGTCGCCATGGGCCGGATCACCGAGCCGTCAAGCACGACCTCCTGATCGAACACCGCGCCCGGATCGCTGGCCAGCGCCAGCCACTCGGCAGCCTGTGCCTCATAGGCCGCGCCCTGCGGCACGTGTTTGCGGCCCCTCAGCCAGTCGATGGTCACAGCGTCGGGCGCGATCATTCCGGCGCGCGCACCGGCTTCGATCGACATGTTGCAGACCGTCATTCGCCCTTCCATGTCGAGGCCGCGCACCGCCCGTCCGGCATATTCGATGACAAAGCCGGCGCCGCCGCCAAAGCCCAGTTCCGCGATGACAGCCAGGGCGACGTCCTTGCCCGAAACGCCGGGAGCCAGCACACCATCGATCGTGACCCGCATCGTCTTCGAACGTCGCTGCAGCAGGCACTGGCTCGCCAGCACATGGCCCACCTCGGACGTGCCGATGCCGAAGGCCAGGGCCCCGAACGCCCCGTGCGTCGCTGTATGGCTGTCGCCACAGACGACCGTCATGCCCGGCTGGGTCAGGCCCAGTTCCGGGCCCATGACATGGACCACGCCCCGGTCGGGCGAATCCCACCCCGCCAGCGCGATGCCGTGCCGGGCACAGTTGGCTTCCAGCCGCTCGACCTGGGACCGGGCTTCAGCTGTAACATAGGGCCGCGCACCATCGACCGCCGGCAGGGTCGGGGTCGAATGGTCGAGCGTGGCAAAGGTCCGGTCGGGACGCCGCACGGTCCGGCCGCGCGCCTCGATCTCGGTGAAGGCCTGCGGGCTGGTGACCTCATGGACCAGATGCAGGTCCACATACATGACGCCCGGCGTCGCCTCGGTCTCCGGCACGACGACGTGACGGGACCAGACCTTTTCGTACAGGGTGCGGGGGGGACTCATCTGTATTTCCGCTCATCCCGGCGAAAGCCGGGACCCAGAGCTTTGGGCATTACACCATGACCCGACACGCCCCGCCCGTGATCCCGCGCACCCTGCCCTGCAACAGGACTGGGTCCCGGCTTTCGCCGGGATGAGCGGAATAAGCGAACTCGAAAACTAGGCCGCAGCATGCGCCACCTGCCCCTGGGTCGCCTTGCAGATGGCGATCAGTTCGGCGTCGTTGATCTCGCCGATCATGTCCGCCCGGGTCTTGAAGGCGGCAAAGGCATCGGCCAGGTGCGCGTCGGCCAGGGGCCAGCCCAGGACCTCGGCGCGCTTGGCCACGGCGGTCCGGCCGGAATGCTTGCCCAGCACAAAGAAACTGCCCTCGAAACCCACGTCCTGGGGACGCATGATCTCATAGGTGCGGGCGTCGGCGTACATGCCGTGCTGGTGGATGCCGGCCTCGTGGGCGAAGGCATTGATGCCGACGATGGCCTTGTTGCGGACGATCGGCGAGTGGGTCACCTCGCTCAGGATCCGGCTTGTCGCGACCAGGCGGCGCGTGTCGATGCCGGTCGTGACGCCATAGCGTTCGGCGCGCACCTTCAGGGCCATGACGACTTCTTCCAGCGAGGCATTGCCGGCCCTCTCGCCGATCCCGTTGATCGTGCTCTCGACCTGGCGCACCCCGGCATCGACCGCCGACAGGGAGTTGGCGACGGCGAGACCCAGGTCGTTGTGGCAGTGGGTGGAGAAGATCACATTGGGGAAACGCGGACGGATGCGGGCGATCAGAAAGCGGTACAGGGCACCGATCTCGTCCGGCGTCGCATAGCCGACCGTGTCGGGCACATTCAGGGTCGAGGCCCCGACTTCGCTGACGGCTTCCAGCACCTCGGCCAGGAACTCGGGCTCGGTGCGGATGGCATCCTCGGCGCTGAACTCGACGTCGTGGAAATGGGTCCGGGCGTACTGGACCGCGCGCACGGCCTGGGCCAGCACCTCGTCCGGTGTCATGCGCAGCTTGGCGGTCCGGTGGATCGGGCTGGTGCCGATGAAAACATGGCAGCGCCGGCGCTGCGTTCCCCGCAAGGCGCGGTAGCTGGCGTCGATGTCAGCCTCGCTGGATCGTGACAGCGAGCAGAATACCGGCCCGGAGTCGTCCTCGGCCATTTCACCGACCACAGCCCGGATACAGTCCTCGTCGCCCGGAGACGCAGCGGCAAAGCCGGCCTCCATGACGTCGACGCCCAGGTCCTTGAGCGCCCGGCCCATGCGGACCTTGTCGGCGGGCGACATCGAAAAGCCCGGGGCCTGTTCGCCGTCGCGCATCGTGGTGTCGAAGATAACGACCCGGTTCGGGTCGCGGCCTACCTCGGGGTCGGTCATGCCGCGACCTCGGTACGATAGTCGCTGGCGAAGGCGGCAACCGGACGCGAGACGCGGGTCGCGCCGACCAGCTTGTCGATCTGGCGTCCCAGGTTTTCCATGCAGCGCCCGGCGTCGCGGCCGCGCACCTTGATCTGGACGCGGCGGGTCTGGCCCTCGTCCGACAGGCTCATGCCGTCGATGTGAAAGCCCCGGCGCTCCACGAGACCGATGAGGCGCTGGAGCGAGCCATCGGCCCGATCGATCTGGATATGGATGGTGTCGCTCATCACATGTCTCCTTCGAAGCGCGAGTCGCCGTGCATCATCTCGGCGTTGTTCTTGCCTGGCGGCACCAGCGGCCAGACGTTTTCCTTGGGGTCGATCAGGACGTGCATCAGGCAGGGGCCGGGTGCAGCCAGCAGCCGGGCGATGCCGTCGGAAACCTGGTCCCGGGCATCGACGCGGAAGGCCTCGATGCCGAAGGCCTGGGCCACCACGACGAAGTCCGGATTGTCGGACAGGTCGACCTCGGAATAGTTCTGCTCGAAGAACAGCTCCTGCCACTGGCGCACCAGTCCCAGGCTGGAGTTGTCCAGCAGCACGATCTTCAGGGCGATGCCGTAGCGCCGCAGCGTGGCCAGCTCCTGGATGTTCATCATGAAACTGCCGTCGCCCGACACGGTCACGACATGGGCATCCGGCTTGGCCAGCTTGGCTCCCATGCCGGCGGGCAGGCCATAGCCCATGGCGCCCAGACCGCCCGAGGTCAGGTGCGCTTCGGGCCGGGTAAAGGCGCAGTGCTGGGCCACCCACATCTGGTGCTGGCCGACGTCGCAGGCGGCGATGAAACTGTCACCGGCCTGCAGCGACAGCTCGTTCAGCAGGGCGGGCGCATAGACCCCTTCGCCCGGCGCGTCATAACGATAGGCATGGGTCGCGGCATTCTCGATACAGCGTGTGGCCCAGGGCTGGATGGCCAGGGGGCCGGGGTTCAGGGCCTCGATCCCGGCCTTCAGGTTACCGATGACCGGGACATGGGTCCTGCGCAGCTTGCCGACCTCGGCCGGATCGACATCGAAATGCACGACGCGGGCGAGGGGGGCGAACTCGGCCAGCTTGCCGGTCGCGCGATCATCGAACCGGGCGCCGAGGACGATCAGCAGATCGCTTTCCTGCACGGCTTCATTGGCGGCGCGGGTGCCGTGCATGCCCAGCATACCCAGATAGCCGTGGGCATCGGTGCGCACCGAGCCCAGGGCGTTCAGGGTCGAGACGACCGGGATCCCCGTGCGCTCGGCCAGTGCCCGCAGGGCTTCGGTCGCGCCCGCGATCTTGACCCCGCCACCGACATACAGCAGCGGCCGCTCCGACTGGCGGATCAGGGCCTCGGCATTGGCGATGGCCGTCCGGTCCAGCTCGGGCACCGTGTTCGGGATGGGGAAGCCGAAGGGATCGGAAGTCATCCCGATCTGGACATCCTTGGGCAGGTCGACCAGCACCGGCCCGGGACGGCCCGAGCGGGCGATATGGAAGGCTTCCTCGATCACGGCCGGGACATCGGCCGGGTTCCGGACGATCCAGCTGTGCTTCACGATCGGCAGGGTGACGCCGAGGATGTCGATCTCCTGGAAGGCATCGGTCCCCATGACGGCGGTGGAGACATTGCCGGTGATGCAGACCATCGGCACCGAATCCATCATCGCATTGGCAATGCCGGTGATCAGGTTGGTCGCGCCCGGGCCGGACGTCGCCATACAGACCCCGACCTTGCCCGTGGCCCGCGCCCAGGCGTCGGCCGCAAAGGCCGCGCCCTGTTCGTGACGCACCAGGATATGCTTCAGCGACGACCCGGTCAGGGCGTCATAGACCGGCATGATGGCCCCGCCCGGATAGCCGAATACCACCTCGACCCCCAGCCGTTCCAGGGTGGAGACGAGCAGCCGCGCGCCGCTCTGGGGAGCGGTGGCGGGAGCGTCCTTGAAGGCGGTAGCGACGGTCATCAGGCTGGTCCGGTTACGCGATCAGGCCGCTTCGGCGGTCTTGGGGGCGTGCAGCCAGGCCATCCGCTCGCGCAGACCGGCACCGACAACCTCGATCGGATGGTCGCTGTCGGCCTTGACCAAGGCGTCATAGGCCCCCTTGCCGGCCTCATTCTCGGCGATCCATTCGCGGGCGAACTGGCCCGACTGGATCTCGGACAGGATCTCGCGCATCCGCTCACGGGTCTCGCCATTGATGACGCGCGGGCCAGAGACGACGGAGCCCCATTTGGCCGTTTCCGAGATGAACTCGTTCATCTTGGTGATGCCGCCCTCGTAGAACAGGTCCACGATCAGCTTCAGCTCGTGCATGCATTCGAAATAGGCGATCTCGGGCTGGTAGCCGGCCTCGACCAGGGTGCTGAAACCGCCCATGACCAGTTCCTTGGCCCCGCCGCACAGCACGGCCTGCTCGCCGAACAGGTCGGTCTCGGTCTCTTCCTTGAAGCTGGTTTCCAGCAGACCGCCGGTCGCACCGCCGATGCCCTTCGCATAGCCCATGGCCCGGTCACGGGCCTTGCCGGTTGCGTCCTGCTCGACGGCGAACAAGGCGGGCACGCCGCGACCGCGGGCATATTCACGGCGGACCAGATCGCCGGGTCCCTTGGGGGCGACCAGGATGACATCCATGTCGGCGCGCGGCTGGACCCGGCCGTACAGGATCGAGAAACCGTGGGCGAACAGCAGGGCCGCGCCCTTTTTGGCGTTCGGCTCGATGATGTCGCGATAGACCTGGGCCTGGGCCATGTCGGGCGTAAGAATGGCGATGATGTCGGCACCCCTGACCGCCTCGGCGGGCTCGGCGGTCGGGACGCCGTCGGCCTGGGCCGCCTTCCAGCCCTTGCCGCCGTCACGCACGCCGACGATCACGTCGTGGCCGCTGTCCTTCAGGTTCTGCGCATGGGCACGGCCCTGCGAGCCATAGCCGATGAC
>QBLX01000047.1:7353-19122 GCA_003241825.1 Alphaproteobacteria bacterium
TGCGCTGTCCTGCGATGACGCCGGGACGGATGTCGTCGTTGGTGTAGATTTCCATGGCTCAGGCTTCCTGACGGGCTTTGGTGGTCGCCGGCACCTGGGCCGGCGGCGGATTGGGAATGGTCACCGCGCCCTGCGAGGCCGAGGCGACGCAGGCACGATATTTGGCAAAGACACCCGTGACGGGGCTCAGGGTGGGGATCACATGGTCACGACGGCGCGCCACCAGATCGGCGGCGACGTCGATGCGGCGGTTGGTGACGTCGATGGTGACCCGGTCACCGTTGCGGACCAGGGCGATCGGTCCACCGACAGCGGCTTCCGGCGAGATGTGGCCGGCGACGAAGCCGTAGCTGGCCCCCGAGAAACGACCGTCGGTCAGCAGGGCGACATTAACGACGCCGCGACCCTTCAGGGCTGCCGTGACCTGCAGCATCTCGCGCATGCCGGGGCCACCGCGTGGACCTTCATAGCGAATGATGATGACATCGCCCTCGCCAACGGAGCCGTCCTGGACGGCGCGGAAGGCGTCTTCCTCGGAATCGAACACGCAGGCCGGTCCCTCGAACCGGTCGATGGCATGGCCAGCCAGTTTGATGATCGCGCCTTCTGGGGCCAGGTCACCGTGGATGACGGCATAGGAGCCGCGCGCCATGACCGGGGCCTCGACCGTCGTCACGACCTGCTGGCCCGGCGTTTCCTCGGCCTCGGCCGCCTCGGCGAACAGGCTGCGGCCCGAGACAGTGGGCGCATTGGCGATCTTGCCCGCCGCTGCCAGCCGCTGGGCGACCAGCCGCGTGCCGCCAGCCACATACAGGTGTGAGGCCAGGAACCGGCCGCCGGGCTTCAGGTCGCAGATGACCGGAGCCTCGACACAGGCCTGGTGGCAGTCCTCGATGCCGAACTCGACCCCCGCCTCGGCCGCGATCGCGGTCAGGTGCATGACGGCATTGGTGGAGCCGCCCGATGCGGAGACCGCAACGGCAGCATTCTTCAGCGACGAGCGGGTGATGTATTTGCGCGCTGTATCGCCGGCGAAGATCCGTTCGACGATCAGGCGTCCGCAACGCTCGCCCTCGGCACCCTTGGCCGGGTCGACAGCCGGGACGTCATTGGCCCCCATCGGCGACAGGCCCATCATCGTCAGGGCCATGGCCATGGTGTTGGCTGTGAACTGGCCGCCACAGGCCCCGGCACCGGGACAGGCTGCGGCCTCGACGGCCTTCAGCTGGTCATCGCCCATCGCCCCGGCACCGTGTGCGCCGATCGCCTCGAACACGTCCTGAATCGAGATCTCCGCCGACCCGATCAGGCCGGGCATGATGGTTCCGCCGTAATAGACCAGTCCGGGGATATCCATCCGGGCCAGGGCCATGGCTGCGGCCGGAATGGTCTTGTCGCACCCGACGATGCAGATCACCCCGTCCAGCTGATGCCCCTCGACGGCCAGCTCGATCGAGTCGGCGATGACCTCGCGGCTGATCAGCGAGGCCTTCATGCCCGGCGTGCCCATCGAGATGCCGTCCGTGACGACGATCGTGTTGAAGTCGATCGGGTACCCGCCGGCAGCAATGATGCCTGCGCGGACATCCTTTGCCAGCCGGTCCAGATGCATGTTGCAGGGCGTCACCGACGACCAGGTGTTGACGATGGCGACCATCGGCTTGTGGAAATCGGCATCGTCCATGCCTGCAGCCCGCAGATAGCTGCGGGCTGCGGCGCGGTTGGGTCCGGCGGTCACGACCGCGCTGCGTCGCTTGGGCGACGGTGCGGTGTCATCCGGGGTGAAATCTTGCGTCATGTCTTAACAGGGTCCGAAAGCGTGTTCGAACCGCGCGCAACAAAAAACCCGCTTCCTTTCGGGAGCGGGTGGCTGCGGGCGATCCTGAGGTTGGGTTCAGGTTGCGTGCATCCACACCGCTCCGGAGAGCAGTCCGAGGAGTACGCTGAGAATAAGGGTGGTCAGAGCAGCACCCATGGCCTGTGTGCGCTGGATCGCGACAGCCTTCGCTGTCCTTGCCGATGATCTGATGTGCTGACGTTGGGTCACGACCCGCTCCTGATTACGAGCGACAATAAGCCAGACCTTGGTGCGTCGCACAACCCGTTTCAGGAAAATTATTCCAAAATGTGGTGCAAACAACACCCACAGCGCAATTTCGATCCTGACGGCCCGTTTCCGGACCCGGCCTTCAGCCGTCGACGAGGGCCTGCAGGGTCGTGGCCAGCCAGGCACACATCGTCTCGCATTCCTCGGGATCGAAATCGAAACCGCCCGAGATGTCACGGCTGACACCCAGCCCCATCAGGACTCCGGTCAGCAACCGAACGCGGACCCGCGCGTTCTCCCCCCCGACCCATTCGGCAAACGGCGCATGAAAATTATTCGACGACTGTTTCAGGATCGACGAAGCCTTCGGCGACGAGGCCGATCGCAGCATGATCAGCAGCCAGCCCATCTTGCCGTCGTTCGGCACCCCATAGACCATCTCCTGGGCCATGCGCTGACCGAAGTCGGACCGGTCGCCGTCCATCAGGTCCGAACCCGCGCCACAGTTGTCCAGAACGGCGAGGAAGAGGTCTTCCTTGGAGCCGAAATAGCGCGAGATCAGGGCAGCATCCACGCCGACGTCCCCGGCGACGTCCCGCATCCCGACCTGCTCATAGGTCTCCGCCATGAAGCGGCGGCTGGCCGCGTCAAGAATAGCGGCACGCGTCGCCGCCGCGTTCCGCGGTCGGCTGCAAAGCTCGAAACCCAATGTGATCTCCCGACTCCCCAGTGGGTCTTATGCCCATGTCATCACACGTTGACAACCTGACGACCGATCACCTATATGTCATCAGGCGATGACCTGAGGCTCCTCCCCCGTTGCCCGGACTGTCGTTGACAGGGATTTTTGCCCTCATTGGGAGAGTGCGCAGATGCGCAGGCTGAAACTGGTTGCCGTGTCCGTCCTTGCGACGGGCGCGCTTTATGGCTGTTCACAGGGGGCTGAGGCCCAGGGCCCTCCCCCCGCTCCGGCGGTTACAGTCGCCGTGCCGCTGGCCGAGCGGATCGTCGATCAGGACGAGTTCACAGGCCGGTTCGAGGCCACCCAGACGGCCGAGGTTCGCGCCCGCGTCGGCGGCTATATCGAGGCCGTCCACTTCCGCGACGGTGACTATGTCCGGCGCGGCCAGCTGCTTTTCACCCTCGATCCCCGGCCGGCCCAGGCCGAGGTGGCGACCGCGCGTGCGGCTCTCACCCAGGCCCGGGCCCAGCTGAACCTGGCCCGCACCAATCTGACCCGCTCCCAGGGCCTGCTGGCCAGCCAGGCCGTTTCCCAGGCGGAGGTCGATACCAATGCCGGGGCCGTGGAATCCGCCCAGGCCCAGGTCGCCTCGGCCCAGGCCGCCATGAGGGCCGCCAGCCTGAACCTCGAGTTTACCCGCGTCGTGGCTCCCCTGTCCGGCCGGGTCTCGGACCGTCGCGTCGATGCAGGCAATGTGATCGCAGGCGGGTCTTCCGCGGGCGACATCCTGACCACGGTCGTGTCGTCCAGCCCGATCCATTTCGTGTTCGAGGGCTCTGAGTCCCTGCTGCTGAAATACCAGCGCGAGGCCCGCACGGGCTCGGCGGCACCCGTCCAGATCCGGCTGCAGGACGAAACCGGCTACTCCCGGTCGGGCACGCTGGACTTCACCGACAATGCCATCGATGCCGCGTCCGGAACGATCCGGCTGCGTGCCGTCATCGCCAATGCCGACGGCTTCCTGAAGCCCGGCATGTTCGGTCAGGCCCGCGTCGCGGGTTCGGCCGCCTATGACGCCCTTCTCATCCCCGACGCCGCCGTCGGTACCGACCAGGCCCGCCGCGTGGTTCAGGTCGTCGCCGCCGATGGCTCGGTCACGCCAAAGCCCGTGCAGCTCGGGCCGCTGGTCGACGGCCTGCGGGTCGTGCGCTCCGGCCTCGCCCCCACCGATCGCGTGATCATTTCCGGCACCCAGCGCGCCATGCCGGGCGTGAAGGTCCAGCCGACCACGGGCCGGATCACCCGCGCGCCACGTCAGGACCAGGTCCCGACCACGATCGCGCCGCCTGCCGCCACGGCGACCTCCGCCAGCGCCCTGTCCGCCTCCGTCGGCGCAGGCGACTGAGACCATGAACATCTCGCGCTTCTTCATCGACCGGCCGATCTTTGCCGCCGTGATCGCGGTGTTCATCACCCTGATCGGGGTCTTCGCCTATCCGTTACTGCCGCTGTCGCAGTATCCCGAGATCGCTCCGCCGACGATCACGATCAACACCGCCTATGCCGGAGCCTCGGCCGAGACCCTGGCCGAGACCGTCGCCGCCCCGATCGAGCAGGAGGTCAATGGCGTCGAGGGGATGCTGTACCTGCAGTCGTCCTCGACCTCTGACGGGGCCGTCTCGATCACCGTCACCTTCCAGCCCGGCACCAATCTGGATGATGCCCAGGTGCTGGTCCAGAACCGGGTCGCCCTCGCCGAGCCCCGTCTGCCCGAACAGGTGCGCCAGGTCGGCGTGGTCGTGAACAAGCAGGAGAGCGGCTTCCTGATGATCCTCGGGCTGACATCGCCCGACGGCAGCCTGAACAACGACTATGTCGGCAACTATGCCAATGCCACGCTGCGCGACCGCCTGCTCCGGCTGGAGGGTGTCGGCAATGTCACCATCTTCGGCGGCGGCAACTATTCCATGCGGGTGTGGATCGACCCGGCCAAGGCCGCCGCGCGCGGCCTGAATGCGTCGGATATCACCACAGCCCTGCAGACCCAGAATATCCAGGCAGCGGCCGGTTCGATCGGCCAGCCCCCCTTCGCCACCAATGCCTCGGCCTTCCAGCAGCCGATCCAGGTCCAGGGTCGCCTGTCGACCCCGGAGGAGTTCTCCGAGATCGTCGTCAAGACCGATGCCGAAGGACGCGTCACCCGTATCCGCGATGTGGCCCGTGTCGAGCTGGGGGCCCAGGACTATGGCATCCGCGGCTTCTTCGACGGCCAGCGCGGCGTCGGGATCGCCATCGTCCAGCAGCCCGGGGCCAACGCCCTGGGGACCGCAGACCGCGTTCTGGCCGAAGTGGAGTCGCTGAGATCCGAACTGCCACAGGGAATGGCCGTGTCCGTCCCCTACAATCCCACCGAGTTCGTCGCGAAATCGGTCGAGTCGGTCCAGCATACCCTGATCGAGGCCGTTATCCTCGTGGTGCTCGTGGTGCTGATCTTCCTTCAGTCCTGGCGTGCCGCCATCATTCCGATCGTGGCCATTCCGATCGCCCTCGTCGCGACCTTCGCGGTGCAACTGGCGCTGGGCTATTCGATCAACTCCCTGTCACTGCTGGCCCTCGTTCTGGCCGTGGGGATCGTGGTCGATGATGCCATCGTCGTGGTCGAGAACGTCGAACGCTACATCCAGCAGGGATTGAGCCCGAAGGAGGCGGCCTACAAATCGATGCAGGAAGTCTCCGGGGCCCTGATCGCCATCGGTCTGGTGCTCGTCGCCGTCTTCATCCCGACCATGTTCGTGCCAGGCATCCCGGGCATCTTCTATCGCCAGTTTGCGGTCACCATCGCCGCGGCGACCGTGGTCTCGCTGTTTGTCTCCCTGACCCTGTCGCCGGCGATGGCGGCCCTGCTGCTCAAGCCCCACAAGCCGCACGACGAGGATGCGCCACGCAGGAAGGGCGTTCTGAACACCGCCAAATTCTATGGCGGCTGGGCTGGCCGAAAGTTCAATGAGGGCTTCGACTGGCTGTCGGATCGCTATGGCCGCCTGACCGCGCGACTGGTCCGCACGGTCATGATGGTGCTGATCGTCTATGTCGGCCTGCTCGGCCTGACCGCCTGGCGTCTTGTCGATACGCCCGCCGGATTTATCCCGGACCAGGACCAGGGCTTCCTGATCGGCGTCATCCAGCTTCCTGCAGGGGCATCGCTCGAACGGACCGAGGCCGTTATGGCCGAGGCCAGCGATATCATCCGCAAGACCGAAGGTGTCGACGGCACTGTGGCGTTTGCAGGCCTCGACGGCTCCAGCTTCTCCTTCGGATCCAATGCCGCGACCATCTTCATCCGGCTGAAGGATTTCGAGGCGCGTGAAACGGCGGCTGCGGCCCTCGCCGGAGCCATCACCGGATCGGTGTCGACGATCCAGGGTGCCAACATCTTCGTCATCGCCCCACCCTCGATCCAGGGTCTGGGCAATGGCAACGGCTTTGTGATGATGATCAAGGACACGGGCTCGGCGGGCTATGGCGCGCTCGAAGGAGCCACCTATGCCATGATGGGAGCCGCCGCCCAGGCTCCGGATCAGGTGCAGCAGGTGTTCTCGACCTACAACACCGGCTCGCCCCGCGTGAACGCCGACATCGATCGCGACCGGGCCCTGATGATGGGGGTCCAGCCCAATGACGTCTTCTCGACGCTGGGGATCTATCTCGGCTCGTCCTACGTCAATGACTTCAACCTGCTGGGTCGTACGTTCCGGGTCACGGCCCAGGCCGAGCCGGCCTATCGAGACGATCTGGCCGACATCGCCAACCTGAAGGTCCGGGCCACATCCGGGGTCATGGTGCCGATCGGCTCGGTCGCGACCCTCAGCGAGACTTCGGGTCCGTCGCGCATCGTTCGCTACAACCTGTCTCCCGCTTCCGAGCTTCAGGGACAGGGCGCACCGGGCGTGTCATCGGGCCAGGCGCTCGCCACGATGGAGGCCCTTGCACAGCAGGCCCTGCCCCCCGGCTTCAGCTATGAGTGGACGGGTCTGGCCTATCAGGAAAAGGCCGCATCCGGGGGCGTGACGATCATCTTCGTGATCGCCGTCCTGCTGGTCTTCCTCGTCCTCGCCGCCCAGTACGAGGCCTTTACCCTGCCGCTGGCCGTGATCCTGATCGTGCCCATGTGTCTGCTGGCCGCCATGCTGGGGGTCAATGCGCTGGGACTGGACAACAACATCCTCGTCCAGGTCGGACTGGTGGTGCTGATCGCGCTGGCGGCCAAGAACGCCATCCTGATCGTGGAGTTCGCCAAACAGCAGGAAGAGCATGGCCTCAATCGCTGGGACGCTGCCGTCGCGGCTGCCCGTATCCGCCTGCGGCCCATCCTGATGACCTCGTTTGCCTTCATCCTGGGTGTGCTGCCACTGGTTCTCGCCCACGGGCCGGGAGCCGAGATGCGGCAGTCGCTGGGGGCGGCGGTGTTCTTCGGCATGATCGGCGTGACGGTCTTCGGCCTGCTGTTCACCCCGGTCTTCTATGTCATCTGCCGGGGTCTGGCGGCGCGCCTGCCGCACGAGCCCCGGACCGGGAGTACCGACCCCACCGACGCCGCAGGCCCTCCCTTTCCGCACGACCCCAACCAGCCGCTGCCTGCGGGATCCGCCCCGCGCGCAGGAGACGCCTGACATGACCCGATCCACTGCTCTCCGGTTCCTGACGCTCGCCTCGGCGACAGCCCTGCTGTCGGCCTGTGCGGTCGGGCCAAAGGCCCCCGACGCCCTGATCCCCCTCTCGGCGTCGGGAGCCTTCACAACCTCAGACCTTCCCCTCGCCAGCGGCGTCGTCACGGCCGAGCCGGCGCGGGATGACTGGTGGCGGCTCTATGCCGATCCGACCCTGGATGGTCTGGTCGCCCAGGCCTTTGCCAACAACAACCAGCTGGAATCCGCCGCCGCCAACCTGCGCGCCGACGCCTGTTCCGCCAATGCCCGGATCGCGGTGGCGCAGACCAGTATCGACCTCCAGACCCGCACCGTCGACCTGACACAACGCCTGCTGGAGGGCGGGGCCGGCACCGGCCTCGACACCGCCCGCGCCCGCTCGGCCCTGGCCTCGACCCGCGCCAGCCTGCCGACCCTTCGCGCCGCCCGTGACGAGGCCCTGTTCCGTCTCGCCACCCTGACCGGAGCCACCCCGTCCCAGGCCAGCGAGGCCGCGCGGCAGTGCCAGCGTCCGCCCCAGCTGGCCCAGCCCGTCCCGATCGGCGACGGAGCCGCCCTTCTGGCGCGGCGTCCCGACGTCCGTCAGGCAGAGCGCAATCTGGCTGCTGCCGCTGCGCGGGTGAACGTGGCCACGGCCTCGCTCTATCCGACCATCAGCCTCGGCGGATCACTCGGTTCGACCGCACTGAGCGCTGGCGGACTTGGCGACGACACGGCGTTGCGTTTCAGCGTCGGACCGCTGATCAGCTGGTCCTTCCCCAACATCGCCGCTGCCCGTGCGCTGATCGCCCGGACCGGAGCCCTGAGCGACGCGGCCCTGGCCGATTTCGACCAGGCCGTGCTGGTGGCACTGCAGGAAACCGAGACCGCCCTGACGCAGTACGCCAACGAGCTGGACCGCCGCACGGCCCTGACCGAGGCCCGCGATCAGGCCGCCACCGCTGCCCGGCTGTCGCGCCTGCGGTTCGACGCCGGGGCCGACAGCTTCCTGACGGTCCTGGACGCGGAACGCACCCTGGCCAGTGCCGATGCCCAGCTCGCCTCGTCTGATGCCCAGGTGACCACCTACCAGATCGCCCTGTTCAAGGCCCTGGCCGGAGGGTGGGATCAGGGGTGACCCCCGAACCTTGCCGGCCGGGCGCGGCGAAATCACTCATCGTGCGCGTAACAGCCTGAAACCGGCAATTTCGTGCTTTCCGCGTGAGCTTAAGTGCTACGACGTGGAAATCATTTGCTCATAAGTCCCTTTTTGGCTTTTATGTTGCCATGCAACACAAAGGCCCATCCGGACCTCAAGGGTTCGTCGTTCAGCCACGCCGTCTTCCCAAGATGGAAGCGTCCGTGCGCGTGCAGGATTTCGGCGAGATCATCGTCCCGCCAACGACGACCAATATCGAGGTTCAGGCCGGGCGTTGCACCGACTGTGGCGTGCCCTTCTGCCAGACCGGCTGTCCACTCCAGAACAACATCCCCGACTGGCTGGGACTGTCGGCAGAGGATGAACTGCGCGAGGCCTGGCGGATGGCGTCGGCCACCTCGACCATGCCGGAAATCTGCGGCCGCATCTGCCCTCAGGACAGGCTGTGCGAGGGTGCCTGCACCCTGAACCAGTCGGGCTGGGAAGCGGTCACCATCGGCTCTGTCGAGGCCTTCATCGGTGACACCGCTTTCGACAATGGCTGGGTCGAGCCGATCCGTCCGGCCCATGAGCGCGGCGAGAGCGTCGGCATCGTCGGCGCGGGCCCGGCTGGCATGGCCGCCGCCGACCGCCTGCGTGAACAGGGCTATCAGGTCACGGTCTATGACCGCCACGACCGTCCCGGCGGCCTGCTGACCTATGGCATTCCCGGCTTCAAGCTCGAGAAGCGGGTGGTCCAGCGCCGGGTCGATCGGCTGATCGACGGTGGCGTGACCTTCGTCTCGAACTGTAATGTCGGTGTGGATGTGACGCTCGACACCCTGCGCGAGCGCCACGATGCGGTGCTGCTGGCCATGGGCGTCTATCAGGCGCGAGCCCTGTCCGTGCCAGGTGGTGGGCCGGGCGACACCATCCGCGCCCTCGACTATCTGACCCATCAGAACCGCCGCGACCTGTCGGATCCCGAGGGCGAGGGCTGGCATCATGCGAAGGGCCGTCGCGTGGTCGTGGTCGGTGGCGGCGATACCGCCATGGACTGTGTCCGCACCGCCATCCGCCAGGGGGCAGACGAGGTCGTCTGCCTGTACCGCCGGGACCGCGAAAACATGCCCGGCTCGGCCCGCGAGGTCCTGAACGCCGAGGAAGAAGGCATCCGCTTCGAATGGCTGGGCGCACCCAAGGCGCTGCTGTCCAAGGGCGGCGCCGTGACGGCCGTCCGGGCTGCGCGCATGGCGCTGTCGGAGCCCGTCTTCGGCAAGCGTCGCGAGATCGTGCCGGTGCCGGGCGGTGATTTCGACCTCTCGGCCGACATGGTAATCGAGGCGCTCGGTTTCGAGCCCGAGGCCTTTGCCGACCACCATCCCGACCTCGCCCTGACGGACTGGAACACGGTCGCCGTGGCTCCGCGCAGCGCAGCGACCTCCCTGCCCGGCGTCTTCGCGGCCGGCGACGCCGTGCGCGGAGCCTCCCTGGTGGTCTGGGCTGTTCGCGACGGCCAGGACGCCGCTGCCGAGATCGACCGCTATCTCAAGGCCCGCACCCTGGAGCAGGCCGCATGACCCGCGCTACCAATTCCGCTCATCCCGGCGAAAGCCGGGACCCGGTCCTGTTGCGAGCAAAGTCCTGCAGGTCTGACCCAAAAAACTGGGTCCCGGCTTTCGCCGGGATGAGCGGGATAGTTGGAACGTGCGTGTTGAGTGGATTGAGACACACCTGAAATGACCTGGCTTACAAAATACAACGATGACCGCCAGCGTCTGATCGACGCCCATGCCTATCAGCCGGCTTCCGAGAAGGACGCCTGCGGGGTCGGCCTCGTGGCGGCCATCGATGGTCAGCCGCGCCGTGAAGTCGTCGAACTGGCTATCCGGTCGCTGAAGAATGTCGCCCACCGCGGAGCTGTCGACCCTGACGGCCTGTCCGGTGACGGTGCCGGCCTGATGGTCGAGGCCCCGCAGGCCTTCTTTGCCGAACAGGTCCGCGTCATAGGCCAGGCCCTGCGGCCCGGCCCCATCGCCATCGGCCAGATCTTCCTGCCCCGCACCGATCTGGGGGCCCAGGACAGGGCGCGCGCCATCGTCGAGACCGAGGTCCTGCGGGCCGGGTTCTTCATCTATGGCTGGCGCCAGACGCCGATCGACCTGCGCGTTGTGGGCTCCAAGGCCGATGCGACGCGGCCCGAGATCGAGCAGATCATGCTCGCCGCACCTGCCGACCTTGCGGGGTCGGACGATGGCGAGGCGCTGGAGCGCGAGCTCTATCTGGTCCGTCGCAGGATCGAGCGTGCGGTCATCGCCGAAAGCGTGCCGGGCTTCTACATCTGTTCGCTGTCCGCGCGGTCGCTGATCTACAAGGGCATGGTTCGCGCCGAACTGCTGGACCAGCTGTATCCCGACCTGCTGGACCCCACGTTCGAGGCCGCCTACGCGATCTTCCACCAGCGGTATTCGACCAATACCTTCCCCGAATGGCGGCTGGCCCAGCCGTTCCGGATGCTGGCCCACAATGGCGAGATCAACACGCTCAAGGGCAATCTGAACTGGATGCGGTCGCACGAGATCCGCATGACCGCCCAGGCGTTCGGCGACCATGACGAGGACGTCAAACCGGTGGTCCAGCCGGGCGGTTCCGACAGTGCCTCGCTGGACAATGTGTTCGAGGTCCTGGTCCGCGCCGGCCGGCCTGCGCCCATGGCCAAGGCCCTGCTGATCCCCGAAGCCTGGGCCAAGGACGAGGGCATCATGAAGCCCGAGCACCGGGCGCTCTATGCCTATTGCAATGCGGTCATGGAGCCGTGGGACGGGCCTGCCGCCATCTGTGCCACCGACGGCCGCTGGATCGTCTGCGGCAAGGACCGCAACGGCCTGCGCCCACTCCGCGCCATGGAAACCCACGACGGCCTGCTGCTGGTCGGGTCAGAGGCGGGTCTGGCCGGGCTGGCCGACAGCCGTATCAAGCGCCGCCTCCCGATCGGCCCCGGCCGGATGATCGTCGCCGATCTGCGCAATGGCATATTGCTGGACGAGGCCGAGGCCGTCGACGCCCTGGCTGCCGATCATCCCTATACGGAATGGCTGGAGAACATGGTCGATCTGGAGCCGCTGATCGGACCCGGACCCGAGCCCCGCGCCGCGACCGGCGAGGCACTGACCCGGCGCCAGATCGCGGCGGGCTTCAGCCGCGAAGACCTCGACAT
>QBLX01000048.1:0-15261 GCA_003241825.1 Alphaproteobacteria bacterium
GTGCCCATAACCGCCATCGCAATCCCTGGGCCGCGACCTCGGCGCGCACGGCGTCGCAGAGTCGCTTCCATGCGCTGGGCTTTGGCGTCCCGGAGGGTATAAGGGCCGCCCCTTCGGACGTACCCTTCATGACATCGCTTGATCCCCAGTCCCCCGTCGTCACCCGCTTTGCCCCTTCGCCCACCGGCTCCCTGCACATCGGCGGCGCGAGAACGGCACTGTTCAACTATCTTTACGCGAAAGGCCGCGGAGGCAAGTTCCTTATCCGTGTGGAGGATACTGATCGCGAACGTTCGACCGACGCTGCGGTCAAGGCGATCTTCGACGGACTGAGCTGGCTGGAGCTGCCCGCAGACGAGGAGCCTGTCTTTCAGCACGCACGCGCGGATCGTCACCGCGAGGTCGTCCGGACCCTGCTGGAAACCGGCCACGCCTATCGCGACTATACCTCTGCAGACGAGACTGGCCGGCTTCGCGACGAAGCCAAGGCCGCCCGGACCGGCTTCGAATCGCCCTGGCGTGACCGCGATCCCGCAGAGGGTGACGCCGCGGAGCCGCATGTTGTTCGCTTCCGTCGTCCATTGCCGGCAACGGTCGTCGTCGAGGATCAGGTCCAGGGTTCCGTGACCTGGTCCTCGAGCGATCTGGACGATCTGGTCCTTCTGCGGTCCGATGGTGCGCCGACCTACAACCTCGCGGTCGTGGTCGATGACCATGACATGGGCGTCACCCACGTGATCCGGGGCGACGATCACCTGAACAATGCGGCCCGACAGTCCCTGATCTACGATGCGCTTGGCTGGGCTCGCCCTGTCTTTGCACACATCCCGCTCATACACGGTCCCGACGGAGCCAAACTGTCCAAGCGGCACGGGGCCCAGGCGGTCCATGAGTACGCCGAGATGGGTTATCTCCCGGAGGCGATGCGCAATTATCTGGCCCGTCTGGGCTGGTCACATGGCGATCACGAACTTTTCAGCGATGCCGAGGCGGCGGAATGGTTCGACCTCACCGGTGTAGGCAAGGCACCCGCCCGGCTGGACTTCGACAAGCTTGCTCACGTCAATGCCCACTGGATCCGCCTCGCGGACGAAGACCGGCTGGCGGAACTGACGCTTGCCATTCATCGGGCCCGAAACGGTAACGGGCGGGATGATGATGGCAGACGCCTGCTTCAGGCGCTTCCGTTCATCAAAGACCGCGCGAAGACATTGATCGAACTCGCTGATCAGACAGCGTTTGTTATCAAGGCTCGCCCCCTTGTGCTTGATGAGAAAGCCCAGGCGATGCTGACCGGTGAGACGGCGGAGCGCATCGCAAGACTGCGCGATCTTCTGGCCCAGTTTGCCGATTGGGAAATGGCGGCCCTTGAAGCCGAGCTCAAGGCGTTTGCCGAACTGGAGGCCGTCGGCTTCGGCAAGATCGGCCCGCCGATGCGTGCTGCGCTGTCTGGCGGAAGCCCATCGCCTGACATCGCACGGATTTTGGCGGCATTGGGGCGCGACGAAAGTCTGGGGCGCTTGGATGATGCGCTGCAACAGACTAAGTGAACCCATCAGCTGGCGCGGTTGCGTCGGGCTTCACGCAGGGACCAAGGGCAAAGCATGACCGACACGAACAAATCCGCTGGAACAGCGACCCTGACCTATGGCGACGTGTCCGTCGAAATGCCGGTGCTTTCAGGCTCGACCGGCCCGGATGTCATCGACATCCGCAAACTCTACGCAGCGACAGACGCCTTCACATACGACCCGGGCTTCACATCCACGGCGGCGTGCGAGAGCGCCATCACCTTCATTGATGGCGACAAGGGCACCCTGCTTCACCGTGGCTATCCGATTGGCCAGCTGGCGGCCCAGTCAAACTTCGTCGAGGTCTGCCACCTTCTCCTGCACGGCGAGCTTCCGACCGCCGACCAGTACGAGAAATTCGAGCGCAGCGTCACGATGCACACCATGCTGCATGCCCAGTTCGACCGCTTTTTCGAGGGCTTCCGGCGCGATGCCCACCCGATGGCCATCATGGTGGGCACCGTCGGGGCCCTGTCGGCCTTCTATCACGACAGCCTGGACATTCATGACGCCCGCCAGCGCGAGATCTCGGCCATCCGACTGATTGCGAAGATGCCGACCATCGCGGCGCGGGCCTACAAATATCACATCGGCCAGCCCTTCGTTTCGCCGCGCAACGACCTGAACTACGCAGAGAATTTCCTGCGCATGTGCTTCGCCGTCCCGGCCGAGGACTATGTCGTCAATCCTGTCATGGCCAAGGCCATGGACCGGATCTTCACCCTGCACGCCGACCATGAGCAGAACGCGTCGACCTCGACCGTCCGGCTGGCCGGGTCTTCGGGTGCCAACCCCTTTGCCTGTATCGCCGCGGGGATCGCTTGCCTGTGGGGTCCGTCGCATGGCGGTGCCAATGAGGAGGCGCTGAACATGCTCAAGGAAATCGGCACGCCGGACAAGATCCCCGAGTTCATCGAGGGTGTGAAAGCCAAGAAATACAAGCTGATGGGCTTCGGCCACCGGGTCTACAAGAACTATGACCCCCGAGCGACCGTGATGAAGGAAAGCGCCGATGAGGTGCTGGCTGCCGTTGGTGATCCGAACGATCCCCTGTTCCAGGTCGCCAAGGAACTGGAGCGCATCGCCCTGAACGACGAGTACTTCATCGAGCGCAAGCTGTTCCCGAACGTGGACTTCTATTCGGGCATCACCCTGTCGGCGATGGGCTTCCCGACCTCGATGTTCACCGTCCTGTTCTCGCTGGCCCGTACCGTCGGCTGGATTGCCCAGTGGCAGGAAATGATCGGTGACCCCACCCAGAAGATCGGCCGCCCTCGCCAGCTCTATACCGGACCGACCGAGCGGGACTACGTCCCGATCCAGAACCGCGGTTGATCGTAGTCACGCCAGGACGAAACGCCGGGACATCCGTCCCGGCGTTTTCAATTCCGGCTGCAGCCAACGGTCATGGACTTATACCACAGCATTCAGCGTGCTAGCTCTGGGAGATAAATCGTAATCTGGGAGTGAAGCTGTTGCCCGACACCCGTCCGACCATTCGCAGGATCCTTGGAAGCTCTGTCGCAGCAGGCGTGCTCCTGCTCGCAACGGGTGCCGCCGCCCAGCAGGCGCCGATCATCCAGCCCGGGGCGCCGGGACAGGCGTCACGATCGCTCGAAGGCGCAGACGCCGCACGGATTGCCGACAATCGCTATTCGGCTGACGACGTGAAATTCATGCAGGACATGATCCTGCATCATGCCCAGGCCGTCGAGATGGCGAAACTGGTCGCCGAGCGCACCAACACCCAGGCCGTCATCGACATCGCCGGGCGGATCAATGCCTCGCAGGCCGACGAGATCACCTTCATGCGCGGCTGGCTGACCGAGCGTGGCGAGACGGCACCCGACCCTGCCCAGGGCCATTCGATGGCCGGGATGGACCACAGTGCTCACGGCGCGGATCACGCCTCCATGGACCACAGCGCGCATTCGACGATGCCGGGCATGGCGACGATGGCCCAGATGTCAGCCATGGCGACGGCCAGCGGCCCGCAGTTCGATCGGCAGTTCCTGGAACGCATGATCGCGCACCACGAAGGCGCGGTCGAAATGGTCAGCAATCTGTTCGGTCGACCGGGCTCAGCCTACGACCCTGTGCTGTTCCGTTTTGCCAATGATGTCACCAACGAACAGCAGGCCGAGATCAATCGCATGTCGGGCCTTCTTCGCGAAAGCGCCGAGGACCCACGCAGCACGCTGAAGGGCGATTTCCGCGACGCCCAGCAGGCGGCCAGCAACATGACCCTGGTCGCCACCCTGCCGAAGCCAGCGGGTTTCTTCGATCCGCTGAACCCTGCTGGCCTGCCCCCACCCATCCCGAGGCCAGGCGATGAGGCCGACACCCGCTCCGAGCGGACGACCCGTCCCGAATCGCCCGCCCAGTATGGTCGGAGATCGCCCTTCCTGAGCTTTGCCAACACGGACATGGCCTTCAAGGGCGACCTTCTGGCTGTTGGAAACTACCATGGTTTCAATCTCTACCGGCTGGGTCTGGGCAACGAACCTCAACTGATCAGCTCGATCGTCTGCCCGGGTGGTCAGGGCGACGTCTCGATCGTCGGGGACCTCCTGCTCATGTCGGTCGAGTCGAACAGTGGTCGCGTGGACTGCGGACGTCAGGGTGTCGGGTCCGAGCCGACCCCGGAACGTTTCCGCGGTCTGCGCATCTTCGACATCAGCAATGCCGCCCAGCCCGTTCAGGTCGGACAGGTCCAGACCTGCCGGGGATCACATACCCACACTGTGGTGTCGCAGGACCCGCGAACCCTGGTCGTCTACAACTCCGGCACAGCCAATGTCCGTTCCGAAGAGGAACTGGCAGGCTGCGTCGTCGGGGCCCCCGGCGACGCCAACACGGCGTTGTTCAGTATCGATGTGATCGAAATTCCGATCGCTGACCCCTCGCGGGCTCGCATCGTCGACAGTCCCTCTGTCTTTGCCGACGCAGCGACCGGCCGCGTTGCAGGCCTCTGGGCCGGCGGAGACCACGGGGAAGGCACACAGACGACAAGCCGCACCGATCAGTGCCACGACATCACCCTGTTCCCGTCGCGGAACATCGCGGGTGGAGCCTGTTCAGGTAACGGGATCCTGTTCGACACATCCGATCCACGCGCGCCGAAGCGTCTGGATGCGGTCACGGACAACGGATTCGCCTACTGGCACTCGGCAACGTTCAACAATGACGGAACCAAGGTCATCTTCACAGACGAGTGGGGGGGCGGAGGCCGTCCGCGCTGCCGGGTGCAGGATCCCAAGACCTGGGGTGCCAATGCCGTCTACGATATCATCGATAACCAGCTGGAATTCCGGAGTTACTACAAACTCCCTGCCCCCCAGGGCGACAAGGAAAACTGCGTTGCCCACAACGGCTCGATCATTCCGGTGCCCGGCCGCGATCTGTTCGTCCAGGCCTGGTACCAGGGCGGCATCTCGATCAGTGACTTCACCGACTCGTCCAACGTCCGCGAAATCGCCTATTTCGACCGTGGACCTGTCAACGAGGAGCACGGCACCATGGGCGGCTTCTGGTCGGTCTACTGGTACGACGGTCTGATCTACGGCACCGAGATCGCTCGCGGTCTGGACGTGCTGGCCCTGACACCCAGCGAGCATCTGACCGAGAACGAAATCGCAGCGGCCCGCATGGCCGACGAAGGTGGCACGGTGAACCCGCAGCAGCAGTTCCCGGTGAAATGGCCAGCCCACCCCGTGGTGGCCAAGGCCTACCTCGACCAACTGGCCCGTACAGACGCCATGCCGCTCGAGATGCGGACGCAGATCACGGCTGTGCTGGATCGGGCCATGCCGCTGGTCGACGGCGGAGCCCGTGACGCGGCGGTCGCCCGCAGCCTGCGTGACCTCGCCGCACAGGTCGCGGTGACCGGCACTGACCAGACCGCGAGGCGGATGGCGGGGCTGAAGGAAACGCTCACCGGGATCGCTGCCCGACTGGGTTGATAACGGTCAAGACGGACCGGAAAAGGGGCCTGGCCATTCGGCTGGGCCCCCTGGCGGTTCCAGGGTCAGCCGATTTCGCGCCTGGCGATCTGCAAGACTGTCTCTGCGGCAATTTGTGACGGATCACGGCCCTCGCGGCCCATCCGGTCAAGTGCTGCTGTCTGGCGGGCTGACTGGTCACTGCGGGCAGCCGGGTCGTCCAGCAGCCGACCGACTTCGGCCACGAACCGTTCAGGCGTAGCGTCGGACTGGATCAGCTCGCGCGCGATCTCCTCGTCGGCCGCATGGTTGAACAGGGTGGCATACTTCCCGGTGAAGAACGGCTTCATGATCGAATAGCTGACGGGTCCGAACCGATAGCCAATGACCATAGGAGCACCCGCCAGGGCGAGCTCGGTAGAGACCGTCCCGCTGGTGGCCAGGGCCACGGTTGCAGCCTTCATGGCTGACAGCTTGTCCACTTCCTCGACGAGATGAGCGCGGAAGGGCCAGGCGGCGATGCGCGCCTTCACGTCCTCGGCCACCGTTCCTGCGACGACCACGGCTACGGCCAGATCGGGGCGGTCAGCCCGGAGCCGGATGGCTGTCTGCTCGTAGACCGGCGTCATCAGCCGTATTTCGCTCGGCCGACTGCCCGGCAGGATCAGCAGCAGCGGCTGGTCCATGGTCAGGTTGCGATGGGCACGAAACCGCTTCGGATCGGCCCCGCTCATGTCGATATGCAGGGCTTGTGACCCGACGACGGTCGTCGGCAGCCCCTCGCGCTCGAACCACGGCGCATCGAAGCTGTAAAGCGCCAGCAGGTGGTCCACAGAGCCGGCCAGGGCCTTCGCTCGCCCGGGACGTGACGCCCAGACCTGAGGGCCGACATATTTGACCAGCTTCACATCCGGCAATACGGCACGGATGGCCTGGGCAACGCGGATGGTGAACCCCCAACTGTCGATCAGAACAACCGCATCGGGCCGTTCCCGCACGGCCATGGCCACGGTATCGGCGACCCGGGCCCGAACCCTGCCATAGGCGCGTAGTCCCTCCAGCCAGCCGAGAATTGACAGCTCCGCAATATCGAAGGGGCTGACTATCCCCTGTTCAGCCATGCGCGGCCCGCCGACACCGACAAAGGTGATGTCCGGGGCCTGTTGTTTCAGCGCCGCGGCCAGACCGGCACCGAGGGCGTCGCCGGAGGCTTCGGCCGCAACCAGCATGATCTTGATCGGGGCCATCACGGCCGCTCTTCGCCCCAGACGAAAAGACCCAGCCGGTCGGCAGCCTCTATGATCCCCTCGCGGTCGATCAGGATCAGCTGACCGACGATGCCGCCAACGCCAGCAAGACCGGCAGCGGCGGCCATTTCGATGGTGCGCGCGCCGATCACCGGCATATCCACCCGAAGGTCCTGGATCGGCTTGGGGGCCTTGCCCAGCGTCCCCTTGCGTTCGCAAACCGACCCGCGGAGATCGGCCGGAAGGCTGGCGACCCGGGCCAGCATGGCGTCCGTGCCCTCCTGGGCTTCGACTGCCAGCACCAGCCCGTCACAGACCACAGCCCCCTGTCCGATATCCAGTTCTCCTGCCTTTTCGGCAACATGCAAGGATTTTCTGAGATCGGATAGCTGGTCAGTCGTGGGTTCAATGCGACCCAGCGCCCCGGCAGGCAGGGTGTGGCCACCCAGAACGTCGTCAGCTCCCTCGACGGCATAGCCTTCGTTCTCGAACACCGAAAGGATCTTGCGCAGGAGAGCGTCGTCTCCCCGCGTCGCCGCTGCGATGATACCTGGCAGCACAGACGCGCCCTTCAAATCCGGCTTCAACGTCTTGAAATCGGGCCGATTGACGGTCCCAGCGAGGCAGATGGCGGTGCAGCCCTCACGTTTCAGGGCCTTCATGATGCCGCCGATTTCGGCCATTCCAAACGTCTCGCCGGGCCAGCGCTCCAGATGAGCGTCCGTAAAGCCAGCCAGGCGGATGATGTAGATCCCACGACCCTCGGCCTCGCATCGTCGCGCGATGGCGTGCGGCAGTTCTCCCCCACCGGCGATCAGGCCCAGTCGTCCTGCCGCCGACCTGGTCATGCGCCCGGCAGGCACAGGGGACGTTTCGCGTCCTCGCGGATGAAGGCCACGATCTCGCGGATCTCGGGCAGGTCGGCGAACGTCGCCTCGACCCGGTCGAGCCTCTCTGCGAAGATTCCGGTGCCCTCGAAGAGGTCGCGAAAGGCGGCCAGCAGCCGGCGGATCGCATCCTTCCCGTAGCCCTTGCGCTTCAGGCCGATGAGATTGAGCCCGTGAAGCTGGGCGTGATTGCCCCAGGCCGAGCCGTAGGGAATGACATCGCGCGTCACCGCGGCGAGGCCACCGACGATGGCCCCCTGCCCCACACGCCCGTTCTGGTGCACCGCGCAGAGCCCACCGAGGAATACCCGGTCGCCGATGCGCGCGTGACCGCCCAGTGTCGCCTGATTGGCCATGACCACATTGTCTCCCACGACGGCGTCATGACCGACATGGGCACCTGTCATGAACAGGCCATGCGAGCCGACGCGCGTGATGCCTGTCCCCTGGGGCGTGCCCCGGTTGAAGGTGCAGTGTTCGCGAATGCTGTTGTCCGTGCCAATCTCGAGCCGCACGGGCTCGCCGCGATAGCCATTGTGCTGGGGATCCCCGCCGATCACGGCAAAGGGATGGATTACCGTGCGCGCGCCGACCGTCGTGTCCTGCTGGAGCACGACATGACTGACCAGATGCACGCCTTCGGACAGCGTCACCCCCGGACCAACGGTACACCAAGGGCCGACCACGGCATCAGACGCAAGCTGTGCCGAGGGATCGACGATGGCGGTCGGGTGGATCACGGCGTGACCGGATCGGCGACGGTCGCCACCATGGCCGCGAAGTCGGCCTCTGCTGCCAGTTTTCCGTCGATGAAGGTCTCGCCCCGGAATTTGAAGATGTCCCCGCGCTGACGGGTGACCCTGACCTGCAGTCTCAGCTGGTCACCGGGACGGGCAGGCTTGCGGAAGCGCACCCCGTCGATTGACATGAACAGGATGACCTTGCCCTCGACGGCGACGTCCAGCGTCTTGGACATCAGCAGGGCACCGGTCTGTGCCATGGACTCGACGATCAGAACGCCAGGCATGACCGGGTCGATCGGGAAATGCCCCTGGAAGAACGGCTCGTTGTGGCTGACGTTCTTGATGCCGGTGATCGACACGCCCGCCACGAAATCCTCGGCGCGATCGACCAGCAGGAACGGGTAACGGTGAGGCAGCCGACGCATGACCTCGGCATAGTCGATTCGGATAGTTTCGGTTTGCTCAGTCACGCCCTTCGCCCTTCTTGCGGGTCACCTGTCTGGCAAGCCAGACCGTCTCGCGCAAGAACTGACGGATCGGTTTGGCCGGATAACCCGACCAGGTCTCGCCCGCGGGAATGTTGGCCAGGACCCCGGCACCCGCTGCAACACGGGCTCCGTCGCCGATGGTTATGTGATCTCCGATGCCGGCCTTGCCGCCGAACATCACATTGTCGCCAACCATGACCGAGCCGGAAATCCCGGTATGGGCTGCGATCAGGGCATTGCGGCCGATCACGCTGTTGTGGCCAATCTGGACAAGATTATCGATCTTGGAATTCTCGCCCACGACGGTGTCCTCATAGGCTCCACGATCGATGCAGGTATTGGCCCCGACTGTCACGCCATCCTGAAGGATGACGCGACCCAGTTGCGGCACGTCAACCGGCCCGGTTGCCGATCCGGCGGCACCAAATCCCGCCTCTCCGATTCGCGCTCCGGAGAGGATCGTCACCCCATCCCCGATCAGCGCGAAGCCAAGCGTCACCTGGCTGCCAATCTGGCAGTCGCGGCCAATCTGGACGCCTGGACCGATGACCGTATTGGCACCGATCCGACTCCCGCACCCGATCCGCGCGCCATGACCGAGGACCACGCCGGGAGCCAGCATGACGCTGTCGTCCTCGCAGACGTCAGCAGCGGGCACGGAGTGCTCGAGCGCGATCGCCTTGTGGAGTGCCAGGGAGGCCCTCGCCCAGGCGGCCTGTGGCTCGCGCGAAACAATCACTGCCGCAGAAAGCGGCGCGAGTTCGATTGCGGATTCCGGCACGATGACGCAACCGGCCTTTGTCGAAGCGAGGGCTTCCACGAACTTCCTGTCCCCCAGGAACGCCACGGACTGCGAGCCAGCCGTTGCCAATGGGGCAACAGCCTGGATGGCGGTGTCTCCACCGCGTACCAGGACCCCTCCGATTCTCTCGGCGAGAGAGGAGACGTTGATCGTATCCAGGCTCAGGAAAAAACGAGCGTCCGGCATGGTCCCTCGCGCCCGTTCGGCTTGCTACTGTGCCGTCTGCTGCACCGGCACAGGCAGGCGGTTGAAGCTGAGCGACGGCAAGCTCGCATTCAGACGCTCGATCACCGCATCTGTAACGTCCATGGCGGGGTTCAGGATGAAGACGCTTTCACGGTCGAGCAGGATACCGCAGCCACGTTCCTGATAGACGGCCACCAGCAGGGGCTCGACGGCAGCCGAGATCAGGCGGCGCTGTTCCGACAGGGTGTAACGCAGCTCGTTCTCGCGGGTCTGCTCAAGCAACTGGGCTTCCTGGACACGGGTCTGGAGGGCCTGGCGATCGGCGTCGGTCACCGTGGGGCCACCCGCCTGTATGCGCTGATATTCAGTGCTGATGGATGAACCATAGGGAGCGAGTTCACCCTGAACTTCCGTCGCCAGTTGCTCCATGCGGGACTGCACCGAAGCGCCGACCGTCGACTGTGCCAGCAGGCGCTGATTGAAATAGACGCAGACGCCCGGGATGGCAGGCCCCTGATTGACGGGACCCGCCGTCTGGGCGGTGGCTGCCGAGGGCAGCGCTGTCGTGGCGACGAGAGACGTGAGCGCAAAAGCGCCGATGGCGAGGATTTTCATGACGTACCTTGTGGAGACGTGTGGCCCTTGGGACCAGGCTTAAAATTGGGTCGAGGTGGAGAAGCGGAAGGCCTCCGTCTGGTCGTAGTCTTCCTTGGACAAGATCTGGCTGAAGTCAAAGCGGATAGGACCCATTGGCGAGCGCCAGTGGACGCTGAGGCCGGCCGAGGCACGAAGAGACAGGTCGTCCACGATCTGCGTGTCGACGATACCGCCCGACGTCAGGGTATAGCGATCATCCAGAAGACCCGTGGTGCCCACGTCGGCAAACAGCGAGGTGCGGATGCCATACTGCTCGGGCAGACCGTTCGGGAGGGTCAGTTCGGCACTGCCGACAGCGTAGAAATTACCGCCGAGAGAGTCGTTGGTGCGAAGGTCACGCGGTCCGAGGCCCGCGACCTCAAAGCCGCGGAAGGTGTTGCCACCCCGGAAGAAGCGATCGTTGATGCGCACGGCATCTCCGTTCCAGCCGGAGACATAGCCCATCGATCCTTGAACGCTGACGATCCAGGCGGGCGTGATGCCGTAATACCAGGCCCCGTCGACCTCGGTCTTGAGATAGTTCACATCCCCGCCGATACCGGCCAGATCCTGACGCAGTGAACCGCTCCAGCCGCGGGTGGCACGGACCGGATCATTGCGACGGTCGATCTGCAGCGTGTAGCCGACCGAAGAGTTCAGGGAGGCTCCGACCTGCTCGCAAAGGGCGCGCGAGCCCGCACCACCCGCATCGCAATAACCGAACGGAACGATGATCTCGTCGTCCTTGATGAAGTAGCGGGTGCTGAACCGCGTATAGCCGTTCAGCGGATAGGACAGACGCAGGCCAGCCCCCGTCGAACGATAGTCGAACGACGACTCATCCTGGAAGTCGTAACGCGAGTGGAACATGTCGAAACCGGCACCGACGTCCCGACCCAGAAATTTCGGCTCCGTGAAACGGAAGTCGATCTGCTGGCGCAGGGAGCCCCATTCCACCCGCGCGGTCAGATTCTGGCCGCGACCCCGGAAGTTCCGCTCGGAAATCCCCAGGTTGACCACAAAGCTGTCGACCGAGCTGAAGCCTGCTCCGACCGACAGTTCGCCCGTCGGCTGCTCCTCGACCGTAACATTGACGACGGACCGGTCAGGGGCCGAGCCCGGCGTTTCCTCGATCGTGACTTCCTTGAAGAAGCCCAGGCGACGCAGGTTGTTGCGCGAGGCCTCGACAAGCGTGCGGTTGAAGGCATCGCCTTCGGTCAACAGCAGTTCGCGGCGGATGACGGGATCGATCGTGCGAGTGTTGCCGACCACATTCATCCGCTCGACATAGACCCGCTGGCCTTCACTGACATTGAACGTCACATCGACGGTGTTGGTCTCGCGGTTGGCCGTATAGGTCGGGTTGATCTCGACGAAGGCGTAGCCAGCCGACCCAGCGGCAAACGTCAGCGCGTCGACCGACGACTCGATCTTGTCGCTTTCGTACAGGTCACCCGTGCGGATCGGCAGAAGCAGGGCGAGAAAATCGCCGTTTAACCGCTCGTTTTCAGTAACAACCTTGACTTCGCCGAAGTTGAATTTGGCGCCCTCGTCCACCGTGAGTGTCATGGCAAACGCACTGTCATCAGGCGCGAGTTCAGCGACGGCTGAAACAATACGGAAATCGTAGTAGCCGCGGTTGGTGTAGAATTTCCGCAGCTGCTCTCGATCGTAGTCCAGCCGGTTGGGATCGTAGTTGTCGTTGGTGTTGAACAGACGGAACCAGCGGGTCTGTTTCGTCACCATCACTTCGCGCAGGTCGCTGTCGCTGAACTCCTGATTGCCCAGGAATGTGATGGTCCGCAGACCTGTCTCGGGGCCCTCGTCGATCTCGAAGATCACGTCGACCCGGTTCTGCTCGAGTTGCACCAGCTTGGGGGTCACAGTCGCGGAGATGCGCCCACCCAGGCGGTAGAGCTCGATGATGGAGCCCACGTCTTCCTGGACCCGGGCCCGGGTGTAGATCCCGCGCGGGCCGATCGTGACTTCCTCGCGAAGCTTGTCTTCGCTGATGGCTCCATTGCCCTCGAACACCACCTGATTGATGATCGGGTTCTCGACAATGGTGACGACCAGATCGCCGTTCGGCTGAAGACCGATCTGGATGTTCGCGAACAACTGGGTGCGCGTCAGGGTGCGGATGGCGACATCCAGCAGCACCGGATCCAGTGTGTCGCCCGGCTGAATGGGCAGATAGGACAGGACGGTCGTGGCATCGATCCGCTGGTTGCCCCGCACCAGGATGCGATTCACAACGCCGCCCTCCTGTGAAGGGGCTGCGCGCGGTGCTTCCTGAAGCGGGGCAGTCGTGATGGCCGGTGCGGACTGCGCCATCGCTGTGGTGCCCAGTCCCGCCGCGAACACGAGCGCCAGCGCGCTGCTCCCACCACGGATACGACCGCGCAAAAGGGATTTGGTGGCGGAAGGAAGCGTCATCATGCGGGAAACCATCGGGGGCTGGCGTTGGCTCACGAAACGAGCCCGCCGAGGAATTGGAACAGGTTCAACTTCTGCAGGTCGTTCCAGGTGGCGAACAACATCAAACCCGCCAGCAAAGCAAGACCAACCCGGTAACCCGCCTCTTGAACGCCAGCCGCCACGGGTTTCTTCGCCACAGCCTCATAGGCGTAGAAAACCAGATGACCGCCGTCCAGAACCGGGATGGGCATCAGGTTGATGAAGCCGATTCCGATCGAAAGTATGGCGGCGAAGCTCGTGAGCGTCAGAAGCAGATTGATCGCTATCGCGCCCGGATCGGGATTGGCATCGACCGCTGCATTCGTCAGCGCGCCCGATGCCTTGGCGATACCGAGCGGACCACTCAGCTGGTCACCGCTCTCGCGACCGGTGAAGATGCGCCCTAGATAGGTCAGGGTGGTGCCCAGAATGTTGCCGGTCTCCCTCACCCCCTGGCCGACGGCTTCTATCGGGTTGTAGCGGACCAGGCGGCGCTCGGCCGGGGTTGACCCCAGTGCAAGGCCGATGCGGCCGACCGTGACGCGGCCGGCAATGGGATCGTTCTCGACCCGCCGCTCCGGCGTGGCCACGACCTGTACTTCCCGACCATCTCGCTCGACCGTGAAGGCGATGGCGTCACCGCTGGACAGGGACACCTTGCGGGTCACCTCACCGGCATCCTCGATCACACGTCCGTCGATCCTGGTTATCAGGTCCCCGGACTGGAAACCTGCAAGAGCCGCCGGAGACCCCGCAGTGACTTCGGCCACGCGTGCCGGGCGCAATTCGACCCCCACAATCGAGAACAGCAGGGTGAAAATCAGGATCGACAGCATGAAATTGGCTGCCGGACCGGCCGCCACGATCAGCATCCGCTGCCAGACGGGCTTGAAGTGGAAATAGTCACGCTCCGCGCCAACGCCATGCGTGGCGACGATCTCATCCCTCAGGGTATCCAGGCCCCGCTTGTCCGGCACACTCGAAGCGTCCAGATCCCCTGAGAATTTTACATAGCCGCCCAGCGGGATCCAGCCGATCCGCCATTCGATGCCATTGCGATCGATCCGGCTGGGGCCGCTGCCAAAACCGATCGCAAACCGGTCGACCTTCACCCCAAAGGCACGGGCGACCAGGAAATGGCCCATCTCGTGGATCGTCACGATGACAGTCAGCACGAGCAGGAAAGGCACCACATAAGTCAGAATCTGGAGGACGGTATTCATCGATCTGATTTGTCCCGGGTCGCGGAAAGCAGTTGTTTGCTCATATCATGTCGCTAGAGCGCGTTCTGCAACGACGTGACGCGCAATGTCGCGGGCTGCAGCGTCGATCTCGAGCGCTACATCACATCCGTCTGCTGCAGTGGAAATCATGCCTGTCTGCTCCGCCCGCTCCAGCGTGTCGGCGACGACTGCGGCAATATTGAGAAAGCCCAGCTTGCGGTCGAGAAAAGCGTAGGCGGCGACTTCGTTGGCGGCGTTGAAGACCGTCGGTGCCGAGCCGCCTGCCATCAGCGCCTCGCGGGCGAGTTTAAGTGCCGGAAACCGGACCTCGTCCGGGGCCTCGAAGGTCAGCCGGCCGAGGGTTGCGAGGTCGAGTTTCGGGGCCGGCCAGGCCAGTCGGTCCGGCCACGCCAGAGCACAGGCGATCGGCGTCTTCATGTCCGGCGGACCCATCTGCGCCAGAGTGGAGCCATCCACGAACTCGACAAGGCTGTGGATGATCGATTCAGGATGAACCACCACGTCGATCCGCTCGGCTGTCATGTCGAACAGATACGCTGCCTCGATCGTTTCCAGTCCCTTGTTGGCCATAGTCGCACTGTCGACCGATATCTTGGCTCCCATGCTCCAGTTGGGATGGGCCACGGCCTGTTCCGGGGACATGCGCGCCATGTCCGCGAGAGTCGTCTGACGAAACGGCCCTCCGGAAGCCGTCAGCACCAGCCGCGCGACCTGTTCGGGCTGGTCAGCCGGAAAGACCTGAAAGATGGCGGAATGTTCCGAATCGACCGGGATCAACCGCCCACCAGCGGCCCTGACCCGGGCAATGAGCCCGGGGCCGCAACAAACGAGGCTTTCCTTGTTGGCGAGCGCAAGCGTTGCCCCCGTCCCTGCCGCAGCCCAGGTAGATCTCAGCCCCGCCGCACCCACGATCGATGCCATCACGATGTCGGCAGGTCTGGTCGCAGCCTCGACGATGGCCTGATCGCCCGCTGCAGCCTCGATACCGGTACCTTCCAGTGCTGCCCGCAGATCAGCCAGTCGGGCCGGATCAGCGGTGACGACCAGTGCCGGCTTCCA
>QBLX01000048.1:15271-18533 GCA_003241825.1 Alphaproteobacteria bacterium
CGCCGCGCCTGCGCGGCCAGCAGGCCGATGTTATCACCGCAGGTCAGGACCTCGACCTCGAATGCCGCGGAACCGGCCTTTTCGGCATGATCCATGAGGTCAAGCGTCGAGACACCCACCGAACCGGTGGAGCCCAGAATACTGACGCGCCGCCGGATCACGCGGCCCGCTCCATGATGTTGACCAGCACCCGGCCGGTCGCGACGACGACGATCGCGAACATCAGGCCGTCGACGCGGTCCAGCAGCCCGCCATGACCGGGAATGATTGTGCCGCTATCCTTGACCCCGAAGCGTCGCTTGAGGGCCGACTCCCACAGGTCGCCAGCCATCGTGGCAAGCGCCGCTGCCAACCCGAGCACACCGCCCCAGAAAACATTGAGCCGCCCCATGTCGAGCCATCCGGCCATGACGGCCCCGGCCACCATGCCTGCGACGAGGCCTCCGATGAACCCGGACCAGGTCTTGTTCGGCGAAAAGCGCGGCCAGAGCTTCGGCCCGCCCACCGTACTTCCGACCAGATAGGCCAGGATGTCCGACGACCAGGCGACGACGAACACCAGGACGGTCCATGTCAGGCCGACAGGGGAGTCGACGTCTCTCAGCCAGATCAGGAGCGCGATCGGCCAGCCGAGATAGAGCACGCCATAGGCCGCATCGACTCCGTCATCGCGCCGCAGCTTTGCAACGAGGCCCGCCAGGCCAGCCCCGACCACCAGCATGATCAGGCTCAAGGCCGTATGACCCTGATGCATCAGGATGGCTGACAGGAAGAGCGCTACAGTGACCGCGGTAGTGACCGTGCGCCAGTTGCGGGGCGCACTCATGGTCGCCCATTCCATCGCCAGAAGGACGGTGCCGATCAGAACCAGCGAAAGAAACCACAGCCCTCCGGCCCAGATGGCCAGCATGGCTGCCGGTGCCAGCACGATGGCGGATGCCGCCCTCAGTCCGATGTCTCCAATCCGGACTCCCATCAGCCCGTCGCGAGCGCCGGCTGGACCTCGACACCGCCGAAACGCCGGTCACGATGGCGGTATAGCGCGACGGCATCACCCAGCGCCTTGGCCCCATAATCGGGCCAGAGCACGTCCTGGAAAACCAGTTCGGCATAGGCCGCTTCCCACAGCAGGAAGTTGGAGAGACGCTGCTCCCCCGATGTGCGCACGATCAGGTCCAGCGGCGGCGATCCCGCCGTCGACAGACCCGCTTCGAACATGGTCTCGTCCAGCGGCCCGCTGGCTTCGCCTGCAAGGACCCGGTCCACATGCTTCTGGGCCGCATCCACGAGGTCCGCACGGCCGCCGTAGTTGAAGGCGACCTGCAACAGGAAACGATCGTTATGTGCCGTCGTCCGCTCGGCGCGTTCCACGATCTCTGCGATATCTTTCGGCAGGCCGCAGCGACGACCCAGGACCTTCACCCGGACACCTTCGCGCGCCAGTCGGTTTAGGTCACTGGCAACATAGGACCGGACAAGTCCCATCAGATCGGACACTTCCTCGACCGGGCGACGCCAGTTTTCGGTCGAGAAGCCGAATACCGTCAGACATTCGATACCGAAGCCGGGGGCTGCCTGCACGGTGCGCTTCAGTGCCTGCACACCCTCCCGATGACCCATGGCTCTTGGCAGGCCCCGGGCCTCTGCCCACCGTCCGTTGCCGTCCATGATCAATGCGACGTGCCGGGGCGATCCCGGCAGGGCGGCAGGTTGTTGAGTCCCGGGGTCTGGGGCTGTCATTTTGCGTCCGAATAGGTCCGGGGTTCAGACCTGCATGATCTCGACTTCCTTGGTCCTGAACGACTCGTCCATCCGCTTGATCGCGGCGTCCGTGTCCTTCTGGACTTCGGCTTCCATCTTCTTCTGTTCGTCCTGGCTGATGTCGCCCGCCTTCTCGGCCTTCTTCAGGT
The DNA here is from genome assembly GCA_003241825.1 of Alphaproteobacteria bacterium. Taxonomy (GTDB): domain Bacteria; phylum Pseudomonadota; class Alphaproteobacteria; order Caulobacterales; family Caulobacteraceae; genus Brevundimonas. Next base: position 17,182 of record QBLX01000048.1, read on the forward strand.
CATCGTTGGCATCGCGGCGGACGTTCCGAACGGCGATCTTCTGCTGCTCGGTGTATTTCCCGGCCAGCTTGACCAGGTCCTTGCGGCGTTCCTCCGTGAGGGGCGGCACAGGAATGCGCAGGGTCTGTCCATCGGTGATCGGATTCAGCCCGAGACCTGCCGAACGGATGGCCTTCTCGACCGGGCCGACCATCGACTTGTCCCAGACGCTGACGGAGATCATTCGTGGCTCGGGCACGCTGATGGCCGCCACCGAGTGCAGCGGTGCTGTCGAACCATAGGCCTCGACCTGGACAGGATCCAGCAGGCCGGCATTGGCCCGGCCGGTGCGCAGGCCGCTGAACTCTTCCTTCAGGGCGCTGACCGCCTTCTCCATGCGGTCGCGATAAGTCTTCAATTCCGGCTTGGCCATGGTCGTCTCCGTACTTCTCTTGTCGTCTTACGCTGCAGGCGTGTTGGTAATCACCGTATAGACGCCTTCGCCCTTGAGAACCCTCAACAGTGATCCTTCCTCCCGGATGGAGAAGACCACGATCGGAATGCCGGTGTCGCGCATCATGCTGATTGCGGATGCATCCATGACCTTCAGGTCCTTCGACAGGACTTCCTGATAGGTCAGGGTCTCGTAGCGGGTGGCGCTGGCGTCCTTCTTGGGGTCGGCGGTATAGACGCCATCGACGCTGGTCCCCTTCAGCAGGGCGTCGCAGCCCATCTCGGCCGCACGCAGGGCTGCGCCCGAGTCGGTCGTGAAGAAGGGCGCGCCAACCCCGGCCGCGAAGATCACGACCCTTCCCTTTTCCAGATGGCGCATCGCCCGGCGGCGAATATAGGGCTCGGCGATGGCGGCCATGGGTATGGCGCTCTGGACCCGTGTGGCGACACCGATCTTCTCGAGCGCGCTCTGCATGGCCAGCGCATTCATGATGGTTGCCAGCATACCCATATAGTCGGCGCTGGCACGGTCCATATCGCCAGCGGCCTTGGACAGGCCGCGGAAAATGTTGCCGCCGCCGATGACGAGACAGATCTCGACGCCCTCGCGGGCGACCTTGGCCACGGCCTCGGCCACCAGGCCGACGGTCTTCATATCGATCCCATAGGCCTGATCACCCATCAGCACCTCGCCCGATACCTTCAGCAGGACGCGATTGTAGCGGAACCCGTGGGCTGGCTTTGGACCGTCGAGGTCGCGGGTGTCAGGCATGGGAAATCAGTCCGTGTCGGGATTCGGCGGTGTCTTATAGACGAAGGGCGCGTCAGGCTTCAAAGCCCAACGCGCCCCTTGCCAATTTAAACCGGGGACTGCCCTCAGTTGCCGCCGCCGAAAGCGAAGGGGTCACTCGGTGTGGGAC
>QBLX01000049.1:0-3377 GCA_003241825.1 Alphaproteobacteria bacterium
GGCGCGCGCCCGCCGGCCAGGCCTGCGCGCGACTTCAAGGCCAAGGACGGAGCCCGGAGCAAGGACGGCAAGGGCGGGGCCAAGCCGGGGATGCGCGGCAAGGAAGCCGTTGCCGAAGCCGCGCCCCTGCGCAGCGAGCGGATCGCCAAGGCCATGGCGCGGGCGGGAATCGCCTCGCGTCGCGAAGTCGAGCGGCTGATCGGTCTGGGCAAGGTGGCGGTCAATGGCCGAATCCTGGAGACGCCGGCTACCCTCGTGACCCGCGATGACAAGATCACCGTGGACGGCAAGCCGATCGGATCGGCCCAGTCGACCCGGCTCTGGCGTTACAACAAGCCGGTCGGCCTGCTGACCTCCAACAATGACCCGGGCGGGCGGCCGACCATCTTCGACGCCCTGCCAACGGGGCTGCCGCGCACGATCACGGTCGGGCGGCTGGACATCAATACCGAAGGCCTGCTGCTGCTGACCAATGACGGCGAGCTGTCACGGGCGCTGGAACTGCCGGACACGGCGCTGGTCCGTCAGTACCGGGCGCGGGCGCGGGGCCGGATCACCCAGGCGCAACTGGACACCCTGAAAGAGGGGGTGACGGTCGACGGCGTGCGCTATGGCCCGGTCGAGGCGACCATCGACAAGGCCAAGGTCGACGAGGACGGCGTCCAGTCGGCCAATCTGTGGATCAGCGTCTCGATCACCGAGGGCAAGAACCGCGAGGTGCGCAAGGTGCTGGAATCGGTTGGCCTGACGGTCAACCGACTGATCCGCCTGGCCTATGGCCCCTTCCAGCTGGGCACCTTGCCGCTGGGCTCGGTCGAGGAGGTCGGACCGCGGGTGATCCGCGAACTTCTGGCCCAGCATATCCGGCCGGAGAACCTGCCGACCGGCAACAGCGTCGAGACGCCCGCGCCGATCCCCGGACGTCGGACCAGCGCTCCGATCCTGAAGGGATCTTCGGGGTCGGCCCTGTCGGATCCGTCGCGCAAGCCCAGCCGGGTTCGCGCGGCAGAGACGGCTTCTGCGGAAGCCACCGAGCGCAACGGCCGTCCCGCCAAGAAGAGCGGCTGGGCCAAGGCGGCTCCGCGCTCGGAACATCCCAAACGCACCTTCAAGCCGCGTGCCCGGCCCGAGGCCGGCGGCGGTGACGCGCGTCCCGAACGCAAGCCGCGCGACTATGCCGACAAGGTGATCGGTCCCAAGTCCGAAAGCTGGGCCAAGGATTCGGCGCGTGCCGGGGACAAGCCGAAACGCGACTTCAAGCCCCGGGCGGGCGGAACGGCGAGGCCTTCAAGCGGCGGTTTCAGCAAGCCCGGCGGCGCGCGTACGCCCTACAAGGGGCCGCCCAAGGGACCTTCGGGGCCTCGCGGACCGCGCTCCGGGAGCTGATCCTTGCGGATCGTATCCGGAAATCTGCGCGGGCGGGCCATCATGGCCCCTGACGGTCAGGGCACCCGGCCGACGTCGGATCGGGCGCGGCAGGCGATCTTCAATGTGCTGGAACATGCCGCCTGGGGTGAGCCGCTGGAGGGTGTGCGGGTCATCGACCTGTTTGCGGGGTCCGGTGCCCTGGGGTTCGAGGCCATCAGCCGGGGCGCGGCGTTCGCCCTGTTCGTCGAGACGGACGAGGCGGCGCGGGGGGCGATCCGCGAGAATGCGGACACCTTTGGCATCATGGGGGCGACACGGGTGCATCGCCGCAGCGCGACGGATCTGGGGCCACGGCCCGGGTCCGACGGCGAAGCGTTTGCGCTGGCCTTCCTCGATCCACCCTATGGCAAGGGGATGGGGGAACTGGCGCTGAAAGCGCTGCTGGACGGCCAGTGGCTGGCCCCGCGGGCGCTCGTGGTGCTGGAGCGTGGAGCGGACGAACCGGAGATCGAGACGCCGGGCTATGAGCGGCTGGATGCGCGTGACTATGGTGCCGCACGGGTGTTGTTTCTGCGGGTGAAGGGCTAACATCGGTCGTTCGATTGGAACACCAGCGGCAGGAGCCCATGATGATGCGACGACTACTGGCCCTGTTGCTCATCCTCCTTGCCGTCGGAACCCCAGCCATGGCGACTGAAGAACCGAAATTCGTCCTCGTCCTGAAGGACGGGGATTTCGAGGTGCGGGACTATGCCCCGACAGTCGTGGCCGAGGTCACGGTGGCGGGAAATCAGGGGCAGGCGTCGAACCAGGGGTTCCGGATCCTCGCCGGCTATATCTTCGGTGGCAATACGGCCCAGCGATCCATCGCCATGACTGCCCCGGTGGCCCAGCGTCAGGCCAGCGAGCGGATCGCCATGACGGCACCCGTGACCCAGAGGTCGGCCGGGTCGGACTGGGTCGTGCAGTTCACCATGCCTTCGGAATACACGATGAGCACCCTGCCGCGTCCGGATGACCGGCGGATCACCCTGCGCGACGAGCCCGGTCAGCGGATGGCCGTCGTGCGCTTCTCCGGCATCGCCAATGCGCGCTCGGCAGAACGCCATGGTCGGGAGCTGGACGCACAGCTGCAGGCAAGGGGCCTGCGCCGCACGGGGCCGACGAGCCTTGCCCAGTATGATGCACCGTGGACCCCGTGGTTCATGCGGCGCAACGAGGTCATGGTCCCGATCGCGGGCTGATCCGGGCATGTTCGCTCTCGATCGTCGCCAGCTTCTGGCGCTCTCCCTCCTGACCGCCGTGCCCGCGCCGGTGCTCGCGCGGCAGGCGGGGGGTTGGCAGTCGCGGGCCGCCATGCCCTGGGGCGCGCAGGAGATCTATTGCGCTGTGTCGGGCGGGAAGATCGTCGTCGTCGGCGGACTGATCGGCGTGCCGGGACAAAGGGAGCGCGGCGTCGAGGACCGGGTCGCTGTCTATGATCCCGTGACGGATCTCTGGGCCGAGGGACCCCGGCTGCCACAGGCCCGGCATCATCCGATGGTCGTGGCAGATGCGGCGGGACGCGTGTTTGCCATCGGCGGCTATGGCGAAGGCCCGACGGGGCAGTGGACGAACGCCTCCGAGGTCTGGGTGATGGAGGACGGTGGCTGGATTGCCGGACCGGGTCTGCCGGTACCACAGGCCGAGGCTGTCGGGCTGGCCTTCGGTGGCCGCATCCATCTGGTCACGGGACGCACGCCGAACGACGGATCGAACGGAAACTGGAACGACCAGGCCGATGTGGCGACGCATCAGGTCCTGAGCGACGGGCGCTGGGAGACGCTGCGGCCTGCACCGATGGCCCGCAACAGTGCTGCGGGGGCTGTGCTCGACGGCAAGCTGTGGGTCGCCGGCGGGCGCACGGTCGCCGGCGGGGGCACGGGCCGGCTGGACCGCTATGATCCGGTCGGGGGTCGCTGGGACACCCTGGCACCGATTCCGTTCTCGGAGGCAGCCGGCCAGCAGGC
>QBLX01000049.1:3387-18332 GCA_003241825.1 Alphaproteobacteria bacterium
ACCGCCCGGCATGGTCTGGCTGCAGCCGTGGTGAACGACGTCGTCCATGCCATTGGCGGAAGCTCGCTGGTGTCCAGCGGGAAGACGACGGGGATTGTCGAGACCCTGAGCCTCTGACCGCCTGTCACCTTGATCCGGTCGGGGTCGGCTAGCGCCGGCCGAACAGTCTTTCGAGGTCGTGGAGCTTGAGTTCCACATAGGTCGGGCGGCCGTGATTGCACTGGCCGGAATGCGGCGTGGCCTCCATCTGGCGAAGCAGGGCGTTCATTTCGGGGGCCGACAGGACACGTCCGGCGCGGACCGAGCCATGACAGGCCATGGTGCCACAGACCTCGCCGAGACGTTCGGTCAGGGCCAGGGCGGCCCCGTGTTCGGAAAGGTCGTCGGCGATGTCGCGGATCAGCCCCTGAACATCGGTATCGCCCAGCAGGGCCGGGGTCTCGCGCACGAGGACGGCACCGCCGCCGAACGGCTCGACGATCAGGCCAAGCTGCGCCAGTTCGTCAGCGCGGGCGATGACGCGGTCGGCTTCGGCAGGGTCCAGCTCGACGACCTCGGGGGTCAGCAGCGCCTGGCGGGTGACCGAGCCGATAGCCATCTGGGTCTTCATCCGCTCATAGACCAGCCGTTCATGGGCAGCGTGCTGGTCGACGACGACGATGCCGTCGCGGGTCTGGGCGACGATATAGGTGCCGTGGACCTGGGCCCGGGCGGCCCCCAGTGGATGGTCGATGAAGTCGCCGGTCTGGCCTGAAGCCGCGTCCGCTGGCCAGGCCGAAGGGGCTGTCGACGTCGTCTCGACCCGGGCGGACTGCTCGTTGAGGCCGGGGATCAGGCCCGTGGTCGTGGAAGGCGTCGGGGTCTGCCAGCCGGTCCAGCCGGAGAAACCCCGGGCAGAGGGCGAGGACGGGCTGTAGCCGCCCGCTCCGGAACGGGCCGTGAACCCTGCGAGGACATTGTCCGCGACCGTGGTCGAGGCGCGATGGCCTGCGCCGGCAAGGGCGTGGCGCAGGGCTCCGACGATAAGGCCGCGCACCAGAGCCGGGTCGCGGAAACGGACTTCGGCCTTGGCCGGGTGGACGTTGACGTCGACGTAAAGGGGATCGACCTCGAGGAACAGCACGGCGGCAGGATGGCGATCGCGGGCGAGGAAGTCGGCATAGGCGCCGCGCAGGGCCCCCTGCAGAAGCCGGTCGCGCACCGGGCGGCCATTGACGAACAGATACTGATGGCCCGCATTGCCCCGGGAATAGGTCGGCAGGCCTGCATAGCCGGACAGGCGCAGGCCCTCGCGTTCCTGATCGATCAGCAGGGCATTGGCCTCGAAATCGCGGCCCAGCAGGGCGGCGAGCCGCTTCAGCCGGCCCTGATCGCCGGGATGCTCGGCGGGCAGGCGCAGGGTCGTCCGGCCGTCGAGATCGAGGGTAAAGGCGACAGTTTCATGGGCCATGGCCTGACGCTTGATCTCTTCCGAGATGGCCATGGCTTCCGACCGCTCGGATTTCATGAATTTCAGGCGGGCGGGGGTGGCGTAGAACAGGTCGCGGACCTCAACGCGGGCTCCGTGCGGGCCCGGGAAGGCGGCGGGGGCGACGGCGCGGGTATCACCGCCCTCGACCGTGATCTGGTGTGCCTCAGCATGGTCGCGGGAGCGGCTGGTGATGGTCAGGCGTGCGACCGAGCCTATCGAGGGCAGGGCCTCGCCCCGGAAGCCCAGGGTATGGATGCGCAACAGGTCGACGTCGCCTGCGTCGTCCGGCTCCAGCTTCGAGGTGGCGTGGCGTTCTATGGCGAGAGCCAGCTGATCCGGGGCCATGCCGTGGCCGTCGTCGGCGATCAGGATCCGGGACAGCCCTCCGCCGTCGGCCTGGACCTCAATCCGGGTTGCGCCGGCGTCCAGAGCGTTCTCGACCAGTTCCTTGATGGCGCTCGCCGGGCGTTCGACCACTTCGCCGGCGGCGATACGGTTGACGGTCTCGGGCGGAAGGCGACGGATGGGCATGGGTTGGAGATAGGGTGATCCCCGGTCGGTGGCGAGGGGGCTTTTCGGCCGTGGCTCCGGTGCCGGGACGGGGGATGGCCGGCTATTGGCCCGGCACACCCCAGAAGCCAGCTGTCACGCCTGAGCCCCTACCACTCCAGATCAAGGGCTGCGTATCGCGCAGAAGTATTCTCGGCGTCCAGCAATGCGGCGGCACCGGCGGGATCCAGCGTGCCGTCGGCCCCGCGCGCGGCATCACCATGGATGCCCTGGGCGATGAAGAGGCAGTCGAGGCCCTGATTGCCGGCACCGAGAACATCGGTGATGACGCCATCGCCGATGCACAGGACCCGCGCGCGATCGACCGGTCGTCCCAGAAGCTGCTCGGCCTCCGTCAGGGACAGGCTGTAGATCGGGTCGAACGGCTTGCCCGCCATCGTCACCTGCCCGCCCATGCCCATGTACAGATCGGCGACGGCACCGCCGCAATAGATGATGCGGTCGCCGCGCTGAACAATCCGGTCAGGGTTGGCGCAGATCATTTCCAGACCACGCTCCGCAGCCGGAAGCAGCTGGTCACGATAGTCCTCGGGCGTTTCGGTCTCATCGTCATACATGCCGGTGACGGTGATGAAGGCCGCATCCTTTGCGCCGCTCGCAAAGTCGAGATCGAGACCCTCGTAAAGGATGCGGTCGCGATCAGGCCCGATGACCCACGCGGGCCCAGGCGCGCGGGCGGAGAGTTCGGCCCGCGTCGCATCGCCGGACGTCACGAAAGCCCTCCAGCTCTCCCTTGGCACCCCCAGCATGTCGAGCTGGGCGATCACGTCAGACGCCGGGCGCGGCGAGTTGGAAATCAGGACGACGTGGCCGTGGTCACGGTTGAACCGGATCAGGGCCTCACAGGCAGCAGGCCAGCTCTCGCGGCCGTTGTGGATCACCCCCCAGACGTCACAGAGCAGGATGTCATAGTCGGAGGCGACAGCGGAGAGACGGGGCAGGGCGATGGGGAGGGACATGGCCCCCAGATAGCGGTTCGATGCAGCCAGTGACAGTTGGCAGACGGTCTTTTCCGGGTTCCGGTCTTTTCACGCCGGGAAGGGTCCCCTAGGGTTCGCGCCTTCACATCGAGACCAAGAGGCCCGCCATGAACGACAACGACATGAAGCGTATCGAGGCGCATCTCAAACGGACCTTCAACACCGGCGGCATCTCTGTGAAGCCCCGTCCCAAGGTCACCGACTCGGCCGAAGTCTATGTCGGTGACGAGTTCATCGGCATTGTGTTCGACGACGAGGACGAGGACGGCAGCTTCATGTTCGAGATGGCCATCCTCGCCGAGGATCTTTCGCCCGCCTGACAACCCTCGACAGGCTGACAGAAAAAACGCCGGACGGTTCGCACCGCCCGGCGTTTTTCATGCCCGGATGGCCGGGCGTCAGAGGCCGAAGAGCCGTGCGAAGAAGCCCTTGGGCTTGGCCGGAGTTGCCGGGGCCGGTGCAGGTGCTGCTGCGACCGCAGGCGCCGGCGCGGCTGCCGGTGCAGCAGCAGGTGCCGGTTTCGGGGCCGGTTTGGCTGCCGGTGCCGAGGCAGCGACAGCGGGCTTTGCAGCGGCCTTGGGCTTTGCCGCAGCCTTGGTCGCCGGAGCCGCCTTCACCGCAGGTTTTGCAGCGGGAGCCTTTGCGACGGCCTTCGCTGCCGGTTTTGCTGCGACCGGGGCAGGCGCTGCAGCCTTGGCTGCGACCGGTTTCGAGGCGGCGGGCTTTGCCGCTGCCGGTTTTGCTGCGGTTGCCCTGGCGACCGGTGCCTTTGCTGCAGGTGCCTTGGCCGGAGCCTTTGGCGCGGCGGCCTTGGGAGCAGCCTTGGCGGCGGCCGGTTTGGCGGCAACGGCTTTCGGTGCCGGTGCGGCGGCCTTCGGCGCGGCAACTTTCGCGACAACAGGCTTTGCTGCGCTCGACTTTGCTGCCGGTTTCGGCTTGGAAGCGACGGTAGCGGCGGCTTTCGCCGGTGTTTTCGTTTCAGATGGTGGCTTGGCCATGTGTTCCCCGACCCCTCGGTTGCGACGGGCGCGGGTGATCCGCGCCCGGTACTGTTTCGATTCGGCATGATAACGGTCTTTGAGAAATGTCACACACTGCCCTTCAGATCATTGCACGCGGCCCGCGCGCCGAAGCCGAGGCCGCTGCCGAGGCCATCGACAGCGATATCCTGCTGGAAGGCGCGACCTATTCGATCCTCGAGGAGGACGAGGATCGTGGCCTTTGGCGGATCGATGCCTTTCCGACGTCCGACGAGGAGGCCGAGGCCTTGCAGGCCCGTCTTGCTGAACATCCGGGGGTAACGGTCAAGGTCGAGATCCTGGCGGATGCAGACTGGCTCGCAATGTCTCTGTCAGGCCTGCCGCCTGTCCGGGCCGGGCGGTTCTTCGTCTATGGCGCACACGATCAGGGTCGGGTGCCGTCCAATGCCGTGAATCTGAAGATCGATGCCGGGGCGGCCTTCGGCACGGGTCACCACGGGACGACGGTCGGGTGCCTAATGGCCTTCGACGAACTGCTGAAACGCGAACGGTTCGAACGGGTGCTGGACGTCGGCTGTGGAACGGGTGTGCTGGCGATCGCGGCGGCCCGGACCGGATCCCGGATCGCCCTGGGCACTGATATCGACAAACCGTCCGTGCGGATCGCCAACGAGAACGCAAAGCTCAATCGGGCCGACGCCAGGTTCGTCTATGCGTCCGGCCTGAATGACCAGCGCGTGCGGGGAGAGGGCCCATACGATCTGGTCTTCGCCAATATCCTTGCCCCGCCGCTCGTTGCCCTGTCCCAGGATATCAAGGAGGCGCTGCGACTGGGTGGTGTCGCCATCCTGTCGGGGTTGCTGCGGACCCAGGAACGCCGCGTGACCGCGGCTTATCTATCGAGAGGCTTCCACCTCGAGCGCCGGATCCACCGGGATGCCTGGAGCGCGCTTGTCCTCAGAAGGATGGGCTGACCGGAACCGCATCGAAGCGGAGCCGTTCCAGAGGCTTAGTGGAGGGATTTCCCAGTGAGCCAGTACGATCCGAACCTCGATCCGAACGTCGAGATCAATCGCATACCGCCGTCCCAGCCGGTCTATACCGAGACCATCGAGACCGTGGTGGTCAGGCCCGAGTCCAACACGGGCTGGTGGGTGGCCGGTATTCTGTCCGCTGTGGTCCTCATCGCCCTGTTCTGGGTGCTCGCATCGGGCGGCAATGACGATGACGTCGAACTGGAACTGGCGCGTGCCCAGGCTGAGGCGGCACAGGCCAATGCCAATGCCGACCAGGCCGTGATCCAGGGCCAGATCGCCGGTGCCCGGCAGAGCGTCGAGTTCGCACGCGCCGATGCGGCCCGCGCACAGGCCGACGCCGCCCGCGCCATGGGCGAAGCCCGGTCTGCGCAGGCCGAAGCCTCGCGTCCCGTCATCATCGAGGTGCCGGCCCCGGCAGCACCGGCCCCGACCGCTCCGGCTACCGTGACTTCGACGTCGCCCCAGCCCTGACTGCGGCAGCATTCTCCCTCCCCCGACCGGGGAGGGAGGTGCTAGAGGCCGCCGATGCCTCTTCACATGATCAAACTCTGCGTCGGCGTGGCCAAGGTCGAGACGCTTGAACGGCGCACAAACAAGGGCGACTGGCTGACGGTGCATACCCGAATGACGCCCAAGCGAGCTGCCGAGATCGAGGATGGTGGCTCGATCTACTGGGTGATGAAGGGGTCGGTGACCTGCCGCATGCCGGTGCTGGACATCACCACACACGGTGAGGGCAAGACCTCGATGTGCCACATCACCCTGTCGGCCGATGTCGTCCGGACGGCTCCACAGGCGAGACGACCGTTCCAGGGCTGGCGCTATCTCGAGCCGAAGGATGCTCCCCCGGATCTTTCATCTCTGGATGCCGGCGAACTGCCGGACGATCTGGCCAAAGCCCTGCGCGATGCCGGGGCCTGGTGAGCGCCTGATCGCTTTCGGCCATTGACCCGGGGGCGAGGGCGTGGCCTGTGCCGCGTCCCATGGCACTGTTCAGTACCCAGACCCGAACCACGACGCGTGACCTGCTGACGCTGGCCTGGCCGGTGATCCTCGCGCGGATCGGCATCATGACCATGGGGCTGACCGATGCGATCGTGGTGGGCAATTATTCCAGCCGCGAACTGGCCTATCATTCGCTCGCCTGGGCTCCGACATCGGTGATCGTCACGACGGCCGTTGGCCTGCTGCTCGGCGTGCAGGTGATGACTGCACGGCTGATCGGCGAAGGCCGGCGACAGGAGGCCGGCGCGGTGCTGCGGCGGGGCATGGTCTATTCGCTGCAGATCGGCGTGGCGTCGATGGTGGCGCTGATCGCGTTCGGGCCCTGGGCCCTGCGGAACATGGGCCTCGAAGCCGGGCTGGGTGAGGGTTCCGGACCTGCCCTGACCGTCTTCGCCCTGTCGATGCCCTTCTATCTGGTCAGTGTGGCGGCGCAGTTCTTTCTGGAAGCCCTGGGCAAGCCCAAGCCCGGGATGATCGCGATGTGGGTCGCGAACGGGATCAATCTTGGCCTGAACCTGCTGCTGGTCCCCGACCTGTTCGGACTGGGGGTGGCGGGTGCCGAGGCTTCGGCCTGGGCGACGTTCGGGGCCCGTGTGGCTCTGGCGGCCTTCCTGATCGTGTTCATCCTGAGACTGCCGGAGGCGCGGGCGCTGGGTGTGTTCAATCGGCCAAAGCCCGATCGGGTCGCGGCGCGTGAACAGGTCAAGATCGGGGCAGGGGCCGGGGCGTCCTATTTCATCGAGGTGGGTGCCTTTGCCCTGATGACCCTGATCGCAGGCCAACTGGGCACAGCGGAGACGGCGGCCTGGGCCGTGGTGCTGAATATCTCCGCGATCATCTTCATGGTGCCGATGGGGATGTCGTCAGCCACGGCGGTCCTTGTCGGAGGCGCCTATGGCGCAAGAGACGGTCGCGGCGTCATGCGGGCGGGTCTGGTCGGGATCGCGGTCGTGACGGGCCTGACCCTGGCCATTGCCGTGGTCGTCTGGCCCAGTGCCGGCCTGATGGTGGCGGCCTACAACCGCGATCCGGCACTTCTGGCGATTGCAGCGCCTGCGCTGGTTCTGGCGACGCTGTTCTTCGTGGCGGACGGGATCCAGGTCGTGGCCGCCCAGGCGAACCGGGCGGCCGGGGACGTCTGGTGGCCGACGATCATGCATTTCCTCGCCTATGGGGCGATCATGATGCCGCTGGGCTGGTTCCTTGCGCACAAGATGGGCGTGAACGGGCTGGTCTGGGCCGTGATCATCGCCAGTCTGGTGTCGTCGACGCTTCTGACCGGACGTTTTGTGCGGATTGCGCGAAGACTGAGCCCGCAGCCCTCGACTGCGTTATAGTCGATCAAGGAGACCATTCATGACCGAACCGACCGAAGCCGAAATCAACGCTCTCGACATCACCGATGCCGAGGCCGCCCAGATCAATGCGATCTCCCATCCGCTGCTGGCCGATCCCGCTCCGGACGCGAACGATGATCTCGTCCAGATCGATTCGACCGTGGACGGCACGGTCTTCATCACCATCAACCGGCCGGCAAAGAAGAATGCCTTCGATGCAGCGACGATCGCCGCCCTCAACGAGGCGTTCGAGACCCTGCACGGTGCCGACAATGTTCGCGCGGTCTTCATCCGGGGGGCGGGGGGCACCTTCAGTGCCGGGGCCGACCTGCAGTGGATGGCCGATGCCGCCGGCTGGACCGAGGGCGACAACCGCGACGATGCCATGGGTCTGGCGCGGATGCTGAAGGCCCTGCACGATATTCCGGCCCTGACGGTCGCCGTGGTCGAGGGCGCGGCCATGGGCGGCGGAGCGGGGATTGTCGCGGCCTGCGACATGGCGGTGGCCGTCGAGGGGTCGCGGTTCGCCTTCTCCGAGGTCAAGCTGGGCCTGATCCCGGCGACCATCGCTCCCTATGTGATCGAGGCCGTCGGTGCCCGAAAGGCGCGCCAGCTGTTCCTGACAGCCAATACGTTCGACGCCGACTATGCCGCCCACGCCGGGCTGATCGACATGGTCCTGCCGGAAGGGATGGTCGACGAGTTCATCTCCATGCTGACCGACAGCCTGACCCTGAATGCGCCCGGTGCCATGGGCGAGACCAAGCGGCTGGTTCGCGACGTGGCTGGCCAGAAGATCGACAGCGGTCTTCTGGAGGAAACCGCCAAGCGAATCGCCCGGGCGCGCGTCAGCGAGGAAGGCCAGGAGGGCGTCAGGGCCTTCCTCGAAAAGCGCAAGCCACGCTGGGCCGAGTGACAGCGGACCTGTTCACAGGTCGAGGCGGTGATGGTGTGTCGCCCCTCGACCGGTGGATGAACGGGCTCTAAACCGGACCCATGTTCAAATCCGTACTCGTCGCCAATCGTGGCGAAATTGCCTGCCGCGTGTTCCGGACCGCCAAGCGGATGGGGATTCGCACGATCGCCGTCTATTCCGAAGCCGATGCAGAATCCCTGCATGCGCGCACCGCCGATGAGGCTGTGCTGATCGGCCCGGCCCCGGCGCGCGAGAGCTATCTCGACCAGGCGAAGGTGCTGGCAGCGGCAAAGGCCAGCGGGGCCGAAGCGATCCACCCGGGATACGGGTTCCTGTCCGAGAATGCCGAGTTCGCCGAGGCGGTGATGGCAGCCGGGCTGGTCTGGATCGGGGCACCGCCCGCCGCGATCCGGGCCATGGGGCTGAAGGATGCTGCCAAGAAGCTGATGGTCGAGGCCGGTGTGCCCGTGACGCCCGGCTATATGGGCGAGGACCAGTCGGTCGAGCGCCTGGCTGCAGAGGCGGCGGCAACGGGCTATCCCGTTCTGATCAAGGCGGTCGCCGGCGGCGGCGGCAAGGGCATGCGGCGCGTCGACGATCCGGCTGCCTTTGCCGATTCGCTCGCATCCTGCCGGCGGGAGGCAGCCTCCAGCTTTGGCGACGACCGGGTCCTGATCGAGAAATACATCCTGTCGCCGCGACATATCGAGGTGCAGGTGTTCGGCGACAGCCATGGCAACGTCGTTCATCTCTATGAGCGCGACTGCTCCTTGCAGCGCCGCCACCAGAAGGTAATCGAGGAGGCTCCGGCACCGGGCATGGATGCGGTAACCCGCGCCGCCGTGACCGATGCCGCAGTGAAGGCAGCCAAGGCCGTCAACTATGTGGGTGCAGGCACGATCGAGTTCATCGCCGACGGGACCGAGGGCCTGCGCGCGGACCGGACCTGGTTCATGGAAATGAATACCCGGCTGCAGGTCGAACATCCGGTGACCGAGGCCATTACCGGGATCGACCTGGTCGAATGGCAGTTTCGCGCGGCTGCAGGCGAGCCTGTTCCGCTGCAGCAGGCTGATATCCCCATGAAGGGCTGGGCCATGGAAGCGCGGCTGTATGCCGAGGATCCCGCCAGCGGCTTCATGCCCAGCATCGGCAGGCTGGATCATTTCCGGATTCCGGACGGGATCCGGATTGATACCGGCGTGGAGCAGGGCGGCGAGGTCAGCCAGTTCTACGACCCGATGATTGCCAAGCTGATCGTGCACGCAGATACGCGCGAGGCGGCGGCCGAGGCGCTTGCCCAGGCCACGAGGGCTGTCGAGGTCTGGCCGGTCAGGACCAATGCAGGGTTTCTGGGGCGCTGCCTGACGCATCCGCGGTTCGTGAACGGCGACGTTGATACAGGATTCATCGGCGCGGAAGAGGCAACACTTGTTTCAAAGCCCTTGCCTTCCGAGGGCCTGCTGCAGGCCGCATCACTGCGCATCCGGCATGGCATCGCTCGGCTGGTGGGGGGGGCGGAACCCCATTCACCCTGGGACTCCTTCGCAGGGCCCACCGGCTTCAGGGCCAATACGGAACCTCGCCTGCAACAGATCATCCATGTGAATGGCGATCCAGCGACGGTCGAAATCGGGGACTCGCGGGCCTCCAATGGCCTTGCGGCCCCCTACGGGCTGGATGACCATTCGGCCGTACATTTCGAGGGTGGCGACGCCTTTGTCGTGTCGACCCGGATGGATGTGCTGGCGGCGGGCGCGGCTTCGGATGGATCTCTTCGCGCACCGATGCCGGGCAAGATCGTTGCCACGCCCATGAAGACTGGTGATGCCGTGACCAGGGGCCAGCCTGTCGTGGTGCTTGAAGCCATGAAGATGGAACACGCCCTTGTCGCACCGTTCGATGGCAAGGTCGGGGAAATCGGAGTCCATGTCGGCGATCAGGTGTCAGCCGATACAGTGCTGGCCGTGGTCCTGCCCAACGGGGAGTAAAGGCCACACCGTCGAAGAGCGGGAAATCCTTACAGCTTCGAAGACTTGCCCGACGGACAGCGCGTCATTTCAGGAGGCGCGGTGCGCGGCAACCTCGGCTTCGAGAGCCTCTGCGAGAATACGACCGGTGGGGTGCTCGTCGGTCTGGATCTGGTCGCGGACGACAGCGCGAATGGCATCGACATGGGCATCGATCAGGCGAACCGGCACCTGCGGCCGGCTGGCAGGATCATCCAGCAGCTTGCAGAGCGATCCGGCGAGGCGTGTGACCAGAGGGTACTCGTAGGTCGAACCGAGGCCCTTCAGATCGTGGGCCCGAAAATACAGGGCTTCGGCCGTCCGGGCGTTCAGTCCATCGGCGCGAATGGCGGCCTGTGCGGCTTCAAGCTTGTTGATCTCATCCTGAAGCCACTGGCCAAATTGGGCCGACATCCCTTTGAGGGCTTCCTCAGCCTTGGCGATAGCATCGGCATTGATGCCGCCAAAACCGGCCCCCACCTTCATACGAAGCGTGTTGGGCGGACGAATCACCTTGGCCGGATCGCTCACGACGAACTCCTCAAACAACGAATCATATTCACCAAATCCAGTTAAGAAGCCGTATCCTTACCGGGCGCAGGCGGCACAGGAACCTCAGCCGGTAAACTGCTCCGACAGGACCCGTTCCTCAAACGATCGCCCGGAATCGAAGAGCATGGTCAGGGCAATGTCACGGCGTTCCCTGACCTCGACACGGCATACACTGCGAACTTCAAGGCTGTCTGCAACAGCAGAGACCGGACGTTTATCGGCTTCCAGGATCTCGAAACACACGCGTGCCTCGTGCGAGAGCAGGGCGCCTCGCCAGCGTCGGGGCCGAAACGCACTGATCGGCGTGAGGGCGAGAACGCGCGCGTCCAGTGGAATGATCGGTCCGTGCGCTGACAGATTGTAGGCTGTTGAACCAGCCGGCGTAGCCACCATACATCCGTCACAGGTGAGTTCATCGAGACGGACGCGGTCGTCGATGAGGATCCGCAGTTTCGCACTCTGTCGGGTCTGCCGCAGAAGGGAGACCTCGTTGATGGCCAGGCCGCTGACCCGGGTGCCGTCTTCCGTCCACGCGTCCATCTGGAGCGGATGAATGATGGCCCGGCCGGCTTCGATGATCCGGGCCGGCAAGCCCTCTTCCTCATACTCGTTCATCAGGAAGCCGACAGAGCCCCGGTTCATCCCGTAGACAGGCGTTCCCCGCTCCAGATTGTGATGGAGCGTTTCCAGCATGAAGCCGTCCCCACCAAGCGCAACGATGACGTCCGCATCGGCGTCGGGGACCGAGCCATATTGCTGAATCAGGCGATCCCGGGCGGTTTGGGCCTCCGGACGGTCACTGGCGGCGAAGGCGAGGGCGGGGGATGAAGGGCTCACGCCATCAGGCAAGCGGAGGATGGTCTGGAAGTCAAACGGTTCAGGGTCAGGCCGCCAAGGTCGCCTTGAACTCCTTGGCAGCGCCAGCGGCGCTGATGGTCATCATTGACCAGCGCGCATCGGCCGTATGGCCCGGCAGACCTCCGGAAAGCTTGCGGATCTCTTCAAGGATTGCAGGGAATACGGCCCGGTCGATCCCGACTGCCGTGCAGGCAAGGTAGAGCGGGTCCGGGTTCCCGCCGGAGACGGCCCTGCGGATATCAGTCACCGGCACTTCGAGAAGTGCAGCCATCCCGTGTTCGAAGAGGCTGAGCTTTTTCTCGCGGATCGCCCTGACCAGGAAGCCGGGACGCAGCTGTCCAGCGCCCTGCAGCTTGTCGATCAGGCGGTGTTCCATCTGCTCGCGTTCGTTGAAGTTGCCGTCCTGGTTACTGTTGGTCAGTTGGCTCGCAGGGTGAGCGGCGGCAGCCGCCTCGTGGACGGCCTTCTGCATGTACGTCTCGTCCACGCGGAAACGTTCGGAAATAGCCTGGCGCAGAGCCTGTCCGACCCAGGCGTAGAGTTCGCTGGCCAGAGCCTCATTCAGGCGGGGGTGTCGGGTCAGAGGCGCGCGCAATGCAGCGATGCGCCGCGCATGATCGACCAGCCGGCGCAGCCCGTTCTCGCTGATATCGGCCGACCGGTTCGAGGCGAGCGCAGTGAGGGTCGCGGGTTCAGCCATTTCAATGATGGCGTCGGACACGACGCAGCTGAGGGTTGGACGACGCGCGACCTCGATCTGATGTTCGATCGTCGCCTCGATGAGGATCCGGAGCAGATCTGCATCCTTCAGAAGCGGACTGTTGGCGATCAGCGGGCGGGCAATCTCGATCTCGTCGAGCGCAAGCATGTGAATCAGTGCTGGCGGGGCCCAGGTGGCTGTCGCCAGGCTTTCGGACAGGGACTTGCGGATATCGCGTTCTGCCTGCCGCGCGAGGGTCATAAAGACTTCGGTCAGGATCGGTGAGGCTTCCTGCCCTGCCGGCAGGGCGTCACACATCGCTGCAATGCCAAACAGCAGCCGTTCCCGGTCGTCTGTTGCCTTGCTGCGCGCGAGCGCGACAAGGCCGGCCGCATCAACCGCAGAAGCCGGGGGGACCGGGCGGAAGCTCTGCAGTGGCAAGGCAGTTGTCACGGCAATCTCCGCGCGAGCAATCTTTGCAGTATGGTTGTGCGACATGAAAAGTTGGTAAACGGCTTCTGAACAGTGTTCAGCTTGACGCCGGGGCCAGTCGGCGCGACGCTGATGGCTTGCTCGAAGCGACTGATCAGGGATACGCCATGGCCGATGGTGCAACAGGATTGCGGAAATCGCGGGTGTCTGCGGAGGAATGGCAGGTACGCGTGGAGCTTGCCGCCCTGTACCGGCTGGTTGCCCTGCACGGGTGGGACGACATGATCTTCACCCATATCTCGGCTCGGGTGCCGGGCCCGGACCATCATTTCCTGATCAACCCATACGGGTTTTACTTCGAGGAGATGACGGCGTCTTGTCTGGTGAAGGTCGATCTGGGTGGCAATGTCGTTCAGGAGACGCAGAGCTTCATCAATCCGGCCGGCTTCACCATCCATTCCGCCGTGCATGCTGCGCGGGAGGACGCACATTTTGTCATCCACCTGCACACAACGGCGGGTGTCGGGGTTGCTGCCCAGAAGGAAGGCCTGCTGCCGATCGGCCAGAACGCCTGCCTGTTGCAGCATCAGGTGGCCTATCATGGCTATGAGGGCCTTGCGCTGAACCATGAAGAGCGCGAGCGACTGGTGGCTGATCTCGGGGACAAGCCGCTGATGCTGCTTCGCAACCACGGGACCCTTGCCGTCGGGCAGACGGCGGCGGCGGCATGGATCGGGATGTTCTTCCTCGAACGCGCCTGCGCACAGCAGGTCGCAGCCCTGTCGGGCGGGCGGGACCATGTGCTGATGGCACCGGACGAGGCCCAGGCCGAGACACGCGAGCAGGGCAAGGGCATCGGCTTCATCGCCAGCCTGGCCTGGCCCGGTGCCTTGCGCATGCTGGATCGCAAACTGCCTGGCTACGATTCCTGAGAATGCGCATTATCGGGGTGGCCTTCATTCTGGCGGCGACCCCGGTGGAGGCAGGACCCTGGGTCCAGGATGCCGGCCGTTCCCAGGTGATCACGAAGTACGAATACATTGAGGCGAGCGAGAGCTTTGATGACCGGGGCGACCGTGTCGCCTTGCCCGGCCGGAGGATCGACCGTTCCCTGGGTGTGTTCGCGGAATATGGCCTGACAGATCGGGTCACGCTGCAGATCAAGGGTGACTGGCAGCATGGCGAGGACCCTGCCTTTTCCTATGAGGGACGCGGGCCGGTCGAGGTTGGTGCCACGGTTCAGGTCTGGCGCAACGCGCAGACAGCCGTATCCGTCTACGGGGGTTATGCCGACGGCGGCGAGGGACGAAACGCGGGCTATGCCGCGCCGGGTGTGGGCAAGAGCGATTGGGAGGTCAGGACGTCTCTGGGCCATTCGTTCTCGGGGACCGGTCGATGGAGTCCCGACCGTTCCTTCGTGGATCTCCAGGTCGCCCGGCGAATGCGGGATGGACTGCCCGACGAGGCCCGCGCCGATTTCACGTTCGGGGCACATTTTGGCGACAAATGGCTGATGCTCGGCCAAGCATTCGGTGGAATTGCGGATGGTGACAATGCGCGATGGCTGCTGCTCGAGACATCCATCGTTCGACATCTCGGTGCCTGGAGCCTGCAGGGGGGTTGGCGGCAATCCGTCGCGGGACGGAAGACTCCCGTGGCCAACGGACCTGTTGTGGCTCTATGGCGGCGTTTCTAGACACAGGGTACCGGTACGGATTCCCGCGACGGAAACCGGAACCGCTGACGTTACAATCACCTTAGTTGCGTCGTGTTCGGCTTGAGCCAGGCCGCCGCCCAGTTGTTGCCTCCGGAGAGCCTGCCGCGTGATCAAGAGACATTTCTTCCTCATTGCTGCAGCCGTTCTGCTGGGCCTGATGGTCGTGGCAGCCGTTATTCGTGTCGCCTTCGCGCAGGATGAGGGCAGCAACGGCGGAGGGCGGGGCGGGCCAGGCGGAAGGTCACAACAGGTGTCGGAGGCCCTGGTCGCGACACGTGATTTCAGCGACCAGATCGAGGTGCTCGGCGTCGCGCGAGGCCAGCGGTCCGTCAATATCACGTCGAATACCAGCGAACTGATCACTCGCGTCCTGTTCACGGA
>QBLX01000004.1:0-47400 GCA_003241825.1 Alphaproteobacteria bacterium
CCCGTAGCTCAGCTGGATAGAGTACTGCCCTCCGAAGGCAGGGGTCACAGGTTCGAATCCTGTCGGGTGCGCCACTTTTCCTGACAAGCTTTATGCCGACACCTGAATCCTGGTGCCGCGCAGGGTTAAGATCCCTTGGTATCAACGATCATCATCGGGGCCGGGATGGCCGGGCTGGCCTGTGCACAGCGCCTCAGGTCGGCCGGTCATGCGCCAGTCCTGATCGACAAGGGTCGCGGGGCAGGAGGGCGAATGGCGACGCGGCGGATGGCGACGCTTTTGGGAGATGTCTCCTTTGATCACGGTGCCCAGTATTTCACGGCCATGGACCCGGGCTTCAAGGAACAGGTCCAGGTGTGGGCGGACGCGGGTGTTGTCGGGCGCTGGGCGGCGGCCGGTGGCGAAGCCTGGGTGGGCATACCCGCCATGAATGCGCCGCTGAAAGCCATGGCCAGCGGCATGGATGTTCGCTGGGCGACGCGGGCGACGACCCTTTCGCGGACTTCGACAGGCTGGGCAGTCGAAACCGACGACGGCAACGTTCTTTCGGCCGATGCCCTGGTCACAGCCCTTCCGGCCGAACAGACTGCAGACCTTCTGGCAACTCTTGCCTTACCCGTGGCTGGAACCCTGGCAGACGCTGCCCGCGCAAGGCCCAGCGCTCCCTGCTGGACCGTGATGCTGGCTTTCGCCGAACGACTGGCAAGCGTCGAGGACTGTGTTCGCGGAACCGATGCCGATGCGCTGGGCTGGGCCGCGCGCAACAGCAGCAAGCCGGGTCGCGGCGGGCTGGAGGCCTGGGTCATCCAGGCTGGCGCAGACTGGTCGGTCGAGCATCTTGAGGCTTTGCCTGCCGAGGTCGAGGCCCGCTTGATGGAGGCGCTTTCGGTCCGTCTTGGCATGAGCCTTCCGGCGCCCCTCGTGCAGGCGAGCCATCGATGGCGCTTCGCGCGGTCGGATCAAGCCGGCGCAGGAGGGTTCTGGGATTCCTCAACCCGCCTGGGGGTCTGCGGCGACTGGCTGCTGGGATCAAAGGTGGAGGACGCTTGGCGGTCAGGAACACACCTCGCCCGGAGCATGGCCGCAGACCTTGGCTGACCCTGGCCTGCAGCCCGGGCGGGCCGCTATTTCGGTTCGGCGGGCGGGCGGCTGCCGGTGTTGACCTCAGGCACATAGATGCCTGTCACCAGTCGGGTCAGGAAGCCGGCCGGCTGTGTGCGGGGACCATAGCTCGCGCACGGGTCTGGGTCGCTGATCGGGCGCGCGGGCCGGTCCGTTGGCGAGATCGCATCCCCGACGGAGTCTCCAAACGGTTCGGCCATCTGCAAGGCATCGCCAACGCGCGAAAGAGAGGGAGAGTCCGTGCCCACAACATTGGCGTTCCGGGCCCAGGCGAGGGCGGCCACCTGCTGGCCCTGTGCGCTGACCAGTTCCGCCTCGGCCGCCAGACCACCCGTGGTTCCGGGCACACGGAACGTGCCTGGGCCGGGGATGAAGATATTGGCTACTGCGGCGACACCGGAGCCAGCCTGTCCGGTTGCGCCGATCCCGACAACACCGACGCGGACCCTCGCGGCTCCACGCGCCACCGGGCTGAGGATGTAGCGCTCGCTGACCTCATAGCAGACCTGGCGATCGACCTCGCGCAGCACCGCCTGGCGTTCCGGCTCGGAAAGCTGGGTGCCGACGGGCCCGACGAGCACTGCCGGCTCGAGATAGACCCGATCGATCATGGCCGCTGCGGCGTCATCGCGGCGTTCCCGGATGGATGCGCGGAGCGTGTCCTCGCGCGTCACAAGGCCTTCGTACTGACTCAGGAATCCGGCGTTGGCGGCGGGTGCTGTCTGACAGGCCGTCACGGCCAACCCGGCCAGAACGATGGGCAGAATGGCCTTCATGATCGATCCTGTGATTACTTGCTGGCGGGCTGTTTCCGGACCTGTCCGGTCCGGCACCCCTGTCTATAACGCGGGCGACTGCAAAAGGATCGGTCATCTTCACCTTGCCCGTCGTCATCGTCGATTTCTGCGGCTAGGCTTGGATTACGTCGGGCCCGTTGCCGGACGGAATGATCCGGAACCAGACCATGCGGCCTTTCCATCTCCTGACCGGCGCGGCCGGGGCTGTGCTTCTGCTGGCGAGTTCCGGGGCCGCGACGGCGCAGACACCACCGGCCCCCTTTCCTTATGACGCCCAGCGGGGCGTCTTCACCTTTGCTGCCGGACTGGAAAAGTCCCTGCCCGCTGTCGTTCAGGTCACCACCCTGGGCCAGTCACGGGGACCAACCACTGGCGAGACCGAGCCAAAGCCCATTTCAGGTGGGTCCGGCGTCATCATCGACGCGGCCCAGGGGATTATCGTAACCAACAATCACGTGGTGGAAAACGGGACGAAATTCACCGTCGACCTGACTAATGGCAGGCTGTTCGATGCCGTCCTGGTCGGAACGGACAAGGCGACCGACATCGCTGTTCTGAAGATCGTCGCCGAGGGCCTGTCGCAGGTCGAGACTGTCGATTCCGACACCCTGAGGACGGGCGATCTCGCCTTTGCCGTCGGCTATCCCCTGGGGCTCGACCAGACCCTGACGATGGGAGTGATCTCGGGGCTCGGGCGTTCAGGCCTTGGCGATGCTGTGGAAGACTATATCCAGACCGACGCTGCCGTGAACTCGGGCAACTCGGGAGGCCCCCTGCTGGACAGTCGCGGGCGACTGATCGGAATCAATACAGCAATCCTGTCAGGCGGTGGCGACCCTCTCGGCCTCGGCGGAGGCGGAGGCAATGACGGCATCGCCTTTGCCGTGCCAACCCGGATCATGACCTTCGTCGTCGATCAGATCCGCGCCAACGGCGCTGTCAGCCGGGGCCAGATCGGCGCGATCCTCGGGTCGCTGACAGCCGAGCGCGCGCGGGACCTGGGCCTGGGCATTGTCCGGGGGGCCATTGTCGAGGACGTCGCGCCCGGTTCGCCGGCCGAAGGCGCCGGCTTGCGCAGTGGCGACATCATTGCCCGCATCCAGAACCGGCCCGTCGCCAATGCGGGATCGGTCCTGGCCACGGTCGGGATTGCCCCGCCCGGAACGCGGCTTGATCTGACCTTCATGCGCGACGGACGAGACCGGACCACGTCGATGATCGTGGCTGATCCTTCAGCCCGGCGTTTGATCGTGGGCTATGGTTCCATCCAGGTTTCAGGTGCGCAGTTTCGCGATGATGCCGACGGCGTGGTCGTGGGTTCGGTCGAGGCGGGCTCCCGGTCCGCCGTGCAGAATTTGCGGGCTGGCGACCGTGTCCGGTCCATCAACAAGGTGCCTGTGGCAGACCTTGCTGCGCTCGGACTTGCACTTGGCACGCTGGATGGGACGGCCGAACTCGGGGCGGAACGGAACGGAACAGCGCTGACTGTCACCCTGGGAGACTGACGGCGAGGCTTGAGCCGTCGACATCCTCATACAGAAAAACGCCCGCGTGCCGGGAGGGGGAGGGAGGCAGGCGGGCGTTTCGCTTGGAGGAAGCGTCGGCCCTACGAAGCCCGTACTGGACACATCCAGGGGGGCTGGGGGGGGCTGTTCAGGGTCCCGGACGCGTCCGAACTCCGAAAGGCCGACAGGAAACGTTTTCATGCCCCAAACGGGCGGGCAGAGGACCGAAACGGGGCCATTTCATGTCGTGCACATTTTCATGGAAGGACTGGCTATTTGCGACAGCGGGCCTAGGTTTTACCCACAATGTCGATGGATATCTCTTCACCTTCAGGCTCTATCCCCCTCGCGGGCCCGGTTTTCTTTGATCGCCGCGAACTGGACCTGATCCTGCGGGTCTACGGACGGATGGTCGCCCAGGGCGAATGGAGAGACTATGCCATGGTCGGTCACAAGGACTTGGCCGAGTTTGCTGTCTTCCGTCGCCATGGCGATGCACCGGCCTACCGGATTGAAAAACGCCCTGCCCTGCAGGCCCGTCAGGGGCAGTGGGCGGTTATCGGCGAAGGCGGGATCGTACTGAAACGGGGGCGCGACCTTGCACAGGTTCTGCGGATCTTCGACAGCCGCCGGTTCAACGTCGTCGAATAGGTTCAGAACGGAAAGAAGATCGGGATCGCAACCATGGCCGCGACCCATGTGACGAGGTTGAGCGGCATGCCGACGCGAACAAAGTCCATATAGCTGTACTTGCCCATCTGGAACACGAGCACATTGGTCTGATAGCCGAACGGGGTCGCAAAGGCCGCGCTCGCCGCCATCATCACTCCCACGAGGAAAGGCCGCGGATCGACCCCGAGGCTTTCCGCCAGTGCAACGGCGATCGGTGTGATCAGCACCGCCACCGTGGCATTCGATAACAGCTCCG
Organism: Alphaproteobacteria bacterium; assembly: GCA_003241825.1. GTDB lineage: Bacteria > Pseudomonadota > Alphaproteobacteria > Caulobacterales > Caulobacteraceae > Brevundimonas. Next base: position 4,353 of record QBLX01000004.1, read on the forward strand.
TGGCGAACAGGGTCACACCGTACAGGATGATCAGGGCGACCAAGGGCCCGAACGGGCGGATCACATCGATCATGCGGCTGGCTCCAGCCTCGGCCAGGCCCGTGACCTCGATGGCGGTCCCGACCACGACCATACCGGCGATCAGCAGCAGGATATCGGGTCGAAGCCCGGAGTAGGCTTCTTCCGGCGTGATCACGCGCAACAGGATCAGCGCCACTGCGCCCGCAAAGGCCGAAGCCGCTATCGGAGCGACGCCGAGACCGGCTGCAGCAACCACCGCGATGAAGACAGCCAGCGCAATCAGGGCCTTTCGTGGCTGCAAGGGTCGGTCGGCCGCGCCATACAGAGCGACATCCCCCAGGTGCGCGTCGCCGGATCCGTCGGACTGGTTTCGCGCCTCGCCGAGCCGGGGCAGCCCGAAAGGCAGCCTGATCCGACGCGCCGCCCTCTGCCTGAGGTCAGCCTCGGCCTGTTCTTTTTCAGCCTTGGCCCGGGCAAGCTCACGCTCGTCTGCCTGGACGGTCCGGCCCAGCTGCCTGGCTCCCACAAAATACAGATAGGCCGCTCCCGCTAGGGCAATGACGAGCCCGACCGGCGTGATCTCGAAAATACTGAAAACCGGCTGGCCCGCATTACTGGCCATGTCATTGACCAGAAGATTGGTCGACGTCCCGATCAGGGTCAGCAGTCCACCCATGACCGACAGGTGACTGAGCGGCATCAGAAAGCGCTTGGGTGAGAGATGAAGCGACTGGGCCATATCGCGAACCACCGGTGCCGCCAGGACGACGACCGGAGTGTTGTTCAGAAACCCGCCAAGCGATCCGCACATGGCCAGAACCAGCCAGATGCCGCGAGCGCCCATCCGTGCGCACAGGGCAGTCGCCTTGCGGATTAGAAGCCCCAGAAGCCCCGAAATTTCAATTGCATAGGCAATGACGAACAGTCCGGCGAGAGTGATGACCGCGGGACTGGCAAAGGCACCCTGCACCTCCACCGGTCGGACGACCCCCAGAAGCAGCAGAACCGCTGCGCCGGTAAGGGCGACCACATCCGGCCGCATCTTCCCGTGGATCAGCACACCAACGACACTCACGAGGACAACCAGAGCCGCGACTTGATCGAAATTCATCCAGCACGCCTCCAACGCAACAGCGTATGCGTGCTAGGCTGGTTCCCATGGCACGCCAAGGTCGTTTTGTTCGCGTTTTCCGGTCAGCCGCCCTTGTTACCGGGGCCCTTGTCCTGGTGCAGTGCGATCGGGAACGGAAGGCTGACCCCGCGCCGATCGCTCCGGAGACAGTCCCGTCCGTGGACATCCCCGTCCGTCCGCTGGCTCCTCCCCCACCGCTCAAGCGCGCCGACCTGATTACGGCTTTGGCACAGGCAGCATCGGTCTATGCAGCGGGTGCAACGGTATCCGGCACTGATTCTCTGGTCGGTCGAACCTTTTCGCTGAGATTGCCATTCGGCTGTGGAGGGCCCGCGGCCACCGGACAGGCCAGCGGCGGCGTGGCACAATGGCAGTGGAGTGACGATCAGACATCGATCCGCCTGTCGATGGTCCCGGAGGACTGGATTGCTTCGCCTCTCACCGCCGGAGCCGTTGTGGTCGAGGGTAGCGCGTCTCCTGAAAATGCCTGGGAAGCTGTCGAGGGTTTCTGGATCGAACGTCCCTGGCTCGCGACCGAGGGCTGCCCCGCGGCGAGCCTGTCGACCACGATCACCGCTCCGCCCACGGCCCAGTCGGTCGGGCTGGTCGCCGTGTATCCGGAAGGGGGGTCACGCCTGGGTCGCCGCAACGGCCGCGCCTACCAGCACACGCTCCGGGCCGAAGGCGATACGCCTCTGACTCCGCCGACAGGAGGGTTTGCTCTGAGACTCGAGGGCCGGGTCGTCGGGTTTCCGAACGATCGGGCGGGACGATGCGTAGCCTTCAATCCGGACCAGCGTCCGACCTGCGTTGTCGCCGTCCAGCTTGATCGCGCATCGTTTGAAACGGCCACCGGAGAAACCCTGGCGGAATGGCGAATCAATTGATCGATGCGCTGGCCTTCAGGCCTGAAGCCTGTAGCCCCCGGCATCGGTCAACAGCAGCCGCGCCTGACCCGGCTCCAGCTCGATCTTCTGACGAAGGCGATAGATGTGGGTCTCGAGGGTATGGGTCGTCACACCGGCATTGTAGCCCCAGACCTCTGTGAGCAATTCCTCGCGCGACACAGCCTTCCCGCCCGAGCGGAACAGGTATTTGAGGATGCTGGTCTCCTTTTCCGTCAACCGGACACGTTTTCCCTTCTCATCAGCCAGCGACTTGGTAGCCGGCCGAAACTCATAGGGTCCGATCTGGAAAACAGCGTCCTCGGACTGTTCGTGACTGCGCAGATGGGCGCGGATGCGGGCCAGAAGCACTGCAAACCGGAAAGGCTTGGTGACATAGTCATTGGCCCCCGCATCCAGCCCAAGCACGGTATCGGCGTCCGATCCCTGGCCCGTCAGCATGATCACCGGGGTGGTGATCCCCGACTGACGCAGCAGGCGGCAGGCCTCCCGTCCATCCATGTCCGGCAGATCGACGTCGAGCAGGATGAGTTCGGCCCGGATCTCCCGACCCAGTTTCAGCCCCTCCGTCGCCGTGGAGGCCTGAACCGGTCGAAACTCCTCATGCAGCGCCAGCTGTTCCGCCAGGGCTTCACGCAGGTCGTCATCGTCATCGATGATCAGGATCGTCTTGGATGTGGCCATGGGTACAGAATGATAGGGCTTGGGCTCCGCGCCAAGGCACGTGCCCGAAAAAACGTGCCGGGCTGGGCCTATAGAGGCCCCGGCAAAGCTTTTCGTTCCCCGAACAGGGCCGATCCGACGCGGACATGTGTCGCACCCTCGGCGATTGCCGCTGCATAGTCGTTGCTCATGCCCATCGAGAGCACCGAAAGCCCCTCATTGGCGGCAATCTGGAAAAGTCGACGGAAATGGGGTGCCGCCGCCTCATCGACAGGCGGAATGGCCATCAGCCCCTCGACCCGAAGGCCATATTCATGGCGCGCCAGGGCCAGAAGACTGGCGACGTCAGGGACCAGCACTCCCGCCTTCTGGGGTTCGGCCCCCGTATTGACCTGGATCAGCACGGTCGGGTCACGCCCTGTCTTCTGGATCGCGTCGGCGAGGGCGCGGGCCATTTTCGCCCGGTCGAGAGTTTCGATGACATCGAACAGGGCGACTGCGTCCTCAGCCTTGTTGGACTGGAGGGGCCCTATCAGGCGGAGCTGAAGGTGTGGCAGACCGGCACGGCGCGGGCCCCAGCGACCCTGTGCTTCCTGAACCCGGTTCTCGCCAAACACTCTCTGGCCCGTTGCCAGAGCTGCATCGATCGCATCAGGCTCCTGGGTTTTGGAGACCGCCACAAGGGTGACCCCTGCGGGGTCCCGTTCGGCAGCAAGTGCGGCAGCCTCGATGTCGGCACGCACCAGGGCGAAACGCTCGGATATGGACGTGTCAGCAGAAGCGGGGGATGAGGGAGTCATGATCCTGTCCAGCGACGCTCAGCGGCTTTGGCGAGCCGCCCTGCGGATGAAGGCCCATGCTCTATCGCGCGTCACAGCAGATGTCAGGGCATCCGGCGCGTGGCGCAAGGCCGCGCTACCGCCCCTGCTGGTGTTCACCGATCCCGAACGCCTGCCGAGCCCATGGGAGGCCGCCGCCTGCCTCCCGGCTGGAGCGGGCCTGGTCTACCGGTCCTTTGGAGCGCCGGACGCTCTGGAAGTCGCAAGGCGCCTGAGACACATCACGCGAGAGCGCGACGTGGTGTTTCTGATCGGACTGGATGCTGACCTCGCGGATAGTGTCGGGGCCGACGGGGTCCATCTGCCCGAGCGGGCCCTTTCGGCTGCCTATGCCCTGGGCGGGCGTCGTCCGGAATGGCTACTGACCGGAGCCGTTCATTCGGTCGAGGCAGCCGCTGTGGCCCGCGATCTGGATGCTGTGGTCCTTTCGCCCATATTCAAGCCAGGGGGAGCATCCGCAATGAAACCGGCGCTCGGCCTGCCAAGCCTCATCGAGGCCAGTCGCAGGTCCCTGACGCCTGTCTATGCCCTTGGCGGGATCGACGCCGACAGGGCAGAAAGCCTCGTCGACAGCGGGGCCTTTGGCGTCGGCGGGATCGATGCTTTCGCCAGGGCCTTCGGCCCGGACCCGATCAGAATTTGAAGATCGACTCCAGCCGGATGCGCGGCTGAGCCCGGCGCTCCGTCTCCGCGGCCCGGGCAGGATCCTGCTCGACGCGTCCCAGGCCAGCAGCGGCCCCGACGCTGAGCCGTGGATTCAGCCGGTAATAGGCTCCGGCTTCGACATCCCCCCAGTCGGAGTCGCGTCCAACAGGCTGGTTGGCATTGAAGTTGAGACCCCAGCGTCCATTCTCGTTCCAGCGCAGGCCGCGGCGAGGAGTCTGGGGCACGGAGGCATTTCGTTGGGCAGCGGACGCTTCGGACAGCGAAATGACAGGCGCGCGCGACCGAGTCGTCTGGGCAGCGGCTTCGGCAGCCATGCCCGTCAGGACAACCGCCCCGACCAGTCCGACAATGTGAAGACGCAGCGACATTTCCAACCCTTTGGCAGACCCTTCGGGCCCTGCCTAGATACTCAACCCGGTGTATGCACCGATGAGCCTGCGATAAGACACCCATCGTACGCGCGGTCAACGCAACGTCGTCCACTGACCCCGGTTCCACAGACTCTGGCCTCTGCCTGTGGCACTGGCGTCACGGGATTGGGACGAAATTGGTCCGAACCATGGTCGAGACTGCTGTCAGCGAACGGCAGCCAACAGTATGGAGACGACAAGACACGGTGGCGTGGTGTGTTGTTCGCCTTGTCATGGCCCCTTTTCACCGTGTTATAGGGTTTCTGCGGCGTGAACCCTCGCGTAGCCTTATCCGTGCCCGACGCACGGCGGCATGCGTCGGGTGCTCGCCCCGAATGGATACGGAGAATCCCAAGATGGCCCTCAAGAGTGCGTCAGTTCGTGGTGTTGCGATCCTCGCCATCGCATCCGGCCTGACGCTGTCGGCCTGTAGCAGCCTGCCTTTCGTTGGCGGCCGCGAGGACGCCCGCAAGGTTGATGTGCAGCAAGGCATCGGCGTCAACGGCTATCTGTGGCGCGCCACGCTAGACACGCTGAGCTTCATGCCGCTGACTACGGCGGACCCGTGGGGCGGGGTGATCAATTACGACTGGTACACCAACCCCCAGACGCCGAACGAGCGCTTCAAGGCGACAGTTTTCATCCTCGACACGCGCCTTCGCGCCGACGCCCTGAACGTGACGGTCACGAAGGAAATGCGAGATGCTGCCGGGGGCTGGACGGCCGCTCCGGTTGCTGCCCAGACCGAGACCGACCTGGAAAACGCCATTCTGACCCGCGCACGCCAGCTGAACCTGTCCAACGCCGGCTAGACGATCCGACTGTCCATGGGCGGTCGGCCGTCGCACGACCGTTCCATTCCACTGATGTTGGCCTTGGCGCCAAGCCCCCGCTCACGTAGCCCGAAGGGCGACAGCGCCAGGAAAGTACCGCCGTGGCTCGTTACGAACCCAAGACTGCCGAACCTCGCCAGCAGGCCCGCTGGGCGGATGCCGACGCCTTTGTGACGAAGGATACGGGGCGGCCGAAATATTACGTCCTCGAGATGTTCCCCTACCCTTCCGGCAACATCCATATGGGTCACGCCCGCAACTATGTGATGGGCGACGTGGTGGCGCGGTCGAAACGTGCGCAGGGGTTCGATGTACTGCACCCCATGGGCTGGGACGCGTTCGGCATGCCGGCCGAGAATGCCGCCATGGAGCGAGGCATCCACCCCAAGGGATGGACCTACGACAATATCGCGAACATGCGCGAACAGCTGAAGCTGCTGGGTTTGTCGCTGGACTGGTCGCGCGAGTTCGCCACCTGCGATCCCGAATACTATGGCCAGCAACAGGCCTGGTTCCTCGAACTGTATCGGCGGGGTCTGGTCTATCGCAAGGACGGCGTCGTCAACTGGGACCCGGTCGACAACACCGTTCTTGCCAATGAACAGGTCATCGACGGCAAGGGCTGGCGCTCCGGGGCCCCGGTCGAGAAGCGCAAGCTGAACCAGTGGTTCCTGCGAATCACCGACTATGCGGATGATCTGATCGACGGGCTCAAGGAACTGGAAGGCCGCTGGCCCGACAAGGTCCGGCTGATGCAGGAGAACTGGATCGGCAAGAGCCGCGGAGCAACCGTGTGGTGGGACATGGCCGAGGCTCCCGAAGGCCTGCCGACGTCTCCAGCTGGCAAGCCCGATCACGCGCGCGATCCGATCGAGGTCTACACCACCCGCCCCGATACCCTGTTCGGGGCCAGTTTCATCGCCCTGGCACCCGACCACCCCCTGACCAGGACGATTGCCGCCCGTCAGCCAAAGGTCGCGGCCTTCATGGAAGCCTGCGCCAGCCTCGGGACCAGCGAGGCCGAGATCGAAAAGGCCGAGAAACACGGCGTCGATCTGGGCATGCGAGTGCGCCACCCGTTCGATCCGCAACGGACCATCCCGGTGTGGAGCGCCAATTTCGTGTTGTCGACCTATGGGTCGGGAGCCATCTTCGGCTGCCCCGCCCATGACCAGCGCGATCTCGATTTCGCCCGCAAATATGATCTGCCTGTCATCCCTGTCGTAAAGCCCGACGGCGCAGACGAAACCTTCCAGGTCGGGACCGAAGCCTATGTCGGACCCGGTACGGCTTTTCACTCTGCGTTCCTGGATGGCCTGTCGATCGAGGAGGCCAAGGCCGAGGCCATCCGCCGTCTCGAGGCGACGGAACAGGGCGTGGGGGCAACCATCTATCGTCTGCGCGACTGGGGCGTCAGCCGTCAGCGATACTGGGGCTGCCCGATCCCGATCATCCACTGCCCGAAATGTGGTCCACAAGAGGTCCCCGGCGACCAACTGCCCGTTGTCCTGCCGGACGATGTCACCTTCGACGTACCCGGCAATCCGCTGGCGCGTCACCCGACGTGGAAGCACGTCAGATGTCCGACCTGCGAGATCGACGCGGTTCGCGAGACGGACACGCTTGATACCTTCGTGGACTCCAGCTGGTATTTCGCTCGCTTCACCGATCCGACGTCCACGACACCCGTCAACGCCGCCGCTGCGGATCGATGGCTGCCAGTCGACCAGTATATCGGCGGGGTCGAGCATGCAGTGCTGCACCTGCTGTACGCCCGGTTCATCAGCCGCGCCCTGTCCGACGCCGGTCTGATGAATGTCCGCGAGCCCTTCGCCGGCCTGTTCACCCAGGGGATGGTGGTCCACGAGACCTATCGACGCGCCGATGGCCAGTGGGTTGAGCCCACGGACGTCGATCTGACGAACGAAGCCGGGAAACGCAGTGCCCGCCAGCTCTCGACGGGTGAGACCTTGATCATCGGCGACATCGAAAAGATGTCAAAGTCCAAGAAGAACGTCGTGGCACCGCAGGAAATCCTGTCGACCCATGGTGTCGATGCCGGTCGACTGTTCGTCCTTTCCGACAGCCCGCCCGAGCGCGATGTGCAGTGGACACCGGGCGGCGTCGAGGGGGCGAGTCGTTTCGTCCAGCGCGCCTGGGCTCTGTTCGACGGCTTCGAGGCCTCTGCTCCGGCCAATCCTGACGTCGATGCCGCTCTGACACGCGAAACCCACAAGGCGATCAAGGCCGTGACCGAAGGGGTAGCTGGCTTCCGCTTCAACTCGGCGATCGCCAAACTCTATGCCTTCGTCGCGACGGTAAGGGATCACGACCAGGCGAGCGGTGCAGTCCGTAGCGAAGCCTTATCCGCCCTCGCACGCCTGATTGCCCCCTTCACACCGCATCTGGCCGAAGAATGCTGGACGTCGCTGGGCCATCCGGGTCTTGTACTTGATGCTCCGTGGCCAGAGTGGGATCCGGCCCTCGCCGCTGACGACGAGATCGTCCTGCCGATACAGATCAGTGGGAAGCGACGCGGTGAAATCACCATGCCCCGGGGTTCGGACCCCATGGCGGTCGAGGACGCCGCCCTCGCCAATCCCCAGGTTCAGGCCTATCTTTCGAGCAATGGCCTGTCGGTCCGAAAGGTGATCATCGTGCCCGATCGCATCGTCAATCTGGTGGCCAACTGATGACACAGGCAAGGGCCCGGCTGACGTTAGCAGGTGCAGTCCTTGCGGCCGGCTTGCTGGCGGGTTGTGGGTTCACCCCGCTTTACGGCGCTGCAGCGGGGTCGCCTGCCCTTTCACGAATCGCGGTCCAGACCCAGGACGACCGTCTTGGCTATCGGCTGAGGGAGCAACTCGAGGATGCTCTCGGCTGGGATCGCGGCACGGCACCCCTCTATCGGTTACAGACACAGATCGAGCAGAGCCGCCGCCCACTGGGTCGCAGGATCGACGACACCGCGACGCGTTACGAACTGACGGTCAGGGCCGCGTGGGTGCTCACCCCCGTCGCTGGTGGCGTTCCGCTGTCTGGCGTGGAAACGGCGATCCTGACCTATGCCGCTGCCGATCAGCCCTATGCGGCGATCGCGGCTCAGCAGGATGGCGAGGATCGGGCAGCAGCGGAGCTCTCACGTCTGATCCGCATCGATATTCTGCGAGCCCTTTCGACGTCGTGAGGGCAACATGATCCTTGCCAAACGTCCCGAGATCGATCGCTTTCTGGTACGGCCCGACCCCGGCATTCGAGCTGTCGTCATCCATGGCAAGGACCGGTCAGGTGTCTCCGAACGCGCCGTGACCCTGTGCAGGACCATCACGCCCGACCTGAACGACCCGTTCAACGTCTCCTCCCTTACCGACAGTGACATCGACGGCGACCCGGCGAGGCTCGAAGACGCCCTCACGGCGCTCAGCATGATCGGGGGACGGCGTCTGGTGCGCGTGCGTCTGTCCTCGGAGAAGCAGTCAATCGACAAGATGCTCGCGGCGGCGGTGAAGGTCCATGCCGAGGGGGGCTATAACCCCGACGCCATGCTGGTGATCGAAGCGGGAGCCCTTGGCCGGGATTCCGCCCTGCGCAAGGCCGCCGAAGCCGGCAAGGGCTCAGCGGCTATCGTCTGCTACGAGGACGAAACCGGCGACGTTGCGCGCATGACCCGCGACGCGCTGGCGGCGGACAAGGTTGGACTGACATCCGACGCTCTGGACCGGTTCGTGGCTCGCTTGCCGCGCGAGCGTGGGCTTATGCGGCAGGAGATTGAACGACTGGCTCTGTATATCGGCCCTGGCTCCGGCCGGTCGATTGACGTCGACGAACTGGATTTGCATCTCGGTGTCGAGCCTGACGCTTCGCTGCAGGACGCTGCACTGCAGGCTTTCGGCGGCCGGGCGGGCCCTGCCCAGTCCGGCCTCAGGCGTGCCTTCGCCGAAGGTGAGTCTTCCGTCATGGCCGTTCGCCAGGCCTCCATTCATCTCGGAAAGCTGAAACGGATCAGTATCTTGCAAGCCAATGGGGCTGGAGCCAAGGAAGCGGCAAAGGCCGCCGGCGTGTTCTGGAAGCAGGAAACCGAAATGCTGCGTCAGGCCCGGGCCTGGCGGCTCGCGGACCTGGACACCGTTCTCGACAGTGTGAATACGGCCGACGTCGCCACCAAGACGACCGGTATGCCTGACCAGTTGATTGCCGAGCGGTTGATCCTGGAAATATCCGCCAGAGCACGTCGGCTGGGGCTGTAACGCAAACGACCGAAGGTGTCAGCCGCGCTTTGACGCCTTGCGGAAGGCAGGCTTGGCCAGTGCAGCGCTCTTGGCGGCCACAGCCCGTTCCTCGGTCTTGCCACCGCCCATGCCGGAATGGGCTGGCGATGCGGCGTTCTTGGCCGCCAGCACGCGTTTCAGGGCTTCAGCGGCGGTTTCAGTCTTGTCTGTCATGTCTGCACAGTAGCACAAAAAACCGATCACGGCTTCATCAGCCGGTGACAGAGGTCATCCAGTTGCTCAAGCGAGGCATAGGTCAGGGTCAAATCGCCCTTTGAACCGCGATCGACGAGCGATACCTTCAACCCAAGCGCATCAGCCAGATCCTGCTCGAGTGCTGCGATATCGGGCGATGAGGCGGCATCAAGCGCAGACTTGCCCTTCCTGCCCGATTTTCTAGGCCCTTCAGCGGCCTGACGCGCCAGACGCTCGACCTGCCGCACATTCAGACCCTCTCGCTCGGCCTGCTGCGCGAGGGCGACGGGATCCGGCGCCGTGATCATCGCCCTGGCATGACCGGCGCTCAGCTTGCCATGCCGCACGAACCACAACACCTCCTCCGGCAACTGCAGCAGCCGAAGGGTGTTGGCGACGTGACTGCGTGACTTGCCGACGATCCCCGCCACGGCATCCTGTGTCCGGCCGAACCGTTCCATCAGCATCCGATAGGCGTCAGCCTCCTCTAGGGGATTGAGATCAGCACGCTGTACGTTTTCGATGATGGCCACTTCGAACACAGCGAGATCGTCCATTTCGTTGACGATCACCGGCACCTCGGTCAGGCGGGCGATCTGGGACGCCCGCCAGCGACGCTCCCCGGCGATGATCTGCCATGTCCCGTCACCGTTTGGCTGCGACCTGACAAGGATGGGCTGCAGCACCCCCTTGTCCCGTATTGAGGTCGCAAGTTCTTCCAGATCCTCGCGCAGGAATGTCTTGCGAGGCTGGTCAGGGTTCGGGTGCACGGTTTCGATGGGTACCAGAGTCACGCCTGTGGGCATCGGCCCGGTAGCCGCAACCGGAGCAGCATCGACCTGTTCCCCCAACAGGGCTGAAAGACCGCGACCCAGGCCTCTTTGACGTTCCGACATTGGTGTTCCTTCAGGCGGCAATCTTGGCACGGCGATGACGTTCGCGAGCGACCACTTCCTTGGCAAGGCGCAGATAGGCCTGGCTGCCAGTACATTTCAGGTCATAGATCAGTACGGGCTTACCGAACGAAGGTGCCTCGGAAACCCTGACATTCCGGGGGATGACGGCCTCATAGACCTTTTCACCGAAATGCTGCCTGACATCAGCCGACACCTGTCCGGAAAGCGCGTTTCTACGGTCGTACATCGTCAGAACGAGCCCCTGGATCTCGAGCGCAGGGTTCAGGCTTTGGCGGACCATTTCGATGGTCTTCATCAGCTGGGTGAGCCCCTCCAGGGCAAAGAACTCGCACTGCAACGGCACAAGCACACCATCAGCGGCACTCATCGCATTGAGCGTCAGCAGATTGAGGGAGGGCGGGCAGTCGATGAGAACGTAGTCATACCGAGGCTTTCCCGTGCTGCCCTGAAGCGCCAGCGCGTCCCGAAGGCGATAAGAGCGCCTGTCCGCCTGACTGAGCTCGATCTCAACGCCGGACATGTCGGCGTCAGCAGGAATGATGTGGAGACCGGGTACGGCCGTTTCGACAGCAGCGTCATCCACGGAACGACCGTCAACGATCACGTCGTAGATCGTGATGCGGCGTGTTTCACGTGGAACACCCAAACCCGTCGAGGCATTGCCCTGCGGGTCCATATCGACCAGCAGGACGCGTTCGCCAATGGCGGCAAGCGCTGTGCCAAGGTTGATCGCCGTCGTGGTCTTTCCCACTCCACCCTTCTGGTTGGAGACGGCAAGAATACGTGTGGCCTTGTCAGCGGGCATGGAGGCTCCGGACGGACACGATGCGCCCACGGGGGTCGCTTCGCGAAATGGAAAGATCAGCCTCAAACGACCAGGATGCCCAGGCCGTCTGCAGTTCCATTTCGGCTTTTTCACCCTTGAGGAACAGCCCCTGCGCTCCCCGTGTCAAATACGGCTGTGCGTAACCCAGCAACTTATCCATAGGGGCAAGGGCGCGTGCCGTTACAACGTCCACCCGGAGCTTCTGGGCCTCAGCCCGCCCGTGGATGACGGTGCAGGGAAGTCCCAGAAGGTCGACGACCTCCTGCAGAAACCGGCAGCGTTTGCCCAGGCTATCGATCAGCCAGACATGCGAGTCCGGGCGACCCTTCATCAGGATTGCGAGAACGAGGCCCGGGAAGCCGGCCCCCGCTCCGAGATCCGCCCAGGTCACGGCCCGGGGAGCATGATCAAGCAGTTGGGCCGAATCCAGAACATGTCGGGTCCAGTACTCGCCCAGACTGTCAGGCCCGACGAGGTTCATCACCGCGTTGGCTTCCGTCAGCCGGTCCAGCAGGGTCTGAAGGTCTGCCAGCTGTTCAGGCGTTGCACCGATCTCGTGCTGGAACGCCACCTTGGCATCGATCGCCATCAGGCGGCGACCGCAGAAGGACGGTTCCGTTTCACGTGCGCCAATAGCGCGGTCAGCGCTCCCGGAGTAATCCCTTCTATCCTGCCAGCCTGCCCAAGGGTCGACGGGCGCACCAGGCTCAGCTTCTCACGCGCTTCATTCGACAGCCCACCGATCGTCGCAAAGTCCAGATCCTGTGGCAGCATCAGCTCTCCCTCACGACGCAGCCCTTCGGCATCAGCCGTCTGGCGCTCAAGGTAGCCGGCATAGCCCGCATCAATCTCTACCTGTTCGCGAACGTCTCCGGCCCATGTTCCAATGACGGGGTAGGCAGCGGTAAAGGCAGCCAGGTCCACACCCGGGTAGGCAAGCAGGTCTCTCATCGAGCGCCGCTGACCGTCCGCATTGACCGGTATGCCGAGGGCTGCCGCTTCCTTGGGCGTAAAGCGTATCTCGCGGACCAGCTCTGCCGCTGCCGCGAGTTGGGACGCTTTTTCCCCAAACCGGGCCAACCGAACAGTCGAGATGATCCCCGCAGCTGCAGCCAAGGGCGTCAATCGTTGATCAGCATTGTCGGCCCGCAGAATCAATCTGTACTCGGCCCGGCTGGTGAACACCCGGTATGGCTCGGTCACACCGCGTGTGACCAGGTCGTCGATCATAACGCCGATATAAGCCGGGTCCCGCCGCAGAATGATCGGGTCGCTGCCAGCGGCTGCGCGCGCAGCATTGAGGCCGGCCATGAGGCCCTGCGCTGCTGCCTCCTCATAGCCCGTGGTACCGTTGATCTGGCCCGCGAGATAGAGGCCGGGTCGTTTCTTGACTTCAAGCGAAAGGTTCAGCTCCCGCGGGTCGACATAGTCATACTCGATCGCATACCCGAAACGGAAAACCTCTACAGATCCGAGACCAGGCATGGTTCGAAGGAATGCCATCTGGGTGTCGGCCGATACCGATGTCGAAATCCCGTTTGGATAGACCGTCGGGTCATCCAGCCCCTCGGGCTCAAGGAACACCTGGTGGGCGGTCTTGTCCGCAAACCGAACGACTTTATCCTCGATCGAAGGACAGTAACGCGGACCGCGCCCGGTCAGATGCCCGCCATAAACAGCACTCTCGCCTATGTTCTGGGCAATGATCCGGTGGGTTTCGGCATTGGTTGATGTGATGCCACACGCGATCTGCGGCACATCAATCCGGTCAGTCAGGAAGCTGAAGGGCACAGGTTCGGCGTCAGCGGCCTGCATCTCCAGGTCACCCCAAATGATCGTTCTGCCATCGAGCCGGGCTGGCGTCCCGGTCTTGAGCCGCCCCATAGCCAACCCTGCGCCATAGAGATCGGCAGCCATTCCGGTCGAGGGCGCCTCACCATATCGGCCCGCCGGTGTCCGTTCCTGACCGCGGTGAATCACGCCATTGAGAAACGTGCCTGTCGTCAGAACGACGGCCGCAGCCCTGAGCACTGTTCCGTCGCCCGTTGTGACGCCAACCACCCGTTCACCGGAAAGAACGAGGCCCTCGGCAGTTCCGGCCAACAGAACCAGGGTGGGAGTCTGTGCCAACTCGGCCTGCATAGCTTCACGATACAGGCGGCGATCGATCTGGCTGCGCGGACCACGTACCGCCGCTCCCTTTGATCGGTTGAGGAGCCGGAACTGGATGCCGGAAACGTCCGCCAGTCGGCCCATGACCCCATCCATGGCATCGATCTCGCGCACCAGATGACCCTTGCCCAAGCCGCCGATGGCCGGATTGCAGGACATCTCGCCTACCGTTTCCAGCTTCTGGGTAAGCAGGAGTGTCCGCGCGCCCGTGCGGGCAGAAGCGGCCGCGGCCTCACAGCCGGCGTGTCCGCCGCCGATCACGATCACATCAAAGGAGTGGAGAGAGAGCATCCGGGCGTCATAGTCGAAAGGGAGCAGAATTTCCACGCTGGCGATGTTTCACGTGAAACGAGGTCTACGCTGCTCTATTTCCCTATGCAGAAGTTCGAGAAAACTTCGCCTAGAACATCTTCAACCCCGATCGCTCCAGTGACACGGGCCAGTGCCTCCGCCGCTCTGCGCAGGTCATCAGCCGCCATCTCGGGCGCGTGCGCCAATGCCGCGCTCCCTGCCTCGACGGACACAAGAGCTTCGGCCAGCCGTCTCCTGTGCCGCTCCCGGGTTACAGCTGGGAAGTCAGACCCTGAAAGGTCCCGCGCAAGGCGGGCCGCAATCCACTCCCGGACCTCCTCGACTCCAGTCCCGTCGGATGCGCTCACGCCGATCGTCTCGAGACCCGGTGGAGAGACTGCATTGCCCAGATCGGCTTTGCTCTGGATAACCAGATCGGTCGGCTGGACAAATTCCGCAGCGGCACTCTCGAGATCACCCGGTGCCAAGACCCATACCCGGAGGTCCGCGTCCAGTGCTCGCATGCGAGCGCGGCGAACCCCCTCCGCCTCAATCGGATCAAGACTGTCCCGCAGTCCGGCCGTGTCAGAGAGCGTTACGGCATAACCACCAATGACAAGTTCTGCGTCCAGGACGTCCCGTGTCGTTCCGGCTATGGGTGTGACAATGGCTGCGTCCCGCGCAACGAGGGCGTTGAACAATGTGCTCTTGCCAGCATTCGTCTCGCCGATCAGTACGATCCGGTACCCATCTCGCACCCTTCTGCCACGAGCGGCGTCAGACAGGGCTGCCCTCAGATCGTTTGCAAGGGCTTCAAGAACCGGACCTGCCGATCGGGCCAGCTGATCTGGAATGTCCTCATCAGGAAAATCAATCTCGGCCTCAACGAACGCGAGGGCTCTGAGCAAGGATTGCCGAAATAAGGCATAGGTTTGTGACAGCGCGCCTCCGAGCTGACCGAGAGCCTGGGTCGCCTGCGCAGCCGTTTCGGCATCGACCAGATCGGCAACAGCTTCGGCCTGGGCGAGATCCATCCGGCCATGTTCGAAGGCTCGCCTGGTGAATTCGCCCGGCTCGGCGGGGCGGACGCCGATGGCCGTCAAGGCCTCGACAACGCCTTCTACAACCGCACGACCGCCGTGGAGATGAAGCTCGGCGCAATCCTCGCCCGTGTAACTCTTCGGCGCGGGGAAATGCAGGACAAGGGCCTGATCCAGTATCCTGCCACGATGGAGCAGCGTCCGCAGGGAGGCCTGACGTGGCGCGATTCTCGCCACGCCCAAGGCTCGAAGCACGTCTCCAGTCGCGGGCCCGGACATCCGCATCACAGCGATGGCACCTCGCCCAGAGGGGGTAGCCAAGGCGAAGATCGTGTCGCTCATGTCAAACCACGCCAAGGGAGCGATTGTCCCATAGGACGCCAAAGGGGCAAGGTCAGGTTCAGGGCTTGGTGGACGTGGCCGCCATTTCCATCAGGCGCCGAAATTGGTCTTGGGCCTGAAGGCCGAAGCTTGTCCAGTTTTTCATCAGCTCGTCGGGCTGCATCAGCGCCATGTTCTCGTCCATCCTCCGCTTCATCTCCGATACGAGATGGTCGTTCAGCGGCTCGACATTGGGCAGGCCCAAAAAGGCGCGTGCCTCGGCGGGCTCGCATTCGATCTCGATATTGACCTTCATGGTGCACTCCCTGTTTCACGTGAAACATAGGCCGATCTGCAGCCTGCGTCAGGTGTTCATGGACTGGAAGAAGTCGCCGTTGTTCTTGGACTGACGCATCTTGTCGAGCAGGAACTCGATCGCGTCCTGGGGTCCCATGGGGTTCAGGATGCGACGCAGCACATAGGTCTTTGTCAGCTGATCCTTCGGTGTGATCAGCTCCTCCTTGCGGGTACCCGACTTCAGCACATCGATGGCCGGGAAGATCCGCTTGTCGGCCACCTTGCGATCCAGCACGATCTCGGAGTTGCCGGTGCCCTTGAACTCTTCGAAAATGACCTCGTCCATCCGGCTGCCGGTGTCGATCAGGGCCGTTGCGATGATCGTCAGGCTACCGCCCTCCTCCACGTTACGCGCCGCTCCGAAAAACCGCTTCGGGCGTTGCAGGGCATTGGCGTCCACGCCCCCGGTAAGGACCTTGCCCGAAGACGGCACTGTCGCGTTGTAGGCTCGACCGAGGCGCGTGACCGAATCCAGAAGGATGACGACATCGCGCTTGTGCTCGACCAGACGCTTCGCCTTCTCGATAACCATTTCGGCGACGGCGACGTGACGGGTCGCCGGCTCGTCAAAGGTCGAGGCCACGACTTCGCCCTTCACCGTCCGCTGCATGTCCGTCACTTCTTCCGGACGCTCGTCAATCAGGAGAACGATCAGCACGACTTCGGGGTGGTTGGCTTCAATCGACTTGGCGATGTTCTGGAGCATGACCGTCTTGCCGACGCGGGGTGGTGCCACGATGAGGCAACGCTGGCCCTTGCCGAGCGGGGCCACGATGTCGATCACGCGGCCTGAACGATCCTTCAGGGTCGGGTCCTGGATCTCCATGATCAGCCGCTCGTTGGGATACAACGGCGTCAGGTTGTCGAAATTGACCTTGGTGCGGACTGTTTCGGGGTCTTCAAAATTGATCGTGTCGACCTTGAGCAGGGCGAAATAACGCTCGCCTTCGCGGGGTCCACGCACGGCACCATGAACGGTATCGCCGGAGCGGAGGCCGAACCGGCGGATCTGGGACGGCGACACATAGACATCGTCCGGGCCGGGCAGATAGTTGGCATCGGGGCTCCGCAGGAAGCCAAAGCCGTCCGGCAGCATTTCGAGCGTACCCGAGGCAATGATCTCGACTTCTTCATCCGCGAGGGTCTTGAGGATTGCGAAGAGAAGGTCCTGCTTGCGCAGGTTCGATGCATTCTCGATTTCGAGCTGTTCGGCAAAGGCGACCAATTCGACCGGCGTCTTGTCATTCAATTCCTGCAGCGTGATCCGGCCAGACGGCACGATCGACTCCTCGTCATCGCTTTCCGCCTCCTGGTCGACGATCGATGTGTCGACAGCTTCCTGGAGGTGGCTATCGGTGTCCTCTGCATGGACTTCGGTTTCAGCGGTGTCGTCGGTCGGATCGATCATGAACGTGCAATCAGCGTCATCGCCGCATGATCATGGACCATGCGGGCGGGTGGATATGAATCTTGTCTTGGTCTTTCGACCGGCGTGGAGTTGCGACGGGATCCGGAGCGGGACGATACGTCCTCGGCGACCGGCGCCGCGAAAGAAGGGCAGCGCGAATGATCGCGCCTCGCTGCCAGCGGAACCACATGGGGTCGTTCAGGTCAAGCGTGACCGTCACCGTCGCCCGACACAAGCAGTGAGCCGGCTATCCTGGTCCGCGCTATAAACGCCATTCGGTCGTGACCGAGAGTACCATCACGATCGCCAGCACAAACGGCACTTCGTTGGTCAGGCGCCAGAATTTGCTGGTCCTGACCGAGCTACCGGCGGCTATCCTCTTCTTTTCGGCGGACAGATAACCGTGCCAGCCACTCAGCAGCAGCACGCCGGAAAGTTTCGCGATCATCCATGGCTCTGCCAGAAACCCGACACCCCGCGACTGCACGCCCAGATGGATCAACCAAAGCCCGAAAACCCACGACAGGATCATCGCCGGATTCAGGATGATCTTCACCAGCCGCGTCTGCCAGGCCCGCAGCAGTGTCTGCATCTCTATGCGCAGCGGCTCGGCCTTGTCGCGCTGCTCGGCATCATAGGCATAGAGGCGAGGCAGGAAGAGCAGCCCGGCCATCCAGGCGATAACAGCCAGGATGTGCAGGCCGCGGGCCAGATCGTAAAGGTTCATCGCGTTCTGTTCCTAGGCGGCCATGCGCGGATTCTGGCAGGGGCAGGCTTTCCACCGACCCTGACAGCCTGGACCGTAGGGCCGGATGCCGTCGCGCCCCAGGGCATCCACGACAGCATCGGACAAGGCCGCAATGAAAGGTTCTGCCGTCCCGACAGCCGGGACCCGGACATAAGGATGGACACCCTTCTCTTCAGCCAACTCCGCATATTCCTGATCCAGTTCGACCAGGGTTTCGATGTGCTCGGAAACAAAGGCGATCGGGACAATCAGCACCCCGACCTTGTCCTCGGCGGCCTGGTCGATGGCTTCAGGCGTTGACGGTCCCAACCACTTCAGGGGCCCCACCCGGCTCTGGTAGCAAAGAGCATGGTCTTGCAGGCCCGCTCGCTCGGCCACGGCCGCGACCGTCGCCTCGACCTGTTCCTGATAGGGATCGCCGTCCTTGGTGACGAGCTTCTCCGGAATACCATGCGCCGAGAACAGGACCCGAACCGGCTGGTCTCCGATTTCTTCCAGCCCCTGACGGATCAGCTCAGCCTGTGCCTCGATCCAGCCGTCAGCCTGCGGGTAGCAGCAGACGACCCTCGACTGCCCTGGTCCCCGGTAAGCCCTGTTCCACGCACGAAGGGACGAGCGGGTCGTGGTCGTCGAGAACTGCGGATACAGAGGAAGGATCACGATCTCGTCGGGCGCAAATGCCGCCACATCCGCCGCGGCCTCCTCGGTCAGCGGGTGCCAGTACCGCATCGCGATGAACGAACGAACCGTATCGCCTGGAAGGGCCTGACCCAGACGAGCATCCAGAGCCTCGGTCTGTTTGCGCGTTTCAGGCAACAGGGGCGAGCCGCCGTTGTAGTCCGTCCCCATCAAAGCATAGTTGGCCTGGGCGCTGGCCTCGCGCCGCGATGAAATCAGATTGGCGAGCGGGGTCCGGAACAGCCCGGGCAGACCGATGATTGCGGGATCATTGAACAGATTGAAGAGGAAGGGCTTCACCGTGGCCTGATCGTCCGGCCCGCCCAGATTAAACAGCACGACAGCGATCCGGCGTCCGTGGGATCTCGGCGCTGCGTCAATGGTCATTGGGCTCCGATCCGCTTCAACACCTGGTCAACGTGCGCCATCGGCACGTCCGGCAAAATGCCGTGACCCAGATTGAAGATCCATGGACCGTTGCCCCACGCCTCGACAAGCTGATCGACCCTGCGGTCCAGCGC
The DNA here is from genome assembly GCA_003241825.1 of Alphaproteobacteria bacterium. Taxonomy (GTDB): domain Bacteria; phylum Pseudomonadota; class Alphaproteobacteria; order Caulobacterales; family Caulobacteraceae; genus Brevundimonas. Next base: position 23,564 of record QBLX01000004.1, read on the forward strand.
CGCACCGCCAACCCGCAGTAACAGCGGATCGAGGGCACCCTGGATCGGTTTGATGGCCTGGACGCGTTGACCGACGGCCAACGGACAGGCCGTGTCCAGCGCCACGCCCTGAACATCACACTCCGTTGCATAGCGTTCAGCCAGAGCGGCAGAGCCCCGCGGGAAGCCGATCAGGGGAACTGTAACGCCCAGTTCGCGCACACGAGCCACAAGAGCTTGGTGGGGTTTCAGGACGAGCCGGTCGAACAGATCGTCAGGCAAACCCTCGGCCCAGCTTTCGAAAATCTTGAGAACCTGAGCGCCGGCATCGGCCTGCATCTTGAGATAATGAGCTGTGGCCTCGACGAGCACAGCGAGAACGGCATCGACCTTCTCTGGTTCGGCATAGGCATAGGTCCGCGCTGTTGCTCGCTCGCCCTTCCCGATGGTGCGGTCCTCTCCGTCCAGCATATAGGTGGCCACCGTCCATGGGGCTCCCGCGAAGCCGATCAGGGCGCGCTCAGGCTCGAGCTGGGCCCGTACGATCGACAGCGTTTCACCGACCTGCTTCAGCGCCTCGCCGGCTTGAGAGGTGAGGTCCGACATGCTCTCGACGGACGGAAGTGCACCGAGGCGAGGTCCCTCTCCCGTCTCGAACCAGACCTTCTGACCCAGAGCCTGCGGGATCAGCAAAATATCAGCGAAAACGATCGCCGCATCGAAACCATACCGGCGCATCGGCTGAAGCGTAGCTTCGGCAGCCATCTCCGGATTGAGACAGAAGGCAATGAAGTCCGGGGCTCGGCTCCGGAGTTCGCGATATTCCGGCAGATACCGTCCAGCCTGACGCATGAACCAGACAGGGGGACGGGCGGTGGTCTGACCCTTCAGGGCCTGGAGAAGCAAAGGTTCGGTCATGCATTGGCTTTAGGGGTGGACCGGTCTCGCCTCAAGCCCACGATCCAACCTTGTTCTGTTCAAAAGAATTAAGTCTTTGGAGGAAGGTAGGTAGGGCCCGGGATGACGGGGACAGAATTCCGGTCATCCTCGATCACCAACAGCTTTTCCACGGACCCCGGGCATCAGGCGCACCCGATAGGCAACGGCCTGTAGATGCCGGGGATAAGTCTTAACAAGACCTTAACAGACAGGGCCTTGGCCTATGCTAAAGAGCTTGTCAGGGGTGGGTAGCGTTAACGGCTCGTTAAGAACTCCCCAATGAAGGCATTGCCTCCTTCCACTGATGGACAGCCTGGCGGCAAAGCGCCCGATTTGTCCCGCAGTCTCCCCACTCGCCGACGTCGATATCGGCCGCTATAGGTTCTTGGCCCAGCAGGCCAGGTTGATACCCAGGACTGTCCCCAGGCGGAGCGGATGTTATGAGTCTGTCATCTAGAGTTTCTCGCTCATGAGTCCTTCCCGTCCTGCCGGAGCAAGACTGGCCACCTATTTCCATGTTCATCTGGTGTCCGACTCGACGGGCGAGACGCTGAACGCGATGGCCAAGGCCGTGACGGCCCGGTTCGACGGGGTCATCCCGATCGAACATATCTATGCCCTCGTCCGCTCTCCCAAACAGATGGAGCGGGTGCTTGAAGAAATCGCTGTTGCACCGGGTGTCGTCCTGCACACCCTGGTCGATCGGGACCTTCGAGCCCAGCTTGAGGACGGCTGCCGAACGCTGGATATGCCCCAGATTGGCGCTCTTGATCCCCTGGTCGGCGCGTTGTCCCGCTATCTGGGAGCTGCCCTGTCAACCCGGGTGGGCGCCCAGCACACGCTCGACCACGACTATTTCAACCGGATCGGAGCCCTGGACTATGCCATGGCACATGACGACGGGCAGGGGACCGCCGAGCAACTGGAAGGGGCGGATGTCGTCCTTGTCGGGGTGTCGCGGACCTCAAAGACTCCAACCTGTATCTATCTCGCCCACCGCGGCATCAGGGCTGCCAATGTACCCCTTGTCCCGGGCCAGGAAGACGGCGAGCGACTGGTGACGCTGAAGAACCCGCTGGTCGTCGGGCTGACCGTTTCACCGGACCGCCTTATCCAGATCAGGCGAAACCGTCTCGATGGACTGAATGCCGACCGGGCCTCGGCCTATGTCGATCACGATGCAGTCCGCGACGAGACAGTGAAAGCGCGCCGTGCTTTCGAACGGCGCGGCTGGCCAACCATTGATGTGACCCGCCGGTCAGTCGAGGAGACGGCGGCGGCAATCGTCAACCTGCTGAGCGAGCGGCGCACACGGCGACTGGGGGCTCCGTGGTGATGTTCAAGGCTGACGACCCTGCGCAAGGCCGCTTGCACGGGCAACCGGGTGATGAAGTCCTGGTTCTCGCATCCAAAAGCGCCGCGCGTCAGGCCTTGCTCAACGACGCTGGCGTCCAGTTTTCGGTTCATGTCGCAGATGTCGATGAGGATGCGCTTAAAATGCCCGGGGTCGATGCGGTCCATCTGGCTGTCGATCTTGCCAGGCTGAAGGCTCTCGCCGTTTCTCGGCATCATGATGAGGCCTGGGTCCTCGGCGCAGACCAGACCCTCGCCTTCGACGGGGGGCTGATTTCCAAGGCCCGCTCGCTGAATGAGGCGCGGGAACGGCTTCAGTCCATGCGTAACCGGACACACCAGTTGCACTCGGGAGCGGCGCTCGCAAAAGGCGGACAGATTGTCTGGTCAGGCGTCGATACTGTGACCATGCGGATGCGCAATTTCTCCGACGACTTCCTCGATGCCTATCTGGCGTCCGAAGGCGAGAGTTTGCTGACCTGTGTCGGGTCCTATCGCATCGAAGGAATGGGATCACAGCTTTTCGAGGCCGTGGAGGGCGATCATTTCACGGTTCTTGGCCTGCCCTTGTGGCAAGTACTGGCGGAACTCAGGCGTGCGGGAGTGCTTCTGACATGACAGCGGTAGCCGGGGTTGTTGGCTGGCCGATAGCCCATTCCCTCAGCCCGCTTCTCCACAATGCCTGGATCGACGCCGCAGGAATCGACGCCCGCTATCAGGCCATGGGACCTGAAGACCCGCAGGCGTTTCGTCGCCTGATCGCGCTGGGACGGAAGGGTACCCTGACGGGGGTCAATGTCACGGCGCCCTATAAGGAACTGGCTCTCGCTCTTTCGGACACGGTTTCGGAAACGGCGCGCCGGGCCGGGTCGGCCAATCTGCTGGTTTTCAGCGATGGCCAGGTCACGGCCGACAGTACCGACGGCTTTGGACTGATGGGAGCACTCCACGAACAGGCCCCGCAGTTGTCGGTGATCGGCCGGGTGGTGGCCGTACTCGGCGCCGGGGGAGCAGCACGAGCTGCCGTGGCCGCCCTTCTGGATAACAAGGCGGAAGTCGTAATCTTCAACCGGACCCGCGAAAAGGCACAGTCCCTTATACATCAGGTTGGCGGGCGACTGGGAGAAGATGAAGATCTCAGGTCAGCGGCTCTGGTGGTCAATGCCCTGAGTGTGCCTCCTGTGCTGGATTTCGATCTGGTTGCCGAAGGTGCAGTGATGATGGACATGACCTACCGGCCACTTCAAACGCCTTTCCTCGAGGCGGCGCGGTCGCGGGGTCTGACCGGGGTAGACGGTTTGGCCATGCTGATCGAACAGGCCCGGCCCTCCTTCAGGGCTTTCTACGGTTTCGAACCGCCGCGGATCGATGTGCGGGCGCTGGCCCTGGCGCATCTGGGAGAAGCTTTGTGATCGTGTTGGGTCTGACCGGATCGATCGGTATGGGCAAGTCGACCACGACTGCCATGTTTGCCGAACTCGGTGCACTGGTCTGGAATGCCGACGAGGCCGTCCATGCCCTGTATGCCGCGGGTGGCGCTGCAGTCGGCCCGGTAGGGGACGCCTTTCCAGACGCCTTGGTCGACGGAGCAATTGACCGGGATCGTCTGGCGAGGGCTCTGGGCAGCGACGACAGGGCTTTCCGGCGCCTGGAAGCTATCGTCCATCCCCTTGTGGCTCGGGGGCGCGCGAAGGATCTGGTTCGTGCGGAGGCCAACGGGTTGCGCCTCGCCGTTCTGGACATCCCGCTGTTGTTCGAGACGGGCGGTGATGCGGTGGTTGATGCAGTCGTCGTTGTCAGTGCGCCTGAGGAGATTCAGGCCGAACGTGTCCTGGCCCGACCCGGCATGACCCGCGAACGTTTCGAGGCTATTCTGGCGCGCCAGATCCCTGACGCCGAAAAGCGCAACCGGGCTGATTTCATCGTTGAAACCGGACAGGGCCTCGACACCGCGAGAGCCAGTGTAGCCGAAATCGTCAGCACGGTTCTATCGCCAGGGTGGAGATCGCCCCGCAAGGGACTTTCCCAACCGCACGAACCACCTCAATAGTCCGGCATGGCCCGCGAAATCGTTCTTGATACTGAAACCACCGGCTTCGATCCCCGAACAGGTGACCGCCTGATTGAGGTCGGATGTATCGAAATCAATGACCTGCTGCCCACGGGGCGAACCTTTCACCGTTTCGTCAATCCCGAACGGCTGATCCCTGAAGATGCCATCCGGGTCCATGGGATCACTGACGACAAGGTCCGGGATGCTCCCCTGTTTTCCGCGATTGTCGCCGACCTGATGGAGTTTATCGGTGACGCCCCGGTGATCGCCCATAATGCCCAGTTCGATCGCAATTTCATTGATTACGAATGCGGCCGCTGTGGTCATGCGCTGCTGGCGGAAACCCGCTGGATAGACACCCTGAAGCTGGCTCAGACCCGGTTTCCGGGGATGCCGAACTCGCTGGATGCCTTGTGCAAGCGGTTCAAGGTCTCGCTCGTCGAGCGGAGCCTGCATGGAGCGTTGATCGACGCCCGGCTACTGGCGGAGGTGTATCTTGAATTGCGCGGCGGCAAGGAGCGGGTTCTGGACCTGACCAGCCGGCGCGGCGTCGAGGCGGCAACGGCCTTTGCAGCGACGGGCGGCCACCAGCCGCGAACAAGACTGCTTGCCGCACGATCGACCGATGAGGAACGCGCTGCCCACCAGGCCTTTTTGACGGCAACGCTGAAGGATCTCTCTCTCTGGGAGGGTTATGGCCTTTCGGTCGTATCGGATGAGGCGCGATAGACAACCTCGCCGTCGACCACCGTCAGAACCGCCTTGCCCTTGAGGATGTCAGCTTCTGGCACAGACATCAGGTCGATGTCGAAGGCGGAGAAATCGGCGCGTTTGCCGACCTCGATCGTGCCAAGTTCGGTCTCACGGAAGCTGGCATAGGCGGGCCACAGGGTGAACATCTTCAATGCCGTCTGACGCGACACCGCCTCACGCGGACGCCAGTCAGGGCCCTGGAACCCGTCCAGACTCCGACGGGCCACGGCAGCATAGAACTCGATCAGGGGCGACCCCCGCTCGACCGGAGCATCCGAACCCCCGACAACGATGACTCCTCGGTCGACCAGGGTTTTCCAGGCATAGGCTCCGTCCAGGCGCGCGTCCCCGAGCCGGGCGGGGGCGAAGTAAAGATCCCCGATGGCGTGGCTGGGCTGCATGGAGGCGATGATAGGAAGGTCATCGAAATAATGGTAATCTGCGGGCCGCAGGATCTGGGCGTGTTCGATCCTCCAGCGGACGTCCTCGCCATTCGGACGCTCGGACGCCGGGATGGCCTCGAAGGCCTTGGCGAACCACTGCGCTACGGAGGCGTTGCCGCGATCACCGATGGCATGGGTCGCTACCTGTATCCCGCCACGCAGGGCCGCTTCGTAAAGCGGCAGGATGGTTGTCTCGTCGATCTGCATCAGGCCCGACGTATCCGGTCGGTCCGAATAGGGTTCGAACAGTGCCGCACCCCGGGATCCGAGAGCACCATCGGCATAGTATTTGATCGCCCGCGTTATGATCCGGCCATCCGAGGCGTTGCGGGGCCCCCCTGCGATCAACTGGGCTGCCCCGTCCGGAGTGATGGAATTGTAGACCCGGATAGGCGCCTGACCGGCTTCTGCCATCGCCTCCATCAAGGGCACATGGGACCATGGCGCGCTCATGAAATGTAGGCCGGTCCAGCCGTATTCGGCCTCGACCCGGAACCCGGCCCGATAGGCGTCATAGACGGCCTGGGGGTCCTGCTGGGGCATCAGGCTCGCCACCAGTTGTTCCGCGGCGTCGACGAGCAGGCCGGTGGGTTGGCCGTCCGCAGCCTTCAGGATCTCGCCACCGGACGGAGTTACGGTGCTGGCCGTGATGCCGGCAGCCCGCAACGCGGCGCTCGAGACCACCACGGCATGACCGTCTGACCGGCCGAGCATGACGATCCGGTCGGGTGCAGCAGCGTCGAGGTCGGCAGCAGTCAGGAAACGGGCTTCCGGCCACAGGGTTTCTATCCACCCCCGCCCGACAATCGTTCCGTCGGGGTGCGCCTCGGCCCAGGTCCTTAGCCGGGCCATCGCGTCGGCCACTGAGGTAGAACCTTCCAGGTTCAGCGTCAGTTCGCGCTGGCCGATCCCGTCCAGGTGGGCATGGCCGTCCGTAAAGCCCGGGAACAGGGTCGCTCCGGCCAGGTCAATGACAGGGATTTCTGGTGCAGCGAGGTCGGGCCGATCCTCGCCCACATAGGCGATCCGGCCATCCATGACGACGATGACTTCAGCAGACGGAGCAGCCTCGACGCCTGTGTGGATTGTGCCGCCGCGGATGACGAGGTCCTGCGCGATGGCCGCAGATGCGGCACTGGTCAGCAACAGGGTCAGGACTGCGAGGGAAGGCTTCATGAAGGGACTCCGGAACGAAGCTAAGCGTTGGAGCGGGCTGTCCAAGACGTCAAGCGGTTCCCGCTTCGTGCGGTCCCGGACACAGGAACACCCTCGCTGGTCATGGCTTTTAGTCCGGCGCGAAGGGCGCGCATCAAAGGAAACGATCATGGCCGACAAGACCCTAGACACCCTTTTCCACGACACCCTCAAGGACATCTACTACGCGGAGCGCAAGATTCTTAAGTCACTGCCGAAGATGACTCGTGCGGCTCAGTCCCCGGAGCTGAAGGCAGCCTTCACCAAGCACAAGGAGCAGACCGAAGGGCAGATCGATCGTCTGCAACAGGTGTTCGAGATCATCGGCAAACCCGCTCGTGGCAAGACCTGCGATGCCATTGAAGGCATCCTCGCAGAGGGCGAGGAGATCATGGATGAATACAAGGGTTCACCTGCCCTTGACGCAGGCCTGCTAGCGGCCGCCCAGGCCGTCGAACACTACGAGATCACACGCTATGGCACGTTGAAGCGCTGGGCCCTCGTGCTCTGTCTGGAAGATGCTGCCAGGCTGCTGGATGAGACACTCCAGGAAGAGAGCCAGACGGACGAAGACCTGACCAGCATCGCGGATGCGTCTATCAACGCTGAAGCAATGAAGACCGCCGCCTGATGGCATCGGGTGCCCCGACTGCTTCCCAGCGAAGCGGGGGGCACCCTTCGGGTCATCCCTGGGCGTTGCGAATTGCTGCAGCGCCAGCGATCGGGGCAATGGCACAGGCGAACAGGACATAGGCACCGAGCAGCGCAAGCGCCGGTAAGGGATCAAGGCTGGCAGCTGCCCGATCCAGCGCTCCAGCCCCGAACACGACTGGCGGAATGAACAACGGCAGGACCACCACTGCGATCAGCAACCCTCCACGCTTTGCGCCAAGGGCAAGAGCCGCGCCAAGTGCGCCGGTGAAGGCAAATCCCAGACCCCCGATCAATGCGCCAAGCGCGGTCAACGGCAACAACTCGACTGGCTGACCGAGTGCCAGCGCGGCAACCGGTGCTGTCAGTGCCAGCGGCAGGCCCGTGGCCAGCCATTGGCTGAGGGCCTTGACGGTAAACACCGCTTCAAGGGGCAGCGGTCCTGTTGCCAGCAGGTCGAGGGCTCCGTCTTCCAGATCGCGTTCGAACAATCGTTCCAGCGACAACAGGCTCGCCAATGCGAGGGCTAGCCAGGCCACCCCGGATGCGACCGGCTTCAACACCGCCGGATCACCCCCTGCCGCAAGTGGCAGGATCGCAGTCAGACAGGCGAAGAACCCGCAGGCCAACAACGGACCGCCACCACCGCCCCAGGCCAATGCGAGCTCCCGACGAAACAGGGTCCGGACCGCCCTCATCGAACAGAGCCCAGATCAAGGGCGAGCGTAGGGATCGGTAAGGGATCATGCACCGCCGCAATGATCAGTCCGCCTCCATCGAGATGGGCCTGCATGATCTCGCCGACGGCCTCACGCCATCGGGAATCCAGCGGGCTCAGGGGTTCGTCCAGCAACCACAGGGCTCGGGGCGCACCGATCAGCCGGGCCATGGCGAGACGGCGACGCTGCCCGGCCGAAAGTTTGCGGACTTCAAGGTCCAGCAACGGCTTCAAACCCAGGGTTTCGATCGCTTTTCTTATATCGGATGCGGAATCTAGGCCGGACCGGCCCAGCCAGTCCGACTGGAACATCAGCTCTTCGCGAGCCGTCCTGGCCCCCTTCAAGGCATCGAGATGGCCGAGGTGATGAAGTTGATGTGCGCGCGCCAGACCCGGGTCGATGTCATTTCCGTCGATATCGTGAAACGTGATGCCTCCAGCCGTCGGGGCCAGGAAGCCGGAAATAGCCCGCAAAAGACTGGTCTTGCCTGAACCGTTAGCCCCGGTCAGGGCAACCGCCTGCCCAGCCTGAACCGTTAGTTCCAGATCGCGAAACAGGCAGCGTTCCCCGCGCGTCAACATCAGCTCCGCTATGCCGAGCGTATGGATCATCGGGAGATGCGACCCGTTCTCAATGTCCTCGCCGGCGACAGGGGTACATGGACGCCAGCGTCACGGCGCACTATGAACCCCACAGCCGCAGCAGGCTCTCTGCGCGCGCGCCATGGACCTGTGTGCCCTGGCGTTCGTCGCGCGAGGGCGCAACCGGATGGTCGGGCGGCGTACATCAGAGGAAGACTCTCCCATGCCGTCGATTGACAGCCTCAAGACCCGCCAGGATCTCTCCGTCGGGCGCAAGAAATACGCCTTCTACAGTCTTCCGGCCGCCGAGGAAGCGGGTCTGACCGGGATTTCCCGCCTGCCGCGCTCGATGAAGGTGCTGCTGGAGAATCTGCTGCGCAATGAGGACGGTGTTTCCGTCACCGAGGCTGACCTGAAAGCGGTCGCCGCCTGGATCGAAAACAAGGGTTCCGTCGAGCACGAGATCGCCTTCCGTCCGGCGCGCGTCCTGATGCAGGACTTCACTGGCGTTCCCGCCGTCGTCGATCTGGCCGCCATGCGCGATGCCATGTCGGCCCTGGGTGCCGATGCCGCCAAGATCAATCCGCTGGTACCGGTTGACCTGGTTATCGATCACTCGGTGATGGTCGATAATTTTGGCACAGCCGCGGCCTTCGGCCAGAACGTAGAGCGTGAATACGAGCGCAACATCGAACGCTATAATTTTCTGCGCTGGGGTTCGTCGGCCTTCAACAATTTCCGCGTCGTGCCCCCCGGCACGGGCATCTGCCACCAGGTGAACCTCGAGCACCTGGCTCAGACGGTCTGGACGCTGGATGAGGGCAAGAAGACGGTCGCCTTTCCAGACACGGTCGTCGGAACAGACTCCCACACCACCATGATCAACGGCCTGGCCGTGCTGGGCTGGGGCGTGGGGGGGATCGAGGCCGAGGCAGCCATGCTGGGTCAGCCCATTCCAATGCTGATCCCCGAAGTGATCGGGTTCAAGCTGACGGGTGCCATGCCCGAGGGCACGACGGCCACCGATCTGGTGTTGACGGTCACCCAGTTGCTTCGCAAAAAGGGCGTGGTCGGCAAATTCGTCGAGTTCTTCGGTGACGCCCTGCCGAACATGACGATCGAAGATCAGGCCACTATCGCAAACATGGCTCCCGAATACGGCGCCACCTGCGGCTTCTTCCCGGTTTCGCAGGCCACGATCGATTATCTGACGGCGACCGGTCGCGACAAGGCGCGTGTCGCCCTGGTCAAGGCCTATGCCGAGGCCCAAGGCCTGTGGATCGACGCCAATTCCGAAGATCCTGTCTTCACCGACGTGCTGGAACTGGACATCTCGACTGTCGTGCCTTCGCTGGCTGGCCCGAAACGTCCGCAGGACAAGGTCGAGCTGTCAACCGCCGCAGCGCAGTTCGAAGCCGCGCTGGGCGACGTCTTCAACCGCGCTTCGGATGCCGGACGCTTCCCGGTCGAAGGCCATGACTTCACCATCGGCGATGGTGACGTCGTCATCGCGGCCATCACTTCCTGCACCAACACTTCCAATCCCTCGGTACTGATCGCCGCCGGTCTGGTGGCGCGCAAGGCGCATGCGCTGGGGATGACGGTCAAGCCTTGGGTGAAGACCTCGCTCGCACCCGGCTCGCAGGTCGTGACCGACTATCTGACGGACGCGGGGCTTCAGGCTGACCTTGATGCCCTGGGCTTCAACCTGGTGGGCTACGGCTGCACGACCTGTATCGGCAACTCGGGTCCCCTGGATCCGGCGATCTCGAAGTCCATCAACGACAATGCCATCGTTGCCACCAGCGTCCTGTCGGGCAACCGCAATTTCGAAGGTCGCGTGAACCCGGACGTCCAGGCCAACTATCTCGCTTCGCCGCCGCTGGTCGTTGCCTATGCCCTGGCAGGATCGATGCGCATCGACATCACCACCGAGCCGCTCGGCCAGGACCGCAACGGCAAGGACGTCTTCCTGAAGGACATCTGGCCGACTTCGGCCGAGATCGCCAAGATCCAGAAGAAGTCGGTCACTCCCGCCATGTTCGCCAAACGCTATGCCGACGTCTTCAAGGGCGATGCGCACTGGCAGGCGATCCAGGTCACGGGCGGACAGACCTATGCCTGGGACGAAACATCGACCTATGTCGCCAATCCCCCGTATTTCGAGGGGCTGTCGATGGAGCCGACCCCGGTCACCGACATCGTTGAAGGCCGGGTGCTCGCAATCTTCGGTGACTCGATCACCACCGACCACATCTCGCCGGCCGGTTCGATCAAGACGACATCGCCCGCGGGGGTCTATCTGAACGGCCGGGGCGTCGAATCGGCCGAGTTCAACTCTTACGGTGCGCGCCGTGGTCATCACGAGGTGATGATGCGCGGCACCTTTGCCAACATCCGCATCCGCAACAAGATCACGCCCGAGATCGAAGGCGGCGTCACGCGGCATTTCCCGTCGCAGGACACCATGTCCATCTATGACGCGGCCATGCGCTACCAGTCGGAAGGCCGTCCGCTCGTTGTCTTTGCCGGCAAGGAATATGGAACCGGCTCGTCGCGCGACTGGGCAGCCAAGGGCACCCGCCTGCTGGGCGTCCGCGCCGTCATCGCCGAGAGCTACGAGCGTATCCACCGTTCCAATCTGGTCGGGATGGGCGTGGTGCCGCTGCAGTTCAAGGCTGACGGCTGGCAGAAACTCAACCTGACCGGCGAAGAGATCGTGACCATCCGCGGCCTGTCCGACGTCAACGTCGGTCGCCTGCGTCCACGTCAGGACCTGTGGGTCGAACTGTTCCGCCCGTCGGATGGCAAGATGGCCCGTTTCCCGGTCCGTTGCCGGATCGATAACCAGACCGAGCTCGACTACTTCAAGGCCGGGGGCGTGATGCCCTACGTCCTGCGTAACCTGGCCAGCTAGGCCATAAGGACAGGGGTTTCGGAGTCCAGGTCTTGGACGGCGAAACCCCTTTTCTCACTCCAGAAAAGCCTTCGTCAGATCGATCGCCTCGACCAGCGTCATGCGCTGGACCTCGGCCCCTGGCGGCAGGCTGGCAAACAGCCGTGTCGGCGTTGCAGCGTCCAGCATGACGAAAACCCCCTTGTCATCGGCGCGACGGATAAGGCGTCCGAAGGCCTGGGCGATGCGGGCGCGAGCCAGACTGTCGTCGTAGCCCCGGCCAGCCGCAGCTGCGCCCCCGAACTTCTCACGCCTCGCCCGGTGCAGGATGTCGGGTCGCGGCCAGGGCACACGGTCGAAGGCCAGCATGCGAAGCGATCGCCCCGGCACATCCACGCCATCGCGTACCGCATCGGTTCCCAGCAGGCAGCTGTCCTGTTCGGCCCGGAAGATGTCGACCAGGGCCCCGACCTCCAGCGGATCGACGTGCTGGGCGTAGAGCGGATAGCCCGCCTTTGCGAGCTCCGGCCCCAGCCGCTCATAGACCGCCTTCAGTCTCCGGATGGCCGTGAACAGGCCCAGCCCTCCGCCGCCTGCCGCCAGGAACAGCTCACGCATGGCCGCCGCTGTCTGGCGCGGGTCGTCCTTGCCGACATCGGTGACGACGATGACCCGGCTGTGGTTGGCATAGTCGAAGGGACTCTCGACCTTGAGGGTTCGAGGCGGCTCGATCAGCCGGCTGGCACCGGTGCGCATCCGGGCCATGTCGAAGGGGTCGTCTGACAGCGGGTCTGACAGGGTTGCGCTCGTCACCAGCACGCCATGGGCGGGCAGGATCACGGCGGCCTCAAGCGGCACGGTCGGGTCGATCCAGTGGCGACGCAGGGCAACGTCATGGATCCGCCCAAAGGCCGTCTCGACCGACAGCCAGTCGACGAAATCCGGATCGGGCTGATCACCGCCGTCCTGAAGTGCGGCCAGCATCGACCGCCAGCCCGGCAGGGTCATGCGGGCCCGGCGGTCGAGGCCCCGCAGGGCCCCCTCGATCCGGGCGCGTGCCGAACCGTCAAGGTCCGCCGCCTCGTCGTCCAGAATATCCTCCAGATGGCGGGCGAGAGCGAGCAGCGGTGCCTCGACGGCCGCGATGGCGTGGGCGGCTGCCCGGGCGGTTTCCAGCAAGGGCTCGGTCGCCGGGCGAACTGCGCATTCGGTGCCAAACTCCGAACTTGCAGATGACGCGGCCTCCGAGGTCCGCGCGCGAATCTGTTCGAGCGCAGCCATCAGGAACTGTTCAATCGGCCCGACCGGGTTTACCTCGCCAGAGGGTGGTGCGATCCGCCCCGAGATGCCTTCTCCAGGGAAGGCAGCGGCGGCCCGAACGGCGTCGTTCAGGGACTTCTGGGCGGCCTCGTTATCGGCGCACAGGTCGCCCAGTCGCTGCTCCAGACCTCGACCGCGCCGTCCCCGTCCTTCGGGCCCCCGGATCCATCTCCGGAGTTCGGCTGCTTCCTGGCCCGACAGACAGGCCGAGAAGGCACTGTCGGCCGCATCGAACAGATGATGTCCCTCGTCAAACACGATCCTCTTCAGGGCAGCGGTTTCGCCATCCTGTTTCAGGCCCCGCGCCGACCTTGCGCCGTCAAAGGCCGCCTGGGTCATGACGAGGGCATGATTGGCAACCACCAGATCGGCTCGACGGCTCGCACGAATTGTCTTCTCGACGAAACACGTCCTGTAATGCGGACAGGCCGCATGGACACATTCCCCCCGCCGGTCGACCAGATTGGCCGCCGACGCCTGCTGGCTGGCCGGAGTGGCAAACAGCCCAGGCAGCCAGCCGGGAAAGTCGCCACCCGTCATGTCGCCATCGCGCGAATGCAGGGCCCAGCGGCTGGTCAGGGCCAGTCCGATCAGATCGCCATTTCCCAGTTGCGCCGCCTGGACCATGTCCTGCAGGTTCAGCAGACAGAGGTAGTTTTCACGCCCCTTGCGGACCACGGTCTTGACCTTGCGCACGGCGGGATCGGGCCAGAGGGCCTGGCTCTCGCGATCGATCTGGCGCTGCAGGGCACGGGTATAGGTCGAGACCCACGCGGCTCCCTGATTCCGTTCGGCCCAGATGGAGGCAGGGGCCAGATACCCCAGGGTCTTGCCCGTTCCGGTACCTGCCTCGGCCAGGAGCACGCGCGGTCGACCTTCCTCGTTGCGTGGCGAGAAGGCGAAGGCGACCTCGGCGGCATAGTCGGACTGTGTCGGGCGGGTTTCGTCGAGGCCGGACGCTTCAAGTAATTTCGCCAGCCGGATTCGCGCGGACTCGGAGTCGACCGGGGATGACCCGGCATCTCCGCGCGGGGCCTCGTCTTCCCACTCTGGCAGACGGGACCAGGCATCGAGACCCGAACCTCGCTCGCGCCTGGGCTTCAACGGCTGGGACTCCAGCGCCTGAACCACGCGCGATGCCCAGGCCCAGCCGCCACGCTGAAGCGTCCCTGCAAGGGTGTAGGCCTCCTCCCGGCCTGGATAGGCCGGATCGACCAGTTCGCGCAGCAGGGTCTCTGCCGCATTGCGGAGGGCCGCAGCCTGTTCCTCCGCCCCCTTCGGCTCGGCCTGACCGAGCGCCAGCGCCAGCCCGCTGGGCGAAGGTGCGCAGAACCGGGCCGGTCGCACGAAGGCGTGAAGTTCCAGCACATCCATCAGGTCCGGAGACCGGGCCGGGGGCGACAGGCCAAGACGTCGCGCCGTCAGCGACGCATGGGCCACCATTACCGGGCCGGTGGTGAAGACGCCTTCCGCCGCTCCGCGACCGATCTTGCGGGGGCCCTCGTCGTCGCACACCGCGCCCGCTCCGGGCGGTACGGCCAGAGCCGGTGGCAGGGCCCGCCAAGGTTCGGCACCACTCTGGACCACTGTCGTTACAAGGAGGGATTCGTCAGACACAGACAACAGATAGCGGTTTGCGGCCCGAAACGGAACGGGAACATCTGGTCAGCAGAGCTCGGCATCCCTATCCTTGGTCCGGTCCTGTCGGGATGACAGCCGCTACCATCGATCGCCGACCCTGTTTCGCGACATGGGGACGTGCCGGAGTTACCCCTGACCGCCCTGCCTCCCCTCTTTGCCGACTGGTTTGCGTCCCGGGGCTGGTTCCCGCGCCGGCATCAGCTGGAGATGATCGCGGCGGCCGAGGCCGGGACCCATGCCTTGCTGGTCGCCCCGACGGGCGGGGGCAAGACACTGGCGGGTTTTCTGCCCTCACTGATCGATCTGGCGGAGCGAGGCCCGAGGCCTGAGTTCGGCCCTGGCAGCGGGGTTCACACCCTGTATGTCTCGCCGCTGAAGGCGCTGACGACCGACGTCGAACGAAACCTGATGACGCCCATTCGAGAGATAGGGCTCAACATCCATGTGGAAAGCCGCACCGGCGACACCAAACAGTCCAAGAAGCAGCGGCAGCGAGAGTTTCCGCCAGACATCCTGCTGACCACCCCCGAGCAGCTGGCACTCTTCTGTGCCTGGGAGGGATCACGGGCCTATTTCTCCGACCTGAAATGTATCGTGCTGGACGAAGTCCACGCCATCTGGAGCGGCAAGCGCGGGGACCTCCTGAACCTCGGCCTGGCAAGGTTGCAAAGTTTCTCGCCGGGCCTGCGACGCGTTGGGCTGTCGGCGACGATCGACGATCCGGATCTGATCCGCGGATGGCTGAGCCCGGTTGCGCCCGACGCCGTTCGTCTGGTCAGGGGCGACCCCGGCGCGCCAGCGATCGTTGATGTCCTGATCAGTGAAGGCAAGGTCCCCTGGGCCGGACATACCGGCCAGCATGCCATCCCCGAGGTCTATGCCACGATCCGGAATGCGGGCCTGTCGCTGATCTTCGTGAATACGCGCTGGCAGGCGGAGTTCGTGTTCCAGTCGCTCTGGGCGATAAATGACGACGACCTGCCGATCGCCCTGCACCATGGCTCGCTGTCCGCCGAGCAGCGCCGAAAGGTCGAGGCGGCCATGGCGCGGGGTGATCTGCGGGCGGTGGTCTGTACCTCGACGCTGGACCTCGGCATCGACTGGGGCGATGTCGATCTGGTAATCCAGATGGCGGCTCCAAAGGGGGCTTCTCGCCTGGTGCAGCGGATCGGGCGGGCCAATCACCGGCTGAACGAGCCTTCACGGGCCCTGATGGTGCCGGCCAGCCGGTTCGAGATGCTGGAATGCCAGGCGGCGCGCGAGGCGGTGGCCGACAATGCCTTCGACTGGGAGCCCCATCACGTCGGGACGCTGGACACCCTTGCCCAGCACATCATGGGGGTGGCTTGTGCCGAGGCCTTCGACATGGAGGCGCTCTATACGGAAATCCGAGGGTGTTATCCCTACCGTACCCTGAGCTGGGAGTCCTTCGAGGAGGTCGTCGATCTGGTCGCAACAGGCGGGTATGCCCTGCGGACCTACGACCGGTTTGCCCGGATCGTGAGGACGAAGGAGGGGCGCTGGAAGGCACGCAATGCCCAGATCGCCCAGCACCATCGGATGAATGTCGGGACCATCGTCACGGCTGCGACGCTGAACGTCCGGGTCGGGTCCCGAAGGGCCGGGGGCAAGCTGATGGTCTCGGGCCGCAAGGTTGGCGAGGCAGAGGAGAGTTACTTCGAACAGATGACGCCGGGCGATACCTTCGTGTTCGCCGGCCAGGTCTGGGCGTTTCAGGGCATCACTGGCACTGATGCGCTCGTCACCCACGCCCAGGACAAGGACCCCAAGATCCCCTCGTGGGGGGGATCGAAATTCCCCATGTCCACCTCCCTGGCCACCCGGGTCCGTGACATGATCCAGGACCGGGATCACTGGCGGGTCCTGCCAGCCGATGTGCAGGAATGGCTGGAACTTCAGGAGGCACGCTCGGCCATCCCGGACGCGGCCTCGATGCTGGTGGAGACATTCCAGCGCGGGTCCCGCCATTTCCTCGTCGCCTATCCGTTCGAGGGAGGGCTGGCCCATAACACCCTGTGCATGCTGCTGACGCGGCGACTGGACCGCGCCGGGGTCGGACCGCTCGGGTTCGTATGCACCGACTATTCGCTGGCCATCTGGTCGATCAAGGCCATGGACGGGCTGGATTTCGGAGCCTTGTTCCAGCCGGACATGCTGGGGGATGATCTGGAGTCATGGCTGGAGGAGAGCTTCTTGATGAAGCGGACCTTCCGCAATTGCGCCCTGATCTCTGGCTTGATCGAACGCCGCCAGCCGGGAGCAGAAAAGTCCGGACGGCAGGTGACCTTCTCGACGGACCTGATCTTCGACGTGCTTCGCCGCCACCAGCCCGATCACATCCTCCTGAAGATTGCCCGGACCGACGCCGCGGCAGGCTTGCTGGACGTCGCCCGTCTGGGGCAGTTACTGACGCGGATTACCGGCCGGATCCGTCATGTTGCCCTGAGCCGTGCTTCTCCTTTTTCGGTGCCTGTCCTGGTCCAGATCGGGCGAGAGCGTGTGGGGGGAGAGGCGGCCGACATGATCCTCGAAAACGCCGCCGAGGACCTGATCGCCGAGGTCATGAGCGACCTTGAACCGGGACAGGTCCTGTCGTGAACGATCTGTTGCGCGAGACCCTTTCGCCGACCCGGCGTGCGTGCGGTGCCCTCAATGTTCGCATCCTCGAAGAAGCCTGTGTGCTGCGCTGCTCGGGTGCGATGTGGATGCCGGAGACCGGCACCCTGATCGCAGCGGACCTGCACCTCGAAAAAGGTTCGGCCTATGCCCGTAGGGGCCAGATGCTGCCGCCCTATGACAGTCGGGCAACCCTGGCCAAGCTCCGTGCCGAGATCGAGGACCTGTCGCCCTCGCGCGTCATTCTGCTCGGGGACAGCTTTCACGATCGGCAATCGATCGCGCGACTGGCAGAATGTGACCGGTCCGAAATCGCAGCGCTCGCGACAGGGTGCGACTGGATCTGGCTGACGGGCAACCATGACCACGATGCCCTGGCCACCCAGGCAGACGACGGCCGGTTGCTGCCGGGCAGGGTCGAAGAAGCAATCCATATCGGCCGCCTGCACCTGGTCCACGAACCCGAACAGGGCGACCGTCCGGGCGAGGTGGCAGGGCATCTGCACCCCTGCGCAACGGTCGTGGCCCACAATCGCAGGGTCCGGCGGGCTTGTTTCGTGACGGACGGCCGACGGATCATCCTGCCGGCTTTCGGGGCCTTCACGGGCGGGCTTGACGTAAAAAACACGGCCTTTTCAGGCCTGTTTGCTACCCCGCCGATGCTGGCCGCGCTAGGCCGGGACCGGGTCCACGCCCTGTCCTGGCAAGCTGTGGCCTAGGACAGGAACCGCGTCACGGCGGCCTCGAAACGCCCCGGCTGATCGATCATGACCATGTGTTCGGCCCCGGCGATAGGCTCGAAGCGGGCCGGCTCACGAAGGGAGGCAAAGCTTGACCGGAACAGACGGTCGATCCGTGCGCGAGGAGATGTTGAGTCCTCCGACCAGCCATAGACGACCGTCACAGGTGCCGTAATCTCCGGCAGTCGCCAGCGAAGGTCGGTCGTCATGACCTCGTAAAGGCCCTGGGCCAGTGTACCGCGGTCTCCGCCCTGCCAACCGAGTGACCCGAACACGCTGTCGGCTGCCCCGCCCAGCGACTGTCCCAGCATTGCACCCTGGCTGCGCAGTGCCTGGTCTCCAAGGAACAGGATGGCCTGATAGGCGATACGCGCGATCGGCTCGACGTCCCCGACCGTGGCACCGGGCGAGATCAGGGCCGGGAAGAAGGGCGAGGCATCGACCACCATCACGCGTCCGACCTGCGAACCGGCATCTGCCGCCAGCCTCAAGGCGATCAGCCCGCCCATGGAATGACCGATCACGGCTGGCGCTGAAAGCCGGCGCGCCGAGATGTAGCGGCGAAGCTCTGCAGCCGCTGGCCCGGCTATCTCACCCTCGGCATTGGCCGCGACCGGCACGTCACCGAAGCCGCGAATGCTGACCAGATGCACCGTGTGACTTTCGTCCAGCCGGTCGGCTGTCCGTTTCCAGATTTCGGGTGTCGAGGCGAGGCCCGGAATCAGGATCACGTCCGGCCCGCGCCCGCGGGTCTCGATGACGATCCGGTCCGAGCGAAATTCGGCCGGAGTCTGCGCGCGAACCACGGACGAAAAGGCGAACATCGCCGCCAGGACAACGAAAAAGCGTAACATCATCCGTTCTTAACGCAGGATCGTGTCAGAAGTCGCACAGAGTGCGCTGCGCACTTGCCAAGCCATACCGTCGCTGTTGATATCGTTCGATCGGGCAGGGGGCTGTTCCGGGGAGGACTGGCGAATGAAGTTCAAATCAGCAATTCTTTGGGGCGTCCTGACCAGTGTTGGTTTCACGGGCGCTGCATCGGCACAGGAATGGCACCCCATCTCCCGCAACGCTGACAGGGTCTATCTGGCCGACGTCGGCGGGATGGACGTGGTCGACGACGTGACCACGATCATGGTGGCCCGAGTCGCGCGCAGGCCTTCGTCGCCAACTGACTACAGCTATACCGCCGATCAATACGCTTACCGCTGTGCCACAAATCAGGTCCGGCCCGGGGCTTCGGTCGAGTATGGAGAGGATGGATCCGAGACCAACCGTTTCGAGGATGGCGGGGAATGGGAGGCTGTCCGGCCCGAAACACTGGATGCCTATGTCAAACAGGTCGCTTGTGACGGTGAGCGCGCCAATCCACCGGTGTTCCCATCCATCAGGGCCTTCATGGAAGCGGGGCGCGGCAACTAGGCCCCGCGTTCGGCAGCCGGGATCAGTTTCTGATCCAGCAACTGATGCAGCCGGTCGACATGGTCGGTGCGCTCGCTCACAGGTGACGGGTCCGACGTCATGACGACCGTCATGTCGAGGCTGGGCACCACGAACACCATCTGGCCGCCATAGCCCCAGGCGAAATAGACCGGCCGGTTGCCGACCGTCTTGATCCACCAGCCGTACCCGTAGGGGTTCCCGCTCCAGCGCGAGGTCCCGCGTCCATTCCATGACGCCTCGACCCATCCTTCCGGCAGGACGCGCCTGCCCTGGTGGACGCCATCATTGCGATACAGTTCACCGAAGCTCAGCAGGCCGCGGGGCGACATCAGCATGTCATTGCCGCCGAAATAGATGCCCTGGGGATCAGCGGGCCATTGCGGTATGGCGATTTCCAGCGGCTGGCCGACCCAGGCTACCGCACTGGCATGGGTTGAACGATCCGCCGCCTTTGTCAGGACGGCCGACAGCAGGTGGGATGTCCCGCTGGAATAGATCATTCGTCCACCTGGCTCGGCCTCGAATGGCTGCGCCAGAGCATACCGGACCCAGTTCCGGCTCGAGACCCAGGCTCCGTATTTGCCTCCGGACGTCGACCCCAGTCCGGCCTGCATCGACAACAGGTGTCCAACGGTGACGGTGGCCAGCCGCGGGTCTGCGTTCGAAGGGAACCGGTCGCCCAGGAAATCCGAGATTGGCTGATCCGGTCCCTCGATCATTCCCTCGCCAATGGCAATGCCGGCAAGGGCCGCAAGCACCGACTTGGAGGCAGACTTGATATTGACCGGTGTGTCCAGCGACGGCCCCCGATAGACCCGCTCTGCAAGGATCTGGCCGTCCCGGGCAATGATGATGCTGTTCAGGCGGGGAAGGGCCTCCGCCTCCGCGAGCGCATCGGCCAGCAGGGAAGCATCAGCGCCGGTTGTGGGCGAGTGGATCTGGCCGACCGGTGTCGCTGCAATGCCAGCATCGGAGCAGGCGGGTGCAGTCAACAACAGGACGGCCGTCAGGGTCAGGGCGCGGATCATGGCTTCATCAATGCGAGCCTTGCGGCGACGTTGCGGCAGTCCAGTGCGACGTTCTGGCGGCATGCGTCGCCAGGATGGTCATGCGCCGGGGTGCGACCCGCAGCAATTCGGTCTATCTGCCACGGCAGACTAAAGGAGTTTCCCATGCTGATCCCTTTTGCATCCTGGCCCGAGATTGACGCCCGGGTGAAGATGAACAAAGCCATCGTCATCCCGATCGGCTCGAATGAACAGCATGGCCCGACCGGCTTGCTGGGCACCGACTGGCTGTGTCCGGAAATCATCGCCCACGCTGCCGAAAAGATGGACGACGGCCTGACTGTCGCTCCGACCTTCAACATCGGCATGGCCCAGCATCACCTCGCGTTCGCCGGGACCATCAGCCTGCGCCCCTCGACCTTCATGGCGGCCATTACCGACTGGGTGTCATCCCTGAGCCGGCACGGGTTCGAACGGATCTATTTCCTCAATGGCCACGGCGGCAACGTGGCCACGATCGAGGCGACCTTTGCCGAAATCTACGCCGAATGGAGCTTCGTCGAGGAGGCACCACCGTTCGTGCTCAAGCTCAGGAACTGGTGGGACCTGCCGGGAGTGAACAGCCTGTGCAACTCCATATTCCCGACCGGTCATGGCATGCACGCCACGCCCTCCGAAATCGCCGTGACCCAGGCCGCCTATCCTGACAGCATCAAGACCGCAGCCTATGCGCCGAAGATCGCGCCGTCCGGGCCGATCCGGGACGCCCTCGACTATCGCGCGCGGTTTCCGGACGGGCGGATCGGGTCCGACCCGGGGCAGGCCAGCCCCGAGAAGGGCCAGCGGATCATCGACGCGGCCGCCCCTGCCCTGCTCAAGGATGTCGCAGCCTTCGCGGCGGAGGTCTTGCCCGGACAGTGAATGAGGCCCAAGGCAAGCCCATGACCCAGTTCTCCAAAGCCCTTCGTGACAGCCAGCAGATGGCCAGCAACGCTCAATCCGCCGCGATTTCGGCCGTGAATGGCAGCGAAATGATGAAGGCAGCCTCGGACGTTATCACGGCGCGTCTGGAAATCATGGCTGCCGGCATGGCCAATCCCGGACAGGCGGACTTCACCGAGATGTCCCTTATGAGTTCGGAAAAGGTCGAGGCGCTCTCGGCCTCTGCGGCGACACTCTCGGCCAATATGGGTGAACTGGGCGGGCGACTGTCCCGCAACGCCATGGACGAGCTGGCGCTGGCGTCGCGCGCGGCCGCCTCGATAGCCACGGCGGGGACGCCTGCAGGGGTTGCCCAGGTGCAGTTCAACTATGCTGTTGGCTGGTGGAGCCGTGCGGCCAGCCAGATGCTGGCCCTCAACACCGAAATGCTGAAGGCCCAGGCCGATGCGATGAAGCCGATCCACGCCACGGCTGTGGCCAATGCCAAACGCCTGAAACGCTAGGCGGTCCGGACGATCCCGTCCGCTACTGCGACCGGCCACGGTGTCAGCTTCCCGCCCGCGCAGGGACCGCCGACGCAGGCCCCGCTGACCGGTTCGAACACGGCCCCGTGCCAGCCGCACAGGATCTGCGAGCCGTCCGGGGTCAGATAGCGGTCCAGTTCGACTGCGATCGGAAATCCGGCATGAGGACACCGGTCCACCCATCCTGCGATAACCCCGCCTTTACGGATGACAAATCCGTGGAAGTAGGCCTCGCCGATCTGGAGAACGAACCCGCGCGATCCGGGATCAGCCAGGTCGATCTCAGCGCAGAGGGCAACACCCGCCGGGGTCGACCAGACGCGCTTGCGCTCCGCCGGGACGGCAGAATCGCTCAATGCCGTTCGACTTTCAGGGGGCGGGACAGCAGGCCGTCTATCGCCACATCCACCGTAATCTCTCCGGCCAGAACGGCGGCGACGGCCTCGCAGATCGGGGTGTCGACGCCGAGACGTCTCGCCAGGTCGCGCACGGCCGGAGCACTTTCATAGCCCTCCGCCACCGAGCGCTTGCCCGCCAGCGCCTGTTCGACCGTCTGTCCCTGACCGAGCGCGAGCCCCAGGCTCATGTTGCGGGACTGCGGGCTGGAACAGGTCAGGACCAGATCGCCCAGCCCGCAAAGGCCCGCGACCGTGCCTGAATCGGCACCCAGGGCGTCGGCGAACCGGCTCATTTCCGCAAAGCCGCGCGTGATCATGGCCGCCTGGGCACTGCGACCCAGGGCCCGGCCCTCGACGATGCCACAGGCGATGGCCAGGACATTCTTCATCGCCCCGCCCGCTTCTGCACCGATCAGGTCGGTCGCCAGATAGGGCCGGAAACCCGGAGCCGACAGTGTCCGCATCAGGGCTTCGCCCAGCACCGGATCGGCACAGGCCAGGGTCACGGCCGTCGGAAGCCCCCGGGCCACCTCGGCCGCGAAACTGGGCCCGGACAGGACCGCCTGCGGGGCGTCCGGCAGGGTCTCGGACAGGACCTCGGTCATCAGTTTCAGCGTCCCGCGCTCGATCCCCTTCGAGCACAGGACGATCGGAACACCCGGCCGCCAGTGCGGGGCAAAGGCCGAGAGTGTCTGGCGCATGAACTGGGCTGGTGGCACTGCGAGGATGAGGTCGCACCCTGCAAGGTCGGCCAGATCGGCCGTCACCTGCACATGATCGTCGAGCACGACGTCGGGCAGAAACGCCGCGTTGACCCGGTGGCTCCGGATAGTGTCCACCACATCGGCCTCGCGGGCCTGCAGAAGGGTTTCGAGCCCGGCCCAACCGGTGACCTGAGCCAGGGCCGTACCCCAGGCACCTGCCCCGATGACGCCTGCCTTGCGAAATTCCATGGGAACCCTTCGTTTGTTCTTCGCCTCGCCAGTGTGGGGCGGATTGTGTTCAGGCCTTCGCGCCCTTGCGACTCGCGGGGTGCACAGGATCGGCCAGTGCGCGAGCTTCGTCCAGCGGCCAGCGTGGACGGGCAGCCGTGTCGATGTCGGACGTCATCCCGCGTTGCAGACGCTCTGCACCCGCCAAGGCGATCATTGCAGCATTGTCCGTGCAATAGGCCATCGGCGGGGCCAGGAAGCCGAAACCGTGCCGGGCTGCTGTCGCCTCCAAAGTGAATCGCACGGTTCTGTTGGCCGCAACGCCTCCGGCGACGACAAACAGCCGCTGATGTTCATCCGAAGCTCCGTCCTCGGCATAGGCGATCATGGCCCGTTCGGAGCGATCGGACAGTTGCCGCGCGATTGCGCGCTGGACGGCGTCGGCAAGGTCGGCCCTGTCCTGATCGTTCTGGCAGGTCTGGGCAAGGCGAGATGCCGCCGTCTTCAGGCCGGAAAAGGAGAAATCGCAGCCCTTGCGGCCGAGCAGGGCGCGGGGCAGGTCGAACCGCGAACCGTCGCCGTTCGCCGCCAGACGCTCCAGGGCCGGCCCGCCGGGATAGCCCAGCCCCATGGCCTTGGCGATCTTGTCGAAAGCCTCACCGGCAGCGTCGTCAATCGTGGTGCCAAGA
>QBLX01000004.1:47410-53152 GCA_003241825.1 Alphaproteobacteria bacterium
GTGCCAAGACGGGTCATGTCGCCGATACCGCGCACATCCAGCAGCTGGCAATGCCCCCCCGAGACCAGCAGCAGCAGGAATGGATAGGCCACCTGCGCTCCCAGCCGCGCTGAAACCGCATGGCCTTCCAGATGGTTGACCGCGATTAGCGGCAGTCCTCGCGCCAGGGCCACCGCCTTGCCGAAGCTCAGCCCCACCATGACGCCGCCAACCAGCCCGGGCCCGGCCGTGGCGGCAATGCCGTCCAGTCCGCGATAGCCGAGACCGGCCTCGTTCATCGCGCGGCGCGTGACCCCCGCGATCATCTCGACATGGCTGCGCGCGGCGATTTCGGGC
Source organism: Alphaproteobacteria bacterium (assembly GCA_003241825.1). Classification (GTDB taxonomy): domain Bacteria; phylum Pseudomonadota; class Alphaproteobacteria; order Caulobacterales; family Caulobacteraceae; genus Brevundimonas. The sequence goes on from QBLX01000004.1 coordinate 47,747, forward strand.
ACGACCCCGCCGAAGGCCGCATGGTCGTCGATCTGTGAATGGATCACGCTGGACAGCACGGTGGCCTGCCCGTCCTGTGTCAGCCGCACCACCGAGGCTGCGGTCTCGTCGCAACTCGTCTCCAAACCGAGCACGGTCAGAAACGGAGGCTTGCCGCCCGCCGGTATCTCGCTGCTATAGTCACTGACCATATCCATCAGGGTCGAGGTAGCGACCCTGCCCTCCAGAAGCAACGCGCGGCCCTTATGACGGAATGCCATGACTGAATGCCTGCGTATCGGAACGCGCCGCTCCAAACTCGCCTTGACCCAGTCCGGCATGATGCAGCGGGCGATCGCCGCGGCCATGGGCGTGGCTCCGACCGACGTCGAGACCGCCGTCCCCCTGGTCCATATCGTAACCACCGGTGATCGGGTTCAGGATCGCCGCCTGCTGGAAATCGGCGGCAAGGCGATGTTCACCAAGGAGATTGAGGAAGCACTTCTCGACGGTCGGGTGGATGTCGCTATCCACTCGATGAAGGATGTCCCCGCCATCCAGCCACCCGGGTTGATGATCGCCGCCATCCCCGAGCGCGAGGATGCGCGCGATGCCTTTGTCAGCCACCACTATGCGACCTTTGCCGAATTGCCGATGGGCGCGCGGCTCGGGACGGCATCGCTCAGGCGGGGGGCACAGGCGCTGGCCCTGAGGCCCGACCTGCAGATCGAGATGCTGCGGGGTAATGTCGATACGCGGCTGCAGCGACTGGCCGACGGCGACTTCGACGCCATTCTTCTGGCCACATCCGGTCTGAACCGGCTCGGCCTGTCGGACGTAATCTGTGAGCGGCTGTCGCTGGACGCCTTTCTGCCGGCCCCCGGCCAGGGGGCCCTGGCCATCCAGACCCGCGAGGGCGAGGCCGACCGCATCCGCAACGTCGACTGGGTCAAGGCGCTGAACCATCCCCTGACCTCGCTGGCCGTTGCGGCCGAACGCGGAGCCATGGTCGCCCTCGAAGGGTCCTGCCATACTGCGATGGGAGCGCATGCCACCATCGCCGACGGCAGGATGGTCCTGACGGCCGAGATGCTGGCACCCGATGGTTCCGCTCGCTGGCGACGCTCGGGCGAACTGGTTGATATCGGTTCCGCTGATGCCGAGGCCTCGGCAGCGATCCTCGGCGAAACCATCGGCTCCCAGATCCAGGCGGTCGCCGGCGACCAGCGTATCGACGTCTGAGCGTGCGGGCGATCCGGCGCGTCTGGGTCACCCGTGCCGAGCCGGGCGCGACCCGTACGGCTGAAGCCCTGACTGTGCTTGGATTCGAACCGGTGGTGCAGCCACTCCTGGGCATCCGCTTCCTGACCCCGCCGCTCGATCTGGACGGCGTCGACGCCCTGGCCTTCACCAGTCGAAACGGTGTCGCGGCCTTCTCGGCCCTGACCCCCGCCCGCCATTGGCCCGTCCTGACGGTCGGAGACGCCACGGCCGTCATGGCCTCAGATGCCGGGTTCGAGACGGTGGCTTCGGCATCGGGCAAGGTTGATGACCTCGCGTTGCTGATCCGCGAAACCCAGTTGCCGGGCACCACGATCCTGCACGTCTCGGCCAGGGTCGCCGCCGCCGACCTGACCCGCCAAGTCGGCGACCGGATCACCGTTCGCACACTGATCGCCTACGAAGCCTTTGAAACCGGCTGCGCCCTGCCCGAGGGATTCGACGCTGTCCTCGTCCATTCGCCTCGGGCAGCCCGAGCCCTGGCCGCCACGCTGAGGCCCGATCTTGCCCGTCACTGCATGGCGGTAGCGATTTCCGTCGCCGCTGCCCTGCCCCTGCAGTCGCTCGGCCTTGCCACACTCAGGATCGCGGCCCACCCGAATGACGCCTCGGTCACAGCGGCGCTTGGCAAGCCCGGCCCAGCCGTATAAGGACCCCTCTCGCGACGGGTCCCTGACCCGAAACGTCAAGGCCGCTTTAGCTCAGCCGGTAGAGCATCGCATTCGTAATGCGGGGGTCAGGTGTTCGAGTCACCTAAGCGGCACCATCACTCCAGAGCCACTCTGACTAGGAACTCGGCGGGCGAGCGGCGGACATGCCGAAACGCTGGGTCGGTGCGTGGGTCCTGGCTGGGTAGCCTTCGACAAGGAAGACCGGCTCGCTCTGGGCGGCTGCCGCTACGTGATTTCAGGCTGGGCAGGGCGGCGATCTGCTTGGCATGGTTAAACGGACATCAACTTCAGCATCAGCGTGCCAGAACCATCTCGCCCTTTGCGCCCTTTGATCGACCGGTCTTGAACATAAGGTTTTCGTGGAAAGCGATATTGTCCGGGTTGGTCGGATCGAGGCGTTTGAACAGCTTGGCGTTCCTGGCGTCATATTCTTCGAGACTGTTCGCGTGAGTTCGGTGAGCAAGAATAAGTGCCTCGGCTCCTGATTCCGGGTTAAATGAATCATAATAGTACCCATAATCACGAAGCGACTCTGAGTTATGAATCAGAGGATATTTACCAAATAGAACCTCATAGTATAGATAGTTCAAGTCGATCTCCCAGTGATGGGTTATGACTGCATCAGTATGGTTTGCAAGAAACTGATAACCCAAAAATCGCGGCTCTATCGTTAGTTTTTTTGCCGCTGATATCTTCAAAGATTTCGCGAATGACTGAAAATGATCATCTTCTATGAACGATAATGTATTTGTTACATAAACATGCTCTATGATTGATGGTTTTTTGTCAAAGCAGGCTGCCGCAACGAGCATGGGCATGTGGCTCGTCTTCATCATGGTATTGTTGGGGTCCATGATCCCGATACGCCAAGGTTTTTTCGGCGGCGCGAATCCAAATTCCTGACGGAAAACCGGCACAATACTCGAAAGGGCTGGAGCCCAGATCTGAGGTATCGAGATGACGGGGCATCTGTAGACGGTCTCGCACCATGACCTGTAGGTAGGCATATGCTGACTGGTTACCCAGATCTGATCATAAAGCCGGTGGTCGACATAGAATTCGCCGCTGGTCTTGGGCGGCACGGAGGCGGTTGCTTCCATGGTCAGGATTCCGCCATTGCCGCCCTTGTAGAGAACCAGGCCGCAACCGCGCTCTTTCAGGGCGGCCATCGCCGTATGGCTGATGGCGACGCCCAGGGCGATCAGATAGTCGATCTTGTTTGAGACCTCCGTCAGATCGACGATATGGTCAGGATCCACGCCGAAGAGGGGTTGTTCAAACGGACCCGGCGGCATCGATTCCTGGACCAGATAGACGCTCTCGCAGTTCGGCGATGCGGAGAACAGATGGTACAGGAACAGAACGTTCTGTTTCAAACCGTTCTCGAAGAGGCCCAGCTTTCCGTCCGGAGAAACGGCGATCGAGATGGCAACGGAATAACCCCTAGTCTTTCCCATATCTTCTACCGGCGTCCAGGTTGAAGGGCGGACATGGCCATGGACATGGCCCTGATGTTGTCCGGATTGTCGATCGAGACGCGCGACAGGGCGGCCTGGGCCTCGCGTCTGTAGTTGTCGATCCGTCCCTGGTGCTTCCGGCAGGCCGTCAGGATCGCTCTTCCGCCATCGGCAGTGTCGAACGGGGTATAGAAATAGCCGGCATCGCTGAGCGACCGGATGTTGTGCGCGACCGGCCAACCCAGAAAGAGCAGATCGAGGACCAGATCGGTCGGCGTATCCGGCCATTGATGGGTGACGACCATATCAACATGCTCACCGAGAACGGCCCTCAGCCGATGCTCGGCCTCCACAAACACCCTCCCGTCCCTGGAAAGGTCCGAGATCAAGAGCATTTGCCCCATATGGTACCAGTCCTTCAGTCGCAGGCCCCCAAAAAGCAGAACGGAAGCGATGGCGCGCTCGTCCAGCCGGTGAGCGTTCTCGGCCGCCAGCAGCGGCAACTGGAATGTATTTCCCGGTCGATCATTGCCATCGAAAACGCCCACCCGAAGCGCCTTCTTCGGGGCCGGACGCCAGAACGGCGAAATCCTTTCCGCATTGAGCATGGAAAGCAGGGGAATTGGTGACCAGAGGTAGGGTGTTTTGACGATGTTCTGGCTGCGCGTGTAGCGCGCGAAAGCCTGGCACGTCTCCCAGAGCGGTTCCGGCAACCAGACCGCGTCATATAGCTCGCCGGTGAGCGGAAGATCGCCCGGTATCCCGACGGACATATGGGCGAAACTGTCGGCCGCGATGTTGCGCCAGACATAGGAAACGAGCGTGCCGCCGCCTTGCTTGAACAGCTCTGCGTTCCGCTGACCCAGGGCACCGGCGTCGACCTCGATCACCGTATCGATCCCGGTCAAGTCCGTCGCCGCCGAGAGGGTCGGCAATCCGAAATGGTCGCTGGGGAACACCCCGTCGCCGGGAAGATCCATGATCAGATAGCAGGCCTCGACCTCAGGCAACCGCTGCAGCATCAGAGCCAGGGCGGCCGCCACCCGCATGGACCCGTAACCGTAGGGGCCGTTTACAGCGGCTGGATCGGCTCCCGCGACGGCAAGGCCGACACGGCGAGGGCGCACAACTCCGGACGGGTGGGCTCTCGCGGTCCGCAGGGGCATCAATTCTCTTCGGGGCGGACGGCCAAGGGGCCGCAGGATGGAGAGGAGCCTAGCGGCAGGAAGGCCATCGTTGCAACGGTTCGAATCCGGGGCTGCATTGTGTCTCTGAAGCTTGTTGAATTGAGGCTGGACTTGGCAGGCTTACCAATTTAGATTTTTTGGGATATCTTCGTTAGTTGGTCGAGGAGGGCTCCGCTGCCATGAAATTTGCACGAAAAGCCGGTCTTTCGGCAACCCAGAAATGCCTGCTGATCGCCAGCGTGTCAGCAGTGGCTCTGGTTGGAGCGATGGTCGTGGCGACTCCCGCTGCCGCGCAAATGACGGCCGGAGAGTCGAGCTCGGTCTCCTCCCAAATGAGCTCTCTCGCTTTCAACATCTCCACTACCAACGTCTCGCTGGTCAACGTCTCCACGTCACTGGGCAACGTCTCAACCTCTTTGGGAAACGTCTCGACCTCGCTGGGGACGGTCTCGTCTTCGCTGACGGGCGTGAGCACCTCGCTTGGGAACGTCTCGACCTCGTTGGGCACGGTCTCGTCGTCGCTGACGGGTGTGAGCACCTCGCTGGGGAACGTCTCGACCTCGCTAGGTACCGTCTCGACGTCGTTGACGGGCGTGAGCACCTCGCTTGGGAACGTCTCGACCTCGCTGGGCAACGTCTCGACCTCGCTGACCGCTGTGAGCGATCAGCAGAGCAGCATCTCGACCTCTTTGACGGGTGTGAGCACCTCGCTGGGGAACGTCTCGACCTCGCTGGGCACGGTATCGACCTCGTTGACGGGCGTGAGCACCTCGCTGGGGAACGTCTCGACCTCGTTGGGCACGGTCTCGTCGTCGCTGACGGGTGTGAGCA
>QBLX01000004.1:53162-55162 GCA_003241825.1 Alphaproteobacteria bacterium
GGGAACGTCTCGACCTCGTTGGGCACGGTCTCGTCGTCGCTGACGGGTGTGAGCACCTCGCTGGGGAACGTCTCGACCTCGCTAGGTACCGTCTCGACGTCGTTGACGGGCGTGAGCACCTCGCTTGGGAACGTCTCGACCTCGCTGGGCACGGTATCGGCGTCGCTGGCGGGCGTGTCCACCTCGCTGGGGAATGTCTCCACGTCACTGACGGGTGTGAGCACCTCCTTGGGGAACGTCTCCACGTCGCTAACCGCTGTCAGCACCTCGTTGGGCAACAGCATCTCGACGCTGTCAGCCTCGGTTGACGCGCGCTTCGCCTCAATCGGTCTTGGTGCCGCCACTGGTTCGGGCAGCTCGGCCTTCGGTACCGGTTCGTCCGCTTCGGGAAGCAACTCCTCGGCCTATGGCAACGGTGCCATCGCCTCCGCTGCCAACGCAACGGCCCTGGGTCAGGGGTCCAGGGCCACGGGGGCCAACTCGACGGCCCTCGGCCAGGGGGCCCAGGCCACGGGGGCCAACTCGGTGGCCATCGGTGCCGGGTCGATCGCCAGCGATCCGAACACGGTTTCCTTCGGGGCCCCGGGTGTGGAGCGCCGCTTGACCAACGTCGCGGACGGCATCAACCAGTTCGACGCCGTCAACATGGGGCAACTCGAGAAAGCCTACAGCGGTGTGGCAATGTCCTTCGCACTCTCGGCGGTCGACCTGCCGCTGGGTGTTGGAGAGCAGGGCTTCACGGTCGGTGTGGGTGCCTTCGAAGGCGAGACGGCTGGAGCCGTCAGCTACCGCTTCCGCCCGACTGATCGCATCTCGATCGGTGCCGGCGTCGCCGCCGGTAACGGTACGGTCGGCGGCTCGGTCGGTATCGGGTTCAAGTTCCCCTGATCCGACAGACAACCTGATAAGGGAGGGGGGCGGCGTGATCACTCTCGCCGCCCCCTTTTTTTGAGCATTAGGGCCCACGCCCTTCTGGCTGAGGCCTGACGTGACCTGATCGGCTGCTGGGAACGGCACACTGCGGCCCAGGTCCGGCCCCAAGCGGCCCGTGCTGACACGGTGGGCACTTAGCGGGCGATGACCGCCCGGCTGTTCGCGCCGCTGGACCCGCCGGCGCGACGCAACATCGACCTACGCTAGGGGCTTATGGTCGCGGCCTGATGAGGGCGAGCCCCCCTTCGCAGCCCGGGCTATCGTCTTAGCGGAACAGCTCTTTCTTGACCGAAACGCAGCCCTGCGGGCCGGCCGGCATCAGATAGAGCTGGGTCGCCACGTCCAGCTCGCTCACGATGACGTTGGCGAGGAGGCGTTGCGCACCAGTAAAGGCCGCGAACGTTCCGCTGCGCAGGACCGAGCAGGGTTGGCTCCAGTAGATGGTCTGCTGGTAGAAGCCTGCGCAGTTGGGCGAAATGCTGATAATAGACAGCCGCGTCGTCCCGTTGTCTGCATGGGACGATTCCATAGTGATCACGGTCGGCCAGAGGTCGCCATTGGGACCGAGGGGCTGAACGGTGAAATTGGCGTGCGAACCTTCCATCAGGAACCGGCCGACCTGGACGGCCCGGCTCGTGCATCGGGTCATGCCGATCGAGTTGAGGGCATCCGCCAGGCGCTGCTCCGTCGAGCCCGGCATCGAGCCGATATTGCCTGCGACATACTGGGCGGACACCGACTGTGCTGGCAGCATGAGAGCGGACAGCAGCATCAGCCGGACGACTACGGATCTGGACATGGTCAACTACTTGTTCCGTCAGGCCACGCCACACATCTAGGGTAGTCGCCGATCCCTGTCGACAAACCTTGTGGACGCAGGCGGGATTCGAAGTGACGATGGCGTTTCGGTATTGGACACGCCAAACACCTGCAACGACAGGGTTGCTGCAGCGGGTCTGCAGGTATGGCGCAGGTCACAATTTCCGCGTTGCCCACGTTAAGGCGCGCAACCTGGGAAGCGGCTTCACCGACGCCACAGGCGGGTCTGGGGGGGGGGTGGGTAGGAA
>QBLX01000004.1:55172-68479 GCA_003241825.1 Alphaproteobacteria bacterium
AAAAAAGGCTTTTCGTGACCCTTTCCGTGGCCTTCGTAATGCGGGGGTCAGGTGTTCGAGTCACCTAAGCGGCACCACCTCTTTAAACAGGCAATCGACGAGGGATCGGCTGGAACTGAGTGGCGTCGCTGCCGCTCTGCCGCTTCCAGACCCCAACGGATCGTCTGCCTCGTTGAAAGCATTTGAGGACATGCTGGATGCCGTCATCTGCGCCTGGGTCGGCGTCCAGACCCTCAAAGGCAAAGCCCTTCCGTATGGAGACGAGCAGTCGGCGATCTGGATCCCGGTGCCCTTCACAGGCCCATGATCGTGACCTGACCCCCATTTCTCACCCAGCCAGAATGGGCGTCTCCGTTGAGAGGCAGGCCCTAGCCATCCCTGGAGAAGTCTCTGGGAGTCACTTTAACCGCTACAGGTTGGCAGCTGCCGGGCAGGGCGTCTGTTGGCAGGGCCGGCCCGCACCAGGCCGTGTGGGCCGGCCCGGCGGACTGCCCGGCTCAGAAGGTCAGCTGGGCTTCCACACCCAGATGATAGTCGCCCCGACCCGTCAAGTCCGCGCCACCCCGCAAGCGGGCAGACCAGGTCTCGCCGTCTTCAAGGGTGTAGGTGCCCTCGACGAGCACCGGCCGGCCCGTGACGTCTGCGAGCGGTGCCTGACGGTGAACGACTTCGGTTTCGAGGCCATCTGCGGTTGGGGCCATATAGTCCAGGTAGATGTGCCCGGAAACGGCCTGCGGCGCAGCGCGCAGCCCGATAGCAAGGCTTTCTTTCAAGTCGGCCTTGCCTAAACCGACCCGGGAAATACGTGCACCGACTTCCCCAGAAACAAGGACACTGTCCGAAAAGCGGATTGGTCCCTGTGTAGCCGGGGCCTCGATGGCCGTGGTCTCGGAGGCGCCATAGAATTCCCACGCGCCAAAGGTGCGACTTGCCGCCAGCCCCAGACTGGTGAGAACGAACGGCGCGTCAAAGCTCGAGAGATCGGAAGCAAGATCATAGTAGCCATGGCGCTGGACCATGCTCGTCACACTGATGCCAACAAGCGTGCGGTCGTCGGGTCGGGCCCAGTACCCCAGGCCGACCGCTGACTGGCGCAGGGGGGAACGCTCCATGGCCAGGTGTGAGTTAAAGTCCTCGGCGTTTGGCCGGCTGACCTGTCGATATCCGTCGTCCTCACCGATGCCGGGGCTCCCGCCGAGCGACGTCGCGCCGAACATAACAAGCCGGCCGCCGCCGTTCATGGGCAGGGTCACGCCTGTAAGGGCGGAGCGGCCCAGGAGATCCGACGAGGCAAAGAAGCTGAGGGGCCTCAGGCCCGGGTCAGAGGCGAAATCCGAGCGAGTCTCGGTGGCACCCGTAAGGCGGAAGGCGACTACAGCATCGCCCAGGGGCGCGTCCACACCTGCGCGCATTGTCCGGTCCGTCAAGAGCCGCCCGGTTCCGGCAGCGGCGCGAGGGCCAAAGCCGACGTAGGCGACAGGAGCCGAGGGGCCGCTAAAGAAGTTAGGAGCCCAGTCTCCTTGACCCCCCATGTCGATCGCCGAAGCGCCGCCCATTCCCAACTCCCGCCGGGCCGCACGGATCGAGAAGTTGCTGACCTGTTTCAGGGCGTAGTCACGACCGTAGGCGTCAAAGGCCGTCAGACCGGAAAGCAATCCGGACGCTTTTCCCATGACCGAGGCGACGGTCATCGACGCGCCCGACACAACGACCTTCTGGCCGCCCGGCGCGACGATGGCTGTGGTCCCGGCGTTCTGGAACGCCCTTTCGACGTTCAAGAGACCTCTACCGTAGACGGGATCGACACCCCTAGCTCCGATGTCCGTGGCTGAGTTCAAAAGGATGTCGGCGACCGAGGCGGGGTTGGCCTTCAAGGTTGGCCAGCGCCCTTCAAGCAGCGCCGCCACACCAGCGACGACCGGGGTCGCCATGCTGGTCCCGGACATGTAACCGTAGGCATTACCGGGCAGGTTCGCGTAGATCATCTCTCCGGGGGCGACGATAAAACGGTGCTTCCACTTCATGTTTTCGGCGCAGACGGTGGCACCGGTGGCCAGCAGGCAGCCCTCGCCAGGACGGTTGGAAAAGGTCGAGATCGTTCCCGTCTGATTCACGCTGCCAACCAGAAGCAACCGGGAAAGTGCGGTCCTTGCTGCCGTGGCGGCGACAGGGATCGCTTCATTGCCGAGCGTGACTCCGTCGTTGCCTGCCGCCTTTACGAAGAGCATGCCTGAGAGCGGAGCGCTGGCCATCGTCGTGATTTCCGACGCGCTCAGGCACAAAGCCCTGCGCGGGCATCCGAAGCTCATGCTGGCGATACTAGCTTTGCGTTTGGCTGCGTCTGCCCATGCGGCGGTCAGACCGTTCCCACTGGCGACATAGCCCCGGCTGTCAAAGACAGCATAGTTGAGAACTGTGCCATCCGTGGCCACGCCATATCGGGCACCAGCGATGGTTCCGACCGTGTGCGAGCCGTGAGCGCTATAGGACAAAAAGACGCCCGTGTTGGGGACCAGATTGCTGCACCGGCGGGTAAAGTCTGTCGACCGGCAATCGGCCAGGCCGTCGTAGAGGCCGACAATGACGCCGGTGCCGCCCCGGGCACTGGACACAAGATTGGGCGTCAATCTGATGAGCGCCCATTCGCCAGCGTTGGGATTTGACGACGGGAACACCGCCTGACCCACGGCCGAGACCGGGGCGGCCAGAACCATTGAAAACAACGCCGCAACCAATGCCCTGCGCATAATTTGAACCCCCTCGCCTGTTGGTCAGGGGCGGGGTTTACAAAGTCATGGTTTTTGAGCCGTTTCAGAAAATAGTTAAATCAAGGTTTTTTATGTGTCTCGCATAGGGACACATCCATCGACCGTTCGATAGAGCGCACCCTATTCAATGAATCTGGTCCGCACTGATGTGACCCCCCGTTTCTGTTCCAGAAATATCGAGGGCCCTCTTGAGGGACAAACGCCAGCACTCTCTGGCCGAGTTTCAGCGGGGCACGCCCGGGCGACACCTGAAAGTACATGCGCCCCAAACCCTGACCGTGCTTGTGCATTGAGGCTGAATGGACTGAAACTGCGGCATGACACTCCTCGCTGACGCAGTGAAAAAAACCATCGGCCTGCTGTTCAAGCTTCAGGGCTGGAGCGTCGAAGGGCGGCGGCCGGAGATGCCGAAACTTGTTCTCGTTGGTGCCCCGCACACCAGCAACTGGGATTTCATCTATTATCTGGGCGCTGCGCGAGCGCTTGATCTGGACCTGAAGTTCCTGGGCAAGTCGTCCCTGTTCCGATGGCCTCTGGGCGGAGCCTTGCGTGATCTCGGCGGCGTCCCGGTTGACCGATCCCAGGCGCGGGATATCGTCCGCTCCATGGTGGCAGAGTTTGAACGGCGCGATCAGTTCATCCTGACGATCGCGCCTGAGGGCTCTCGTGCTTCGAGCGATCGATGGAAGACCGGTTTCTACAATATTGCCATGGCTGCTGAAGTGCCTATCGTGTTCGTTTCCATCGACTACCCACGCAGACAGATCACAGTCGGACCCGTCCTGTTCCCCAGCGGCGACTATGAGGCCGACATGAAGGTGGCAGCGATGTTCTACAGGACGGCCGTCGGCAAACATCCGGAACGCGCCTCGAGCATCCTGCGTCAGACCCCGTAGGGTCAGACGATCAGCACCAGATTGAAACGGCACAACCTGACACCCGTCGCCGGCCAATCCGTCGCGAGAGCCTCTGGTCGGTGGCTGTCGAGATTCCGGCCGGTCGTGACCTGAGCCACCCAGTGCACCTGTGAGGCCAAACCCGGGAATAAAGCGGCCCCAAGGACAACGACCTGTGAGGTAACTATGTTTCCTGATTTTTAAGCATCTTCGCTGCTGGTGGAGCGACACGAATGGGCCACGGTGCGCCTCAGCTTTTTGCCCTCATGGAATTCGACAGTTAAATGCGCATCCATATCCTTTGAGGGATAAATCTTCGCCTTCACACAGATAATGTTCGTGCGTTTTCTATCAATCAAAATCCAGATTAAGGCAGTATAGTTTGCTATAACGGAACCAACGTCTATCAGCGAATCTGAAAGAGTAGCGATCCTCCGTGAATTTTCAGTGCTTGATACAGTATTTGAAGCTCGTTTTGACAAGATAACGGCAATGGCGGCCGCCCATTTCGATGTGCCAATCGCGCTCGTGTCGCTCGTTGATTCAGATCGGCAGTGGTTCAAGTCATGTATCGGGCTGGAGGTCCGGGAAACATCGCGTGACCTGGCCTTCTGCGATCATGCGATAAGGCTCGGCGCTTATCAGGTCATGGTTGTCGAGGACGCCACACAGGACGAGCGCTTCGTCGAGAACCGGTTGGTTACCGGCGATCCTCATATCCGTTTTTATGCTGGCGCGACCTTGACGGCGCAGGACGGTGTCAATCTTGGCACCCTTTGCGTCATCGACACCAAGCCCCGCCCACGGCCCAGTGATGCCGCGCTGGCGCACCTCTGCGCCCTGGCAGGCCTGGTCGTAGATCAGATCGAACTGTCAAAGGCGCGCAAGACCCTTGCTGACCGGCATCAGGTTCTGGACCTCGCCGAGCAACTCTCGCTAACCGGCTACTGGACACTGAGTACGGAGACTGGCGCGGTATTCTGGTCGCCTCAAGTCTACGCAATCCATGGTGTGAGCGATACGAACTACCGTCCAGGCCTCGACGACGCGTTGGGTTTTTATGTCGAGGATGATCGTGTGATGGTCGAGGCTATCCTGGCCAAGTCTGTTGAGGCGGGGGCGGGATGGGAGTTTGACGCCACGATCCAGCGGCCAGATGGAACGAGGCGAAGCGTGCGTTCGGTCGCTGCGTGTCAGAGGGATGCTGCCGGGCGGGTGACGGGCTTTCTTGGAGTGTTCAAGGATCTCACCGACGAGCGACGTGTCATTGCTGAAGCCGTAGAGCAGGAGCGGCGCTATCGGTTGCTGGCTGACCATGCCAGTGACGTGATCGCTGTTTATGACGCAGACGGGACGTTCTCCTATCTTTCACCGTCGATCTTTGAGCTTCTGGGTTACCGGCCGGACGAACTGATCGGAAAAACGCCGTTTGACCTTATCGTTGCAGATGATCGCTTCAGGGTAATCGCGGAGTTCGCGGAGGCCGCGAAATCGACAATGCCCAGCACTGTCGAATATCGCGCCCTGACAAGAGGAGGCCAGACCCGATGGCTGGAAGCCCGCCCGCGCTTTCATCGCAATGAAGAGGGGAAGGTTGTCGAGATCACGGACTCGGTTCGCGACGTTACGGACCGACGCGAGCGCGAGGCCGCGCTCGCGGACGCAAAGATCACAGCCGAGATTGCCGTGAAGTCCAAGGCCGAGTTCCTGGCCAACATGTCCCACGAGTTGAGGACGCCCCTCACAAGTGTGGTGGGGTTCTCGGCGCTGCTAGAAGCCAGCGAGGCGATCACGGACAAGGATCGAAAATACGCCAACCAGGTCAGCGTAGCCAGCGAGGCCCTGCTGAGCGTGATCAACGACATCCTCGATTATTCAAAGCTGGAGGTTAATGCGGTCGAGCTGGAAGCCGCCGCCTTTGATCCAGCAGCGATGGCCTTTGCAGCCGCTGAAATGCTCGAGACCCAGTGTGAGAGCAAGTCTCTGCCTCTCAATGTCGTGATCGACCCCGGTTTGTCCCAGCGCATTGTCGGCGATGAGGGCCGGTTGCGCCAGGTGGTGCTCAATCTGCTGTCCAATGCGGTGAAATTCACTTTTGAGGGTGAAGTCCGCCTGGAACTCAAGTGTCAGGATGATCGGCTCAGGGTCGAGGTTGTCGATAGCGGTATCGGAATTCCCGAGGCCAAGGTCGAGGGATTGTTCGACCGGTTTACTCAGGCGGATACATCCACAACCCGGGTCTACGGCGGTACCGGGCTTGGACTGGCCATTTCCCGCAGGCTCATTGATTTGATGGGGGGCGCGATCGGAGCGCAAAGCAGGGTCGGTGCTGGATCCACCTTCTGGTTCGAAATCCCGATGATCCCGGCAAATGCTGAAGCCGCGAAAGAACCCGAGGTCGCATCCGCGCTCCCGTCCGGCTTGCGATTGTTGATGGCTGACGACGTGCCGGCCAATCGCGAGTTGATGCGCATTATCCTCGGCAGCTGGGATATCGTCCTCGACACCGTCGAGAATGGCGCTGAGGCAGTACAGGCCGTCGCGACGGGCGACTACGACCTCGTGCTCATGGACGTCCACATGCCGGTCATGGATGGCATGGACGCCAGCCGCGCCATCAGAAACCTCGGTCTTCCCGCATCAGCGACCCCGATCCTGGCGTTGACCGCAAACGTCCAGATCGACCAGATCGAGGCCTGCCAACGGGCGGGCATGGACGGCCATGTCGGCAAGCCCATTGCGGTGGCCGCGCTGATCGAAAACATCGCACGACTTGTGATGTCCGAACTGCGGCAAGGCGTTTCTGTCGCCACTGCTGCGGGCTAGCACTAGGAGGCCGCGGCCACCGAATCCGCCCGCGGTTTGTGGTGAGCCGGATGTGCTCGTTTCGTGATCTAATGTCAGCGGAACGCCCACACGTGCGAGTATCAATCCCGTCCATGCGGCGCAGGCACGGATCGCGGCCCACGCGCGCCCTGCCGCGCGCACAACCTCCCGCCCCAGTCTTCGCGCTGTCGGCAATACCTCTGCCAGGGCCGACGAATGGGAAGAGTGCTAGTCGGTGCCCCGGTAGACGTCCCGGTCACCTGTCGAACGGTGGGTGTTCCACTGGACGTTGGCAGAGCACCATCCTAGTCTGTCCGTCGTACCTTTGGGATTAACCTATGCCGACCGCCCTGACGCCGCGCCAGGAAGAATGCCTGCGTCTGACGCGGCTGCTGACCGACAGGGAGATCGCAGCCCAGCTCGGTGTGTCCGAGCCGACGGTCAAGAAACACGTACTGGAGGCTTGCCAAAGGCTGGGCGTCAACCGGCGCAAGGCGGCACTGGCACTTCTGGAAGACCTCGACGCGGAAGCCCGGGCCGAGGATGAGTGGCAGGCCATGCCGGATGCCGTGGAAGCGGACCGGGAGACTATCGCAACAGCAACGTCTGGCCGGCTTGGCTATCGCCCGCCCCCGCGCGATCCGTTTCTGCGGGTCGTCATGATCGCCGTGGTAACGGTCGTCTGTGCCGTGCTGGTCACCACCCTCACAACGATGATTGCCCGCCAGCAGCGACAGGTCCACTCGATCGAGGCTGCCCTCGGAACCCTGCCAAGCCCGCCTTCCCCTTCGACCGCGGTGTCCCGCTGACGCCTCTACAGAGCTTCTTTCTCATCTCGAGTCTGGTGATCTTTGCGATCGGCTGGCTCAAGGGCGGTCATGTTGAACGGCAGGCAGTGCTGGCCCTGCTCCTGGCCTATGTGTCGGCCCTGTTCCTTCATGATCTCGAGCGTACGACCCATCAGTTCGCCGTAATGATTGCCGACGGGGTCCTGCTGATCGTCCTCGTCTGGATGGCCCTGCGGCACGATCGCTGGTGGTTGCTCGTTGCCGTGGCCTGTCAGGTCCTGACCATGATCGCTCACGGGGCACTGTGGCTGGACCCCGATATTGGCCTCCGTTCCAATGTGGTGACCCGGTGGTTGTTCGGGCTGATCCTGCTCTATGCCCTCGCTGCAGGGGTAGGCGAGCGCTGGCTGGCAGGCGAGCCGGCGGCCTCACCGGGGCTGCAACCTCTCAGGGCCAAGACGGGTTGAACATATAAGCATATCTTTATATGTCTGCACCCATATCGTCTGCTGATCCTCCTCCAGGAGCCTGCCCTTGTCCCGTTCGTCGTTCCTCTTCACTTCGGAAAGTGTTTCCGAGGGCCATCCGGACAAGGTCGCGGATCGCATCTCCGACACAGTCGTCGATCTTTTCCTTGCTCGCGATCCCGAGGCCCGGGTCGCCTGCGAAACCCTTACGACGACCAACCTGGTCGTGCTGGCCGGCGAGATTCGCGGCAAGGGAATCTGGGAAAATGGCGGCTGGGCCCCCGGCATCAAGGACGAGATCGAGGCCGCGGTTCGCGCTGCCGTGCGTGACATCGGCTATGAACAGGACCAGTTCCACTGGGAAACCTTCGAGTTCATCAATCGCCTTCATGGACAGTCGGTGGACATCGCGGTCGGCGTCGATGCGGTGGGAGACAAGGATGAAGGTGCGGGCGATCAGGGCATCATGTTCGGCTATGCCTCGAACGAGACTCCCGAGCTCATGCCGGCGACCCTCCAGTACAGCCACAACATCCTGAAAAAGCTGGCAGAGGTCCGCCACGCGGGCGGCACCCTGCTGGAGCCTGACGCAAAGAGCCAGGTCACGATCCAGTATGAGGACGGCAAGCCGGTTCGAGCGACCTCGATCGTTCTGTCGACCCAGCACGCCAAGGGCCGCGCAGCCGATGTCGCAGCATTCGTCAGACCCCTGATTCTCGAGGTCCTGCCCGACGGCTTCACCGACGAGAACACCGTCTGGCACATCAATCCGACCGGCATCTTCGAGATCGGCGGCCCCGACGGGGATTGCGGCCTGACCGGGCGCAAGATCATTGTCGACACCTACGGTGGAGCCTCTCCGCACGGTGGTGGTGCCTTCAGCGGCAAGGATCCGACCAAGGTCGATCGTTCGGCCGCCTATGCCTGTCGCTATCTGGCCAAGAACGTGGTTGCGGCCGGCCTCGCCGACCGCTGCACGATCCAGATCAGCTACGCCATCGGCGTCGCCAAGCCCCAGTCGATCCACGTCGACCTGCATGGCACCGGCACTATTTCCGAGAGCGTGCTCGAGGAGAAGATCCTGGGCCTGATCGGCGGGGCGACCCCGCGCGCCATTCGCGAGCACCTCGGCCTGAACAAGCCGATCTATGCCCGTTCAGCCGCCTATGGTCATTTCGGCCGCGCCCCCGAAACCGACGGCGGCTTCAGCTGGGAACGCACCGATCTGGTGGATCAGCTGAAGGCGTTGGCCTAGGCGCCAGAGACCTTCTCCCCATGCAGGAGAAGGTGGCACGCGAACCGCGAAGGATGAGGGGTCGCTCCTCTTTTCCATGTCTCTTTCGTTGCGCCGACCCCGATGGCTCCGTGCGACCCCTCATCCGCCCCTCCGGGGCACCTTCTCCCGCAAGGGGAGAAGGACGTGGATTTCGACGATGTCCGACGATCCCCAGCACCGCCCGCTCCGCACCTTCGGGCGCATCAAGTCGCGGCCGATAAAGGCGAAACAGGCGGTCCTGTTCGACACCCTGATGCCGGGCATCGCTCTGCCCGATCCCAAAGCGGGGCCGATCGATCCCCTGGCCCTGATACCGGGGGCCGCCGGCGTCTGGCTGGAGATCGGCTTCGGCGGGGGAGAGCATCTGGCGGCGCAGGCGGCGCGGCATCCGGATACGCTGATGATCGGCTGCGAGCCCTTCCTCAATGGCGTGGCCTCGGCACTGCGACACATCGATGAGGGTGGGCTGAAGAATGTACGGCTGCATGCCGACGATGCGCGCGATGTGATCGCGGCCCTGCCGGATGGGTCGCTCGACCGGGTGATGATCCTGTTCCCTGACCCCTGGCACAAGGCACGGCATAACAAGCGCCGCCTGCTGAGCGATGCTGTCGCGACAGAGATCACCCGGCTGCTGAAGCCTGGCGGCACACTGCGATTCGTCACCGACTGGAAAGACTATGCCGACTGGGCGCTGGAGCGGCTGGAGCGCACGCCGGGGCTGGTTCGTATCGGAGACGTGGCCGACTGGCACGCAGCGCCAGCGGATCACGTCGTCACCCGCTATGAGGAAAAGAAGCTCGGTGACATCGCGCCGATCTTTCTGGAATTCGCCCGCAAGTGAATCAGGGCTGACAAGCCCGTTCCTTTCCCCTATATCGCCTCCAACATCGTTAGACCGGCGTCCAACGGCGTCGTTTCAAAGCGGCGGCCGCGGATGGCCTGCCGCTTTTTTATTGGAGTTTTCGCCTCTTGCGCGGAAAGACGCCCGAAGACCGCGATCTGCTTGAACTGCTCGACCCCGTTGCGGAGTCGGTCGGTCTCGACATCGTGCGCATCCGCCTGATGGGCGGCACCCTGCGTCGGCGGCTGCAGATCATGGCCGAGCGGCCCAGCGACCACGATATCGCTGTCGAGGAATGTGCGCGCCTGAGCCGAGCCGTGTCCGAGGTGATGGACGCCGCCGATCCGATCGCGGGTGAGTATCTGCTGGAAGTGTCCTCGCCCGGTATCGACCGGCCCCTGACGCGAAAGATCGATTTCGAACTGTTCGAAGGCCACGAGGCCCGGCTCGAGACGGATCGCATGATCGAGGGTCGCAAGCGGTTCAAGGGCATTCTGGCCGGTGTCGAAGGTGACAATGTCGCCATCGATCTGGACGGCGAAGAAGACACGGCCCTTATCCCGTTCGACTGGCTGGTGGATGCCAAGCTGGTCATGACCGACGCCCTGCTCAAGCGCGGAGCCGAACTCCGGGCCGCGCGGGGCGAACCTGAAGACGACGGACTGCCCGAGGGCGGACCGGAAAACGACAACACCACGACTTCTGAGGACAACGCCTGATGGCCGTCACCGGTATTTCCGCCAACCGTCTCGAACTGCTCCAGATCGCCAATGCGGTCGCTCAGGAGAAGAATATCGATCGCGAGATCGTCATCGAGGCAATCGAGGAAGCGATCCAGAAAGGCGCGAAGTCGCGTTATGGCGCGCACCATGACATCCGCGCCAAGCTGGACCCCAAGACGGGCGAACTCGCCCTTACGCGTCACGTCACCATCGTGGCCGATGACTGGCAGCCCGAAGACGAGCTGGAAGAGTTCAATGACTCGGCAATGGTTCGCCTGACCGACGCTTCCAAGCGCGATCCCGAAGCCGTCGTCGGCAAGGAGTATGTCGAGAACCTGCCACCGTTCGAGTTCGGCCGGGTCCAGACCCAGATGGCCCGTCAGGTCGTCACCGGAAAGGTCCGCGAGGCCGAGCGCGCCAACCAGTACGAAGAGTTCAAGGATCGCGTTGGCGAGATCGTCAATGGCACGGTCAAGCGCGTCGAATACGGAAACACCATCGTTGATCTGGGCCGGGGCGAGGGCATCATGCGCCGCGACCAGTCGATCCCGCGCGAGGTGTTCAACATCGGCGACCGGATCCGCACCTACATCTACGACGTCCGGCCCGAAGCCAAGGGTCCGCAGATCATGCTCAGCCGCGCCCATCCGGGCTTCATGGCCAAGCTGTTCGCCCAGGAAGTACCCGAGGTCTATGACGGCGTGATCGAGATCCGCGCCGCGGCCCGCGACTCCGGCTCGCGTGCGAAGATGGCCGTGCTCTCGAACGACAGCTCCATCGACCCGGTCGGCGCCTGCGTCGGCATGCGCGGCTCGCGCGTTCAGGCGGTTGTCGCCGAACTGCAGGGCGAGAAGATCGACATCATCCAGTGGAATGCCGACGAGCCGACCTTCATCGNGATCGACATCATCACGGAATCCCAGGACTCCGAGCGTCGCCAGAAGGAATTTGCCGAGCGTACGACCCTGTTCCAGGAAGCGCTGGACGTCGACGAGGTCATCGCCCAACTGCTGGTCACCGAAGGCTTTGCCACGGTTGAGGATCTTGCTTTCGTGGAGGCTTATGAAGTCGCCGAGATCGAAGGCTTCGACGAGGACACGGCCGAGGAGCTGCAGGCCCGTGCCCGCGACTTCCTGCAGAAACAGGCCGCCGAACTGGATTCCAAACGCGTCGAACTGGGCGTGCTGGACGAGGTCATGGCTGTTCCCGGCGTCACCGGTGCCATCGCTGTTGCCCTGGGAGAGGGCGGCGTGAAAACCGTCGAGGATCTGGCCGACCTGGCCACGGACGAGATCCGTGGCGGGTATGAGGTCAAGAACGGCGAGCGGGTCAAGATGCCGGGCGTGCTGGAAAGCTTCAACCTGAGCCAGGAAGACGCCGAAATGCTGATCCTCCAGGCCCGTGTTGCCGCTGGCTGGATCGATGCGTCGGAACTGCCACAGCCCCCCGAGGAAGATTACGAGGACACCGGCTACGCCGAGGGCGAGTATGACGCAGACGCCGTGTTCGGAGATGCCCCGACGGCCGATGCTGCGCTTGAAGGCGACGAGGGGCTTGAGGAAGCCGCCCTCGAAGGCACCGACGCAGAGGTCTTCGCCGAAGACCTCGAACAATCCCGCGACGCGTGATGGAAGCCGGGACCGTCCATGAGTTTGCGAGACGCAACATCGGATAGGGAGCGCCGCGATCTGGTCACGCACCAGGTCATGGAAGAATCCTGTCTGATCCGCTTCGTCGTTGGCCCGGACGGTTCCGTCGCGCCAGATCTTGGCCGAAAGCTGCCGGGTCGGGGCATGTGGGTGGCCGCAGACCGCCAGTCGGTCGAGACTGCGGCGCGCAAGGGCTTGTTCTCCCGATCCGCCAAGACGAAACTGTCGGCATCGGCGGATTTGGCGAATACCGTGGAAAATCTGCTGGTTCGCCGCTGCCTGGACCAGTTGGGCCTTGCCCGGCGCGAGGGCGTGCTTATCTCTGGCTTCGAAAAGTCTGCAGCGGCGATCCGCTCCGGCAAGGCCGCGTGGCTGATCGAAGCCACCGATGGCGCAGTCGACGGGCGCGGGAAGCTGCTGGCTCTGGCCCGGCATCAGACCACGAAAATCTGCGGCGTTTTCAGCGCCGACGATTTGAGTTTGGCCCTCGGGCTGGAAAATGCGATACACGCCGTCCTGCTGAAAGGCGGGCGGGCTGATCGCTGGACCACCGAGGTCGAACGACTGGCGGGATTTCGACCGCTTCGTCCCCCGGAATGGGACCAGGACTACCGGCCCTCAGCCGGTCATCCCGGTTCCGGTGCAGGCGGCGGGTCGGACGAAGACCCAGATTTGGCTTTTGGCGGGCGGGGTTCCGTTTCCTGAAAGGGGAGCGGAGCGGCGCACGACTTTTTGTGTTTGACGAGGCGATGGTGGAATTCTCCACCCCGAGTAAAAGCGACCGGATGAGCGACGAGAACGACAAGACCCAGGACGGCCAGACCCCGACGGCCCCGACCGGCACCCCCTCCACGACGGGGCCGCGCGCGCCGCTGAGCCTGAAGCCTCGCAATATCGGATCGGTCCCGACCGGTACGGTGAAGCAAAGCTTCAGCCATGGCCGCTCCAAGACCGTGGTCGTCGAGACCAAGCGCCGTGTCGGCGCGCCCGGCGGGCATCAACGACCTCAGGGATTCGACGTCGCGCGTCCGCGCTCTGACAATACGCCGCCTGCTGGCTCGCAGCCACGCC
>QBLX01000004.1:68549-72559 GCA_003241825.1 Alphaproteobacteria bacterium
CGTTGTGAAACCTGCCGCTCCGGTGGCTCCGGTGGCTCCGGTGGCTCCGACGCCAGCGCCTGCCGCACCTTCTCCGGTGGCGGCTGCCACCGTCGCTCCTGCTGCTCCGGCCCGACCTGCCCCACCGGCGCGTCCGGTGGTGAACTTTGGCCAGCGCGTGCCGAAGGCTCCAAACCCTGCCCGTGCTCCTATCGATCGCCCGGCCTTCGGTGGCCGTTCGGCGCGCGAGGAAGCCATGGGTGGTGGCGAGAAATCCTACATTGATCGTCCGCAGGGCGCTCCGCCCCGTCCGACCAAGCCGGCGGAGCCTGTCCGCTATTCGGCGCTCAACCCGCGTCCGGCTCCTGGTGCAGCGCGTCCTGGCGGCGCGCGCACCGGCCCTGGTGGTCGTGCAACGCCCAATACCCCTCCGGTCGCCGCCGAAGTGGCTCGTCCGAGCCGGGCTCCCGGCGGCGGCTTTGCCCGTCCGTTGAAGCCCGAGGATGATCGCGACAAGCGTTTCTCCGATGCAGGCAAGGCCGTCAGCCGTACACGCGGCGAACCCAAGCGCCGTGAAGGCCGTCTCACCATCTCGGCCCTGGCCGGTGACGGCGATACCGCAGAGCGGATCCGTTCGCTGGCCTCGGTCCGCCGGGCACGTGAACGTGAGAAGGAAAAGCGCAAGGGTGGGTCGACAGATGCGCCCAACCGTCCGCGCGAAGTCGTCATCCCTGACGTCATCACTGTGCAGGAGCTGTCCAACCGGATGGCCGTGCGCGGTGTCGACATCATCAAATTCCTGATGAAGCAGGGCCTGATGATGAAGATCAACGACGTCATCGATACTGATACGGCCGAACTGGTCGCCGACGAGTTCGGCATGGCCGTGCGTCGCGTGTCCGAGTCAGACGTCGAGGCCGGCTTCCTCTCGAATTCCGACGATGCCGAGGCAACGACGCCGCGGCCGCCGGTCGTCGCCATCATGGGCCACGTCGACCACGGCAAGACATCGCTGCTGGATGCCCTGCGCACGACCGACGTCGCCTCGGGCGAGGCGGGCGGCATCACGCAGCACATCGGGGCCTACCAGGTTCGCCTGCCCGATGAGCAGAAGGTCACCTTCCTCGACACCCCTGGTCACGCGGCCTTCAGTGCCATGCGTGCCCGTGGTGCCAATGTCACCGACATCGTCATCCTCGTGGTGGCGGCAGATGACGGCGTGATGCCCCAGACGATCGAGGCCATCCAGCACGCCCGCTCGGCCAATGCCCCGATGATCGTGGCCGTCAACAAGATCGACAAGCCCGGCGCGGACGTCACAAAGATCGTCAACGAGCTGCTTCAGTACGAAGTCATCGCCGAGAGCCTGGGTGGTGACACCCAGATCATCGAGGTCTCCGCCAAGGAGAAGACCAACCTCGACGGCCTGCTGGAAGCCATCCTGCTGCAGGCCGAGGTCATGGACCTCAAGGCCGATCCCGAGCATTCGGCCGAGGGTATCGTCATCGAGGCCAAGCTGGACAAGGGGCGTGGTCCCGTGGCCACCGTCCTGGTCAAGCGAGGCACCCTGAAGCGCGGCGATCTGGTCGTGGCCGGCTCGGCCTTTGGCCGCGTCCGCGCCCTGCTTGACGAGCGCAATGTCCAGCTGACCGAGGCCGGACCTTCGGTCCCGGTCGAGATCCTGGGTCTGGATTCGACTCCATCTCCCGGCGACGTCTTTGCCGTCGTCGAGAACGAGGCACGGGCCCGCGAACTGACCGAATATCGCGAGCGTCAGCGTCGCGAGAAGGCCACCGGCGGGATCAACCAGGTCAGCCTGGTCGACATGATGTCCAAGCTGGCGTCCAAGAAGGTCTCGGAACTCCCGGTCCTCATCAAGTCGGACGTCCAGGGATCGGGCGAGGCCATCCAGGGCTCGCTCGAGAAGATGGGCAATGACGAGGTTCGCGCCCGCGTCGTCTATTCCGGCGCAGGCGGCATCACCGAAAGCGATGTCACACTGGCCAAGTCAGCCGGTGCCCCGATCCTCGGCTTCAATGTCCGTGCCTCGAAACAGGCGCGCGATCTGGCCGAACGCGAGGGCGTGGAGATCCGGTACTATTCGATCATCTACGACCTGCTGGACGATATGAAGGGCGTGCTCTCCGGCATGCTGGCTCCGCTCCAGCGCGAGACCTTCCTTGGCAATGCTGCCGTGCTGCAGGTGTTCGACATCTCCAAGACCGGCAAGATTGCCGGTTGCCGGGTGTCCGAAGGTGTCGTCCGCAAGGGTGCCAAGGTCCGGATTATCCGCGACGACATCGTGGTTCTGGAACTGGGGACGCTGGCGACGCTCAAGCGCTTCAAGGACGAGGTCAACGAGGTCCCGTCGGGCCAGGAGTGCGGCATGCATTTCCAGGGCTTCCAGGACATCAAGGTCGGCGACTACATCGAGTGCTTCACCGTCGAAGAGGTCAAGCGCACCCTGTAGTGCGGGCGCTCGCTGCCTGAGCGCATACCCCCCCCCATCTTTTCAGATGGGGAGGGAGACCGCCCGAAGGGTGTTGGAGGGGCTCTTGACGAGTCTCCGCCAGACAAGATCGAGACCTGCCGAACCAGCCCCTCCGTCCCGGCGCGAACCAGCGCCGCGCCACCTCCCCATCGCTACGCGACGGGGAGGACAGGCCTCGTTTCCGCCACTCCGCGTGGTATCAGTGTCGTATGCGTCGCTTCCTGATCCCGCTTGCCACTGTCATCGTCGCCACTCCGGCGGCAGCAGACACGCGGTATCTCGCCTTTGACGCGTCGGACCGTGTCACCACGGCCCTGACGCGCGGCATCACCCTCGAAGTCGACCGGGGTCTCTTCGGAGCGGTCAGCGTGCGACGGATCATCTCGACCAGTGCCCGGGGCTCGGCAAGCATTGACCGCGGCGGACCGGACGAGGCCCGGCGGGCTCTGCCCGACGGAGCGGACGAGTCCACCGTCTATTCCATCGTCCAGCAAGGTGACGGCCGTGGCCTCGCACGCGCCCTGTGTCCCGGGTCGGATGCGACCTTTCTGGTCCTCGGCCGCGTCCGCGCTGCGCGTCCCGTGACCATGCACGCCGTCGGGCGCTGGCCCGGCGACCAGTACCGTCATTGCGTGGCGCTGAGTTACGACTATCGCGGCGAATGGGCCCTCCCGCCCCGCTCGACCGTCGGCGGTCCCGAAGGGTCGCTGGCGCCCACCCGGCAGTAGGGCCTCGCCGTGCGAGAGCTGATGCAGCTTTTTCTGGTGGCTGCGCTCGGCCTGATCGCCGCACTCTGGACCTGGACCCGGCCCGGTGACCAAACGCTCGTTGCTGCCGCACCCGATCAGGCCGCTGTCACCGTCCACATCCTGAACAATGGCTTCCACACCGACCTTGCTGTTCCCCGCGGGCCACTGGAGATGCAGGGCGGGCCACTGGCCGAGGCCAGCCGGTCGCTGGGACAGGGAGACTGGATCCTGATCGGCTGGGGCGATGCCACCTTCTTCGTCGACCAGACACCGATGGAGACCCGGGTCCTCGATGGGGTGCGGGCCTTCCTCTGGCCCGGCAATGCCTCGGTGGTCATGCTGGACCCGGAGGCAGGCGACCCCTCGCGGCGTTTCCCGCCGGATCGGCGGCGGTCGCTGCGACTGACAGAACAAGGCCTTTCCGCGATGCTGGACCGGGTAGAAGGCTCGCTGATCCTCGTGGACGGATCGCCCGTCGTGTCTACCGCCCGGCCCGGCGACGGTGCCCGGTTCTTCCGCAGCCGCGAGACCTTCTGGATCGGTTACCTTTGCAACAGTTGGACCGCTCGTGTGCTGAACGCAGGCGGGCTGGCGGTCCGGCCCCTGCGGGCTGTGACGGCAGGCGAGATCGTGGCCACCCTCGACCGCGCGGCAAAACTGGACAGCGCGCCCCGGGAGGACTAGACCGCGCCTCTTATTTTTTGGCCGCGATCGACAGGCAGGCCCCTGCCGAGCCGAGCGGCCCAGTCGCTTCCAGCCGGGTCCGATCCCCGGAGGGCGAACAGGACAAC
>QBLX01000004.1:72569-76689 GCA_003241825.1 Alphaproteobacteria bacterium
GACAACGGACATGAGCAACCGCAAACCCAAGTCGAAAGCCACCGCCGGACTGGCGAGCCAGCGCCAGCTGCGCGCCGCCGAGATGATCCGCCACGCCCTGGTCGAGGTCATGCGCGAGAACGAGATCCGCGACCCGGCCCTGGTCGGTGTGTCGGTGACTGTCGCAGAGGTGCGTCTTTCTCCTGATCTGAAGCATGCGACCTGTTTCGTTGAGCCCCTGGGCGCTGGCGTCGACACATCCGATACCGCCGGTCATGTCGACGAGATCATCAAGGCGCTGAATGCCCATGCGAAGTTTCTGCGCGGCGCGCTGGGGCGGCATATCGACATGCGCTTCACCCCCGACCTGCGCTTCCGTCACGACGAGAGCTTCGAGGCCGCAGCCCGGCTGAACCGGCTGCTGGATGATCCGCGCGTCCGGGCGGATTCCTATGTGCCGCCGGTCGAGGACGAGGATGACGATCCCGCGCTCCCGGAAGCCGGAAACCGGAACTGATGGGCCGCCGCAAGCGGGGCGAGATCGTCAACGGCTGGGTCTGTCTCGACAAGCCGCTGGAGATGGGATCGACCGATGCCGTGTCAGCCGTGCGCCGGCTTTTCAATGCCCAGAAGGCAGGCCACGCCGGTACCCTGGACCCCCTTGCTT
Organism: Alphaproteobacteria bacterium; assembly: GCA_003241825.1. GTDB lineage: Bacteria > Pseudomonadota > Alphaproteobacteria > Caulobacterales > Caulobacteraceae > Brevundimonas. The sequence goes on from QBLX01000004.1 coordinate 73,216, forward strand.
CCGGCATCCTGCCGATCGCGCTCGGCGAGGCGACCAAGACCGTCCCCTTCATGATGGAGGCGCAGAAGGTCTACCGCTTCACCATCCACTGGGGGATTTCCACGGCCAGCCTCGATCGGGAGGGCGAGATCACCGGTCGCTCGGATGTTCGGCCGGATGTCGAGGCTGTCCGGGCTGCCCTGCCGGCCTTCGTTGGCGCGATCGACCAGACGCCGCCCCAGTTCAGCGCCATCAAGGTCGATGGCCAGCGGGCCTACGATCTGGCGCGAGACGGGGTCGAGTTCGAACTGGCCAGCCGCAAGGTCTTCATCCACGAGGCAACCGTGTCCGATAACCCGGATGTGGACCACGTCGAACTGACGATCCGCACCGGCAAGGGGGTCTATGTGCGGTCCATCGCCCGCGATCTTGCCCTGATGCTGGGGGCAGAGGGGCATGTCTCGGCCCTGAGGCGCGAGCAGGTCGGGCCGTTTTCAACCGATAACGCCGTCACTCTGGATTTGCTGACCGATCTGGTGCATAGGGACGCCGCCTTGGAAGGTCTTCTTCCTGTGGCGACCGCCCTGGACGACATCCCGGAGCTGGCCGTTACGGATCAGGATGCCTTCTCGCTTCGTCAGGGACGACCGATCGTTCTGCTCCCCCGACAGGTCGAGACGCTCAAGAGTCGCCTTCGGGACGGCTCGCGCACCGTTTCGGCCTTTCAGGGTCAGACCCTCGTCGCTCTCGGTCAGATGCGGGCCGGCCGGCTTGAACCCGACCGCGTTTTTAACCTGCCCTGACGCACCCCGAAAGGGACCTGACGGGCACTTCCGGGCTCACCCGCACGGCCTCGCTGGCCGGGCAGTGACCCACAGAAAGGAAGCTTACGATGTCGATTACGCCAGAGCGTAAGAACGAAGTCATCGCCGAGAACGCCCGCACTGCAGGCGACACCGGCTCGGCCGAGGTCCAGGTCGCGATCCTTTCGGAGCGCATCGCCAACCTCACCGAACACTTCAAGACCCACAAGAAGGACAACCATTCGCGTCGCGGCCTGCTCAAGATGGTCTCGCAGCGTCGTCGCCTTCTGGACCACCTGACCAAGGTCGATAAAGAGCGCTACACCGCCCTCATCACCAAGCTGAACCTGCGCCGCTAGTCGCAGTTCCGCGGAACAGTTTCGGGGCGCGGGCCATGTCCGCGCCTCTTTCCGCATCCAGAGACCAAGCTGCGCGCCGCAGTACGTTCGGCGCATGACGCGAGGGCCAGACCGGTCCTCTCTACTCCCGGACCGATCGCGATGGCGCGGCGGTTCATGGATCGAAGGACTGAACGCCCGACGCATCCACACCCACTGATGGGACTCCGCCGGGAATACGCCCGCCGGAACACGAAAGACGAAAAATGTTCGATATCAAACGCAAGACGATCGACTGGGCTGGCCGCCCGCTGACGCTGGAAACGGGTCGTATCGCCCGCCAGGCCGACGGCGCTGTGCTGGCCACCTATGGCGAGACCGTGGTTCTGGCCACAGTCGTCTATGGTCGCGCGCCCAAGCCGGGCCTCGACTTCTTCCCGCTGACCGTCAACTACCAGGAAAAGACCTTCGCCGCTGGCAAGATCCCGGGCGGCTATTTCAAGCGTGAAGGCCGTCCCACCGAGAAGGAGACCCTTGTCTCCCGTCTGATCGACCGTCCGATCCGCCCCTTGTTCGTCAAGGGCTTCAAGAACGAGACCCAGGTCGTCATCACCGTGCTGCAGCACGACCTCGAGAATGACCCCGATATCGTCGGCCTGGTCGCGGCTTCCGCTGCCCTGACCATCTCGGGCGTGCCTTTCCAGGGCCCGATCGGCGCTGCGCGCGTCGGCTATGTCGAGGGCGAATTCATTCTCAACCCGACACTCGACCAGATGCCTGACAGCCACCTCGACCTCGTCGTCGCCGGCACCCAGGACGCCCTGATGATGGTCGAATCCGAGGCCAAGGAGCTGTCGGAAGAGATCATGCTGAACGCCCTGATGTTCGCGCATCGCGGCATGCAGCCGGTGATCGAGGCAATCATCGAACTGGCGGAGCACGCTGCCAAGGAGCCCTTCGACTTCCAGGCCGACGACGTCTCGGACATCGTGACCTCGATCCAGTCGCTGGTCGGCGAGGACATCAAGGCGGCCTACACCCACGCCGGTAAATACGAGCGCCGCAATGGCGTCGACGTGGCCAAGAAGGCCGCTGCCGCCAAGCTGGTGAAGACCGACGAGAACCCGGACGGCGTCGATTCCGCCCGGTTCGGCGTCGCCTTCAAGGAATGCGAAGCCCACGTCCTGCGTCGCGACATCATCGACAACGGTCACCGGGTCGACGGTCGCGCCCTCGACAAGGTCCGCGACATCGTTTCGGAAGTCGGCGTCTTCCCGCGCACCCACGGTTCGGCCCTGTTCACCCGTGGTGAAACCCAGGCCATCGTCGTGGCCACGCTCGGGACCGGCGAGGACGAGCAATACGTCGATGCCCTGTCCGGGACGTACAAGGAGAAATTCCTCCTGCACTACAATTTCCCTCCCTATTCGGTGGGCGAGACCGGCCGGATGGGCGGCGCAGGCCGTCGGGAAATCGGTCACGGCAAGCTGGCCTGGCGGGCGATCCGTCCGATGCTGCCAACCGCCGAGGACTTCCCCTACACCATCCGTCTGGTGTCGGAGATCACTGAGTCCAACGGTTCGTCCTCGATGGCCACGGTCTGTGGTTCGTCTCTGGCGCTGATGGATGCGGGCGTGCCGCTGGTCCGTCCGGTGTCGGGCATTGCCATGGGTCTGATCCTGGAGCCATCAGGCGAGTTCGCCATCCTGTCCGATATCCTGGGTGACGAAGATCACCTCGGCGACATGGACTTCAAGGTTGCCGGTACCCGCGAGGGCATCACCAGCCTGCAGATGGACATCAAGGTCACGGGCATCACCGAAGAGATCATGCGCAAGGCGATCGCCCAGGCTTCGGCCGGCCGTCTGCACATCCTCGACGAGATGGACAAGGCCATCGACGGCGCACGCACCGAACTGGGCGAATACGCACCCAAGATCGAGTCCATCAAGGTTCCGGTCGACAAGATCCGCGACATCATCGGCACGGGTGGCAAGATCATTCGCGAGATCGTCGAGAAGACCGGCGCCAAGATCAACATCGAGGACGACGGCACGGTCAAGATCGCGGCCTCCGACCAGGAAAAGATCGACGCTGCCAAGAACTGGATCTCGTCGATCGTGTCCGAGCCCGAGCCCGGCATGATCTACGCTGGCAAGGTCGTGAAGGTTGTCGATTTCGGCGCCTTCGTGAACTTTTTCGGCGCCAAGGACGGTCTGGTTCACGTGTCGCAGATCGCCCTCGAGCGCGTCTCCAACCCGGCGGACGTCCTGTCCGAGGGCCAGGAGGTGAAGGTCAAATTCCTCGGCTTCGACGATCGCGGCAAGACCAAGCTGTCGATGAAGGTCGTTGAC
>QBLX01000050.1:0-11036 GCA_003241825.1 Alphaproteobacteria bacterium
CACGGTATGGGCTCCGCGTGTCAGCATCTCGAGCCGCCAGAGCCAGCGCGAACGGACTGCGGGCTGGCCTCCGCGTCTCTCGGAATGCACCAGGATGGCTTCGTCTGCGCAGGCTGCCTGGACGAAATCCTGAGCGGTCTGACCCAGCCGGCGTTCGGGCGGTGGCAGGCCCAGCACGCCCCGCATCGGTCGCGAGAGGAAGGGGTCGACCGGCGCGGCATTGGGCCAGACGCCTTCTTCCAGCCCGGCCAGGATCATCCGGTCGGCGTGCACCAGCCGGGCCTCGATGGCTCCGAGGATGCGCAGGCGGGGATGGGTCGCGCCACCTGTCCGCACGGTCTCTTCGGTCAGAAGGCTGTGGACCAGATCGGCGAAATCCCTGCGTGAAAGGCCACCCAGCGACGCGCCGCCTGCGATCAGTCCGGACATCAGGGCGGCCGCCGCCTCGCCATCGGGCCCGGCCCAGACATCCTGACCGGCCAGCGCCTCGACCAGCCCGGTCAGGGCGCGGGCCGCCTCGTCCAGCGGCGCGATATCATCGACGAACGGAGCCAGGGCTGTTGTGGACAGGGCCTCCAGCCGCTGCGCCAGCGCGCGCGCTTCCGCCAGTCTTGCAGCCCGCCATTCGGGCAGCGGCTTGCCACCCCGGCGCGGCTCTCCGGCCTTGTCCAGTCGCTTCAGCAGTTCGGCATGGGTCGGCGGAACCGGACCCCGCAGGGCGTGCTCTTCCAGCGTCGCGACAGCCTCTGCCGGGTTCGCACCGTCTAGGTCGAAGCGCGCGAGCGGAGACTTGATCAGGGCCAGCAGCGTCTGAGGGTTCAGGGGATCGGCGATCCACCGGGCTGCGAGATCGAGAAAGCCTCCGGCCTGCATCCGCGACAGGGGCGTGCCGGACGATGAGTCCGCCGTGATCCCCCAGCGTTCCAGCCGGGCGGCCACCCGTCGCCCGAGCGCCAGGTCGGGCGTCACCAGCGCACAGGTCCTGCCGGGCGTCTCCAGGGTCTCGCGCATCATCAGGGCCAGGGTCGCGGCAGCATCCTCCTCGACCCGCAGGCTCATGACCGACAGCCCCTCCAGCCCCAGGGCGATCGGATCGGCCGAGGTCAGCGGCGCGGCAACCGCGCGGATGCGCGCGATTTCCTTGCGCCAGTCGCTGGTGGCGCGGGCGGGCCGCAGGGCCTCGTTCAGCAATCTTTGCCGCGCCAGACCCCGCGCCTGATCCTCGGCTGTGGTCGGGGGCTGGTACCAGGGCTGCACAGCGTCGCGTGCCACCTCATGGCGGTGCAGCAGCCGCCAGAGGGCGTTCTGCGGATGCTGTTCCTCGTCCTTAAGCATGGCCCAGACACTGTCGGCGAGATCGCGATCGAGGCCGGGCAGAACGACACAGCCCTGCGGTGCGCGCGCAACGGCGGCCAGGACATCGGCTGCAGCCGGTGCAGACCCTGTCGATCCCGCCGCGATGACCGGTCCGGTCGGAGGGTTCTCGCTCCAGCGCGTCGCCAGCAGCCGCAGCAGCGACGCCCTGCGCCAGGCCGGATCGACCATCCCCATCGCTGCCAGCCTTTTGGGCCAGGCCTCGACCGCCAGCCCGAGGAACCGCGCAGAGTCCTGCCAGTGGATTGCCAGATCGCCCTCGACCAGATCGACGACCCGGCCCGGATCCTCGATCTCCTCCAGCTGGCAGGAATCGAGGAAACCGCCCAGGGCATCGGCCATCTCGAGCGCCCGGAGCGGCCGCATGCCCGGCTCGAAATCCTCGACGATCATCCGCGCCATCTCGAACCGGCGGGTCAGGGGCGCGATGGCGGGAGGCAGGTCGAGGCCCAGATCGCCGGGCGAGAAAGGCGGCTCGTCCTCCTCCAGATCGCCCAGCGGCCGGACCTGTGGGAGAAGGACGGGCCTGTCGCCGCTCAGCCGCGTCAGGGCGGATGTAAAGGCCCGCGCCGCGCGCCGGTTGGGCAGAAGGATGGTCGCGTCCGACAGGGCCTCGGGCGGCGCATCGCCGAGCCAGGCCAGCACTCCGGCTGCGAGATCATCCAGAAACGGCCGGTGCGCCGGGATGGCGTACCAGCGGGGGGCTTCCGTCCCGAACGGATCAAAGCTCATCCCTCACCACGCAGTCGGGCTTCGGCCTGATCGCGTGCCAGCGGATCGCCGACATGCATCCAGTCTCCGTCCATCACGCAGCCGTAAAGCCGTCCTGCCTCGGCGGAGGCGCGCCACAGGGGGCTGAGCGAAAACGGCCCTTCGGGTCCCTGAGAGGCATAGTCGGGGCGGGTGATATGCACGCCCATATAGGCGAACGGGGCGGAGGCGTCATTGCCCCGGAAGGTCAGGCGATAATCGTCGCCAAGGAAGAAATCCCCATTGCCCTCGAAGCCGATCGACCCTTCGCGGCGCGCCAGAAGAAGGACAGCATCCATCCTCCCGGGGTCCCACAAACGCGCCAGATCGCCCAGCGCGTCCCCGCGGTCGACCCAGACGCTGTCGATATTGGCCACGAACACGGGCTCGGTCCCGAGCAGCGGCGCAGCCTTCTTCAGGCCTCCGCCGGTCTCCAGCAGTTCGGCCCGCTCGTCCGAGATGGTGATGGCTGGACGCTGCCGATCCGCCAGATGTCCTTCCAGCCTGTCGGCGAACCAGTGGACATTGACCACCGCCCGCTCGACGCCGGCCTCGGCCAGCCGGTCGAGTACATGATCGATCAGGGCCCGACCGCCCAGTTCAACCAGCGCCTTGGGCCGGTCATCCGTCAGCGGTCGCATCCGCGTGCCAAGGCCAGCGGCGAGCACCATTGCGGTCTTGGGTGCAGTCATCCGCGAACTTCCTTCGGCACGTATCGATCGAACCAGTCGCGCACGGCGTCCAGCCCCGGCTTCCCGAGATTGGGCTCCAGATGCGCCCACATTCGCGGCATGAAGGCCCGGTATCTCGGCTTGCCGTCGCGCGCGATCAGCCGGGCAAAGATGCCGAGAATCCTAGCCTCGTTGAGCGCTGCCAGCCCGGCATAGGCCTGCAGGAAGGGCTCGCGATCGACCCCCGGTCTCAGGGTGAAATAATGATCCAGCGCGAGGGCCTCGAGCGCAGGCGACACATCGCGCCGTGCGTCCTGCAGCAGCGAATGCAGGTCCCAGCTGGGGTGGGCCCGGACGGCATCCTGGAAGTCGATCATGCCGACGCTGCGCGGTCCCTTGAGGCCGGGCAGCAGGATCAGGTTCTCGGCGTGATAGTCCCGGTGCGCCATAACGGTGGCCCCGGCCTCCCCGGCCTCCACGATCGGAGCCCAGGCCGCACGCCAGGCCTCGATCGCAATGGCGTCGAAGCTCAGCGCGGGCACCAGCTTGGGCATCCACTCGACGAACAGGTCCGCCCCGCCTTGAAGCGCTGTTGCATCATAGGTCAGCAGCGGCCAGTCGCCCCCCGCACCGGTCAGGATCTCCGGCGTCGGGGCTTCATGCAACAGGGCGAGCGCCTCGACGGCGGCCAGATACAGGGGCGCTTCGGGCTCTCCGTCCTCGATCACCCGCGCGAACAGGGCATCGCCAAAATCCTCCAGCACGGCCAGACCACCGGGCGCATCCAGGGCGACGATCTCCGGCGCCGACAGACCGAGGGCGCGCAGATGTGCAGCGACGGCCGCAAAGGCCTCGATTCGTCCCGCCGACAGCCGCGCCACGGCGTTCCAGCCTTCGGCATGCCGGCGTTCCGGCGACCAGGACGGATCGGCAGGCTGGCTCTCCGCCGCCGGGGCCTGATCCATCAGCATCAGCGTCTGGCCCGAGGGCAGGGTCAGCCGCTCATAGCGACGCGTCGAGGCATCGCCAGGCAGGGGGGTTCGCACGACCGCTTCCAGCCCGGCGGTCTTCAGGAAGTCGAGCCTCAGGGCTTCGCGGTCAGACATTCAGATCCATCAATTTGGCTTGCCACGACCCTACGCCAGAAACGGTCGCAACGCGTCCCTCGCCGTCCTCGGACAGGACGATTGTCAGGATATCAGGCCGAAGCGCAGCGGCGGGATCATCGCCCAGCCGCTCCGGCCATTCGATCAGCACAGCGCCTTCGTCGAGCGCCTCGTCCAGCCCGATCTCGAAGGCCTCCTCCGCCCGGCTCAGGCGATAGAGGTCGAAATGGGCGACGGGCGGATCGGACGGATAGAACTGCACCAGGGTGAAGGTCGGCGAGGGTACGTCCTCGTCGGGTCGCGTCATGGCCCGGATCAGGCCGCGCGCCAGCGTCGACTTGCCCATGCCCAGGGGGCCGTACAGAAGCACCGCCTCGCCGATATCCAGAAGGGGGGCGATGGCCTCCCCCAGCCGTGTGGTCGCCCCGGCATCTTCCAGCGAGATCCTCATGCGAACACGGCATCCGGCTGTGACGACAGGACCCCCTCTGTGAAGGCCTTCAGCGCGACGGTCGCCCGGGTCGCGTCGATGTCCAGTCGCGCCGGATCGATGGGCAGGCCGACGCTGAGCCGGAACAGCGTCTTCCGCTTGTTCAGCAGTTCATGAAACAGGGTGATGTCGCGAAGCTCCGGCGAGACCCGGTTGAACAGGTGAAACAGCCGCGATGTCGGTCCACTGACATGGACGGGCACGACCGGCGCAGCATACTTCCGCGCCAGGGAGGCGGCCGTGGGGGCCCAGTCGGGGTCAATCAGCGTGCCGCCCTTGCCCGCGCGTGCCAGTCGTCCGGCCGGGAACATGACCACGCACCTCTCGGCCTCGAACGCCGAGCGCGCGGCCTCAAGCGTGGCTCGCGTCTTTTCCCGCGTCCGTTTCTGGATCACCCACTCCACCGGGATCAGGACCTCGGCCAGACGTGGCGACACCCGCAGGGCGTCGGCATTGGCAAAGAAAATGGCGTCCGGTCGCCGCGCCTTGATGGCATCGAACACCGCCATGCCGTCGGCAATCCCGGTCGGATGGTTGCAGACCACGATACAGCGGCCCGCCGCCGGCAACCGCTCGAGGTTGAGAGTCGAGACCCGGAGGTCCAGCAGGTCAGACATATAGGCCAGGGTCCCGGGACCTGACCGGTCTGCGACCGCATCGGCCATCCGTCGCGCTGCCGGATAGTTCAGCAGCCGGTACAGAAAGGGCCGGACCAGCGGCCACGTCGCCGATGCCGTCAGCCGCGGCGCACGCTCGGCGATCAGCACATCCACGATATGGGCGCGGCGCGGAGCGGGAATCGAAGAGGGCTCGGACACCCGCTCCTTGTCGCCGGTTCGGCCTGGCGTCGCAAGCTGATCAGCTTGCGGGTCGCATCGCCCGGTCCGGCGTGACACCCAACGCCACTTCGCGAGGCGCACCCGCGGTCTCGCCCGGCTTCATGAATTTCACCAGCACGCGCTGACCGATCAGCAGAGGGGCATCTCCGGCCGAGACGACCACTTCCACGACACGCTCGTCCGAGCGCTGCGAGGGGTCGTCCGACGACAGCTTCCGGGCTCCGAACACGGCGGCACGGCGGATCACCGAACCCACATAGACCTTGGACGGATCGCCTTCGGGGGTGATCTCCACGGCCTGTCCGGCCGCGATATTGGGGATGTCGCTCTCGACGATCTCGGCGCGGGCGATGCGGGGGGCAGCCGGCTCCAGATCGAACATGGTCGAGACGTTCAGGGTCGAGGCACCGGCGCCGGGATTGGCATAGCGGCGCACAATCCGGCCCGCCGTCGGCGCGCGGATGACGGTCAGTTCCTGGTTATAGCGCGACTGGGCCAGCTGGGCGCGGGCGGTCTGGACGCCGGCCTGCTGCGACCCGAGACGGGCGCGAGCCGTGGCGATGGCGTCGCGGGCCTGATCCATGCGCTGGGCAGCGACGAAATTGGTGGCGACCAGCTGGGCCAGACGCTCGTACTCACGCTCGGAGGTCGAGATATCGACGCGGATCTGGGCCAGCTGGCTCTCGGCCTGGGCGACCTGGGCTGCTGCGGACTGGACCGCGAGGCGCGCCTCGTCATCCTCCTGGCGGGCGAGGATCTGGCCGGCGACGACGATGTCGCCTTCCTGGACCAGCACTTCCTTGACGATTCCGCCACGCCGGGCCGCGACCTGGATCAGGCCGCCCTCGACATCGACCTTGCCGTTGGCAATCGCGGCATAGGGGCTGACCGGCTGGTTGGCTTCATTCTCTTCAGCCTCCGCCTTCCTGGTCGCGCCTGCGCTCTGCATGAAGGTGTAGCCGACGACGACCACGATGATCAGCAGAAGGCCGATCCAGAGCCATTTGTTCTTGAGAAAGGCGGGCATGGGTGGGTCCTGACAAAAAACTAGTGCGAGGCCAGAACGGCATCGGGGTTGGGAATGCGACGCTGGTCGTCGATGATGACCCCGTCCTCGATCTTGATGACACGGTCGGCCCATTCCTCGAGCCGGGGGTCATGGGTCACGCAGATTACGGCAGCGCCGTGCTCGGTCGCCGCACGTCGCAGAAGACGGATGACGACCTGTCCGTTCTCTCCGTCGAGAGCCGAGGTTGGCTCGTCGGCGAACAGGATCTGGGGATCCTTGGCCAGGGCCCGGGCAATGGCGACGCGCTGCTTCTCTCCGCCGGAAAGAGCCGAGGGTCGCTGGTTGACCCGCGGTCCCAGCCCGACCTCGAGGAGGGCTTCCATCGCACGCTTCTTTGCCGCCGCCTTGGACAGGCCCTGATACTTGAGAACGGCCGTGACCTGTTCCAGAGCCGTCAGGGCAGGGAACAGATTGAAGCCCTGAAAGATGAACCCGCAGTGGTCGAGGCGGAATTTGTCGATCCTGCTTGCCGACAGAGACCACAGATCGTCGACATCCAGTGTGTCCACACGTCCCGACTCGGGGCGCAGCAGACCGGACAGGGCGGCGATCAGGGTCGACTTGCCCGATCCGGAGGGACCCATGACCATGGTCAGATCGCCATGCCGGGCGTCGAAGTCCACGCCCTTCAGGACCTCGACCCAGTTGCGGCCGGTCTTGAACCGTTTTGTCAGGCCCTTGGCCTCGATGGCGAAGTCGCCGTGCTTGCCGTGGACCTTGGTGTGGGAACTCATCGCAGCAGATCCGCAGGCTGGCTCTTCTTCAGGATGCCCATCGACAGGAAGCCCGACATCATGGCGATGAAGATCAGCCCGCTGGCAACGATGAGGACGGCATTCAGCGGAAAGGCCATCAGGATCCCGTTGGCATTGGCCAGCAGCGATACCAGCCAGACAAGCACCCCGGCGGCCAGAACCCCGACAATACCGACCCAGAAGCTCAGCTCGACTACAATGACCCGCAACGATCCCATCGACACACCCAGAGCCCGCAATGAGGCGAACTCCTTGATGTTGGCCATGATGGCTCCCCTCAGGGTCTGCCAGGTGATGGCGACGCCGATGATGATACCCAGGACGGTCACCCCGCCGATGATGACGACCAGAATGCCTTCCTCGAACATGGCGTTCTGATTGGCGTCGGCGAGCTCGCTCCGGGTCCAGGCCCTGTAGTCCCCTTTACCCATTGCGTTGAGCTGGGCTGCGACCGCATCCGACTGCGAGGGATTGCGTAATTTGACCATCAATGGACCGACCCGCGGGCCGTTATCAGCCTGGCCCAGCATCCGCAGGGTGTCGCGCGACATGACGATAGAAGCCACCATCATGTTGGGATATCCGCGAGTGACAGCACCGACGGTCACGGTCTGGCCGTTGTAAAGCGCCTTGTCCCCCAGTTTGACGCCGAGTCTCGCCAATGCGCTCTCGTCCACGGCAACCGTATAGGGCTTGCGGAGGGCCTGGATCAGTTCTTCCGAATAGTCGGTCGGTATCGTCACCGAGCCGGGCGAGGTGTCGATGATCTGGGCCTGTACGAATTCCTGCCTTGGCGCGCCACGACGGGCGGTCTCGGCAGCAGACAGGGTCGGGTCAACGTTCTTGATGCTCTGGAACGTGCCGGCACCGGCAGCTAGCGCCTTCACCTCGACGACGGCAGGATGACGATAGACAAGGGGAATGAAGCGCCGCGGGACACCGGACGGGCCGTTGCCCAGTGCCTTGGCTCCGGGAGCCAGGATCATGATGTCCGCCCCGGACCGGTCGATCCGGGCCGTGAAGCTTTTGCCGATGCCGAGGAACAGGCCGACCATTGCCAGGACCATCAGGCCCGAAAGGGCCAGGGCCATGACCGCCGCCATATAGCGACGCCATTCGAACAGCAGTGTGGCTAGCGCGAGAGACATGATCGTCCGACAACCCCGTTACGGGGCTATGTGACGCTGTCAGGGATGAGGGCCAAGTTAAATCGGGGTAAGGCGCATCTCTGCCGTGCGTTTCCGGTCAGGTAATGCGCTTGACCGACACCGGATCGCTGGCCGGAAAAGTCTCCTCGATACCTTCGTCGAGCAGGGCATCCTGATGGCTCTTGCCTTTTTCGGTCCGGCTACTGGGCTCAAGATCGGCGATCGGCACGGCATGAGGGGTGTTGACGTCATCGTCACGGCGTTGGTCAGTCATGCCTTGTCTCCGTCAGTCGCTGCTGCATCGCCATCCGGCCCATAACCCAGGGCTTCTATATCGTCGTCGGACAGGGTCCTGGCCTCCCAGTGGGCGGCACTCGCCTGGGCTCCACGAGCGTCTTCCATGAGCCCGGAGTAGACGAGCTCGACCTCGTCGGGGCCTTGCAGCCCATCGCTCTCACCGTCGATCTTGTTCAGGCGCTGGCTGTCGATACCGAGCAGGGCGTCCGCCTCGGCCTCGATCCCGGCAGATCCCAGGTTCTCGTCCAGATCGATGTCGTCCTCGTCGAACTCTTCCTCATCGGCATCGCCCGCCATCTGCGTGACGTCGAAAACCAGTTCGGCCTCGTCCGGCAGGATGTTGCCGTCCCCCTCGTCGTCGATATGGGTTTCGTCGAAGACTTCGGACTGGTCCTGTTCGTCGGGCATTTCGATGTCGGGCATTGGGGCGTCCTTGGTTCAGAAACCTGAACGTCACCAGGTCAAAAGCTGTTCCGCATGGGGGCTACGCGAAATCCCCGAAGCGCATTACAAGTTACCGTTAACCGGTAACGGTCTAGGTTGGTCTGGTCGGCTCCACATTTCGGAGGCGGCGGGCTTATGATGGAGACTGCGCCCCATGCCCTTGAAGCTGTCGTTGAAGCCCGGTGAGAAATTCGTTCTCAACGGGGCTGTCGTCCAGAATGGCGACCGCCGCGGCGTGTTGATCCTTCAGAACAAGGCGTCTGTCCTTCGCGAGAAGGACATCATGCAGCTGGACGAGGTCACCACACCGGCCAAGCGCATCTATTTCCCCGTGATGATGATGTACCTCGACGAGACCTCGGCGGCGAAGGTCTATGACGAGTTCGCGCTGCGGCTGACCGAGTTCATGGGGGCCATCAGTAATCCGGCGGTCCTGACCGAATGTGTCGCCATGTCGAAATACGTGATGAGCCGCGAATACTACAAGGCGCTTATGTCAGCGCGAAAGATCGTCGATTACGAAGAGCAGAGGCTGGGCAATGTATCAGGCGTACAGACAGGCGACGACGCGCAGTGAGTCACCGCGCGACCTGGAATATCGCCTGTTCGGCCAGGTTACACGGGCACTGATGCATGCGCAGACGGTCGACAAGTCCGACCTTGCGACCCGCATTGATGCCCTGGACTGGAACCGGCGGCTCTGGTCCACGCTGGCATCGGATTGCAGCGCCACCGGCAACGGGCTGGGTGGCCCTTTGCGGGCACAGATCATCTCGATCAGCCTGTTCGTGAACCGGCACTCCTCGGTCGTGATGCGGGGCGACGACGACTTCTCGGCCCTGATCGATATCAACCGCTCCATCATGCAGGGACTGATCGCTGGCGGTGCCGATGGCGGGGGCCAGCAGGCAGCCTGATGACGGGTGGATTAGCCCTTGGCGAAACCCGCGACGCATGACTACCCTTGACCTCCCTGTTCAACAGCGAAAGGAGGTGATCCAGTGATCTCATTGTCCCCAACCCGTGCGGCGACCGGTTTCTGGTCCTCTGGCGAGGTCCGGGCCTGATCCTTTCAGGCTGATAATCGGTTGGCCGTTCGCGGTCAGACAATGAAGAGCCGTCGGGGCGACCCGGCGGCTCTTTTTTGATGTCAGAACAGGCCGGTCAGCCAGCGGTAGATGCTTTCCCCAACGGCCACGACCGCCGCCCAGACCAGCACCATGTAGACGCAGCAGACCAGGGTCCCGATCGCGCCCGCAATGATGGCCAGACCATCGCGCTGGGTCATGGCCAGACCGAAAATGACCAGGGTGAAGGCCGGCAGCATGTCGCCGAACGGCACGGGCAGGGCCAGCATGATCGCCAGCAGGACGCAGACCAGACCCACGACGACATCGGCGATCTCCCCGGTCAGGGCAGGCAGCCGTGGCTTGGACAGCTTCTCGACCCAGCGCAGCGGCTTGAGGACCTTCTGGCTGGCCCGGCGATAGATGTCGCGGTTGACCGAAACCTTCAGCAGCCAGCGCGGGAGCCAGACGGTTTCGCGCTGTACGGCCAGTTCAAGCGACAGAAGGATGATCGGCGCGCTGAACACGGCCTTGCCCCCGGGCGGCCAGGGGAACAGCGACATGAGCGCCAGAATCAGGATCAGGGCCCCGAACGCCCGCTCGCCAAAGGCCTTGACCAGTTCGGCGACGCTCAGCTGCGGTTCTTCGCCATGACCCAGGCTCTCGATGACATCGGAGAGTGTCCGCAACTCATCGTCGGCGATGATCGCGGGGAGGGTCATGCAAGCAAACAATTCCAGAAGAACAGGCGGACGAAAGTCCACTTAGGGACGGCGATGGGCGGGCGCTATGGCTGGCGTGCCACGACCTCACGAAATCGTGAGATTGCAGCCTCCGGCATCAATGCACGATGTGTGAGACGGTTTCATCAAGGCGGCTGTGACATCATCGCAGGGCCGGAGAATGGCCTAGAGGCCGGGGTCCCAGGCGCCGGCCTCGCGCATGCGGGTGTCGCGGGCGTCCTCGGCCCGGCCCCCGATCTCGCGGGCCATCCGCTTGATCTCGTCCGACACCGCTGTCTTCGCC
>QBLX01000050.1:11046-18131 GCA_003241825.1 Alphaproteobacteria bacterium
GGGCACCAGGGCGCGCAGAAAGGCCAGGCCCGCCAGTCGGCTCAGCCGGAAGCCGAATCGCGCCGCCGCCGCCATATGTTCGAAATAGCCCTCGTTCACCTCGCGCGGGTGGTCGACGAACAATCGGGTCAACGTCTTCTGCATCGGCGTCATCCTGTTACTGCGTCGGCCCGGCCCCTACCCGACGCAGCCATTTTGCCCTAAACCGCGCAACAGAACAGGGGCTGCGTGCACGCGCGCGACGATCAGGACGCCCCGCTGCATTTCAGGATTGCGACGCCCCATGGCCGATGGTTCGACACAGATTCAACAGACCTTCCAGTGGGACGACCCGCTGGACCTGACGTCACGCCTGACCGAGGACGAGCGCGCCATCCAGGACGCGGCAAGGACCTATGCCCGCGAGAGCCTGCTGCCGCGTATCGTCGCCGCCTTCCGGGACGAGACCTTCGATCGCGCCATCATGACCGAGATGGGCCAGATGGGCTTTCTCGGTGCCATGCTGCCCGAGCAATACGGCGGTTCGGCCGTCAGCCACGTGGCCTATGGCCTGATCGCGCGCGAGATCGAGGCGGTCGATTCGGGCTATCGCTCGGCCATGTCGGTGCAGTCGTCGCTGGCCATGTATCCGATCTATGCCTTCGGGTCCGAGGAGCAGAAGATGCGGTTCCTGCCCCGGATGGCGGCGGGCGAGCTGATCGGCTGCTTTGGCCTGACCGAGGCTGACGGCGGCTCCGATCCGGCCTCGATGAAGACAAAGGCCGTGGCGGTCGAGGGCGGCTATCGCCTGAACGGCGGCAAATACTGGATCACCAACTCCCCCATCGCAGACCTGGCCATCGTCTGGGCCAAGCTGGATGACGTGATCCGCGGCTTCATCGTCGAGCGTGAGTTCGAGGGCTTCACCACGGGCAAGATCGGCGACAAGCTGTCCCTGCGCGCCTCCATCACCGGCGACATCGGGCTCAACGATGTCTTTGTGCCCGAGGCCAATCTGCTGCCGGGCGTGAAGGGCCTGCGCGGGCCCTTCTCCTGCCTGAACAAGGCCCGCTACGGCATCGCCTGGGGAGCCATGGGCGCCGCCGAGGCCTGTTTCCACATGACCCGGGACTATGTCGGCGAGCGGATGCTGTTCGGCCGCCCCCTGTCCAGCCGCCAGCTGGTCCAGAAGAAGCTGGCCGACATGCAGACCGAGATCTTCCTCGGCCTCGAGGGTGCACTGGCACTCGGGCGGCTGCTCGATACCGGGGCCTGGGTGCCGGAAGCCATCTCGATGATGAAGCGCAACAACTGCGGCAAGGCCCTGGCCATCGCCCGCGAGGCCCGCGACATGCACGGCGGCGCCGGCATCACCGGCGAGATGCACGTCATGCGCCACGCCATGAACCTGGAGACCGTCAACACCTATGAGGGGGCCCACGACGTCCACGCCCTGATCCTGGGGCGGGCGATCACGGGCCAGAGCGCCTTCTAGGCCCTGCGCCCCGGGGGGCAGGCGACCGGTTCGACCGATCGGCGCGAAAAAATACCGTCTCGACCGTCTTGATCGTCTCGATAAGTCCCGGACCGGGGCGGGGATGTCAAAGACCCGTGACCAGTGTCGCACAGGTTCCGGGTCAGGCGGGGACGACGCCTGCGTAAGGACGAAAATCCCTTGTTCTGACCGGCATTGGCAGGGGCGAGTTCCGCGACCTCGAGCCCTCGACCCCCCGATCCCTCGACCACAGGGGCGCGCCCGCGAACGCGCGGGCGATCGCAGTAAACGCGGTCTTAACGCAGACTGCTGCAATCAGGCGTCATGTCGGCCCTCGAACTGTTCCACTTTCCCTTCGACCCCGGATCGCGCGCGGCGCGGCTGGCGCTGGGCGAAGCGCGGCTGGAGTGGACCGAGACCCTGGTCCGTCCATGGGAACCGGACTGTGTGCTGGGCCAGTTCAATCCGTCCGGCATGCCCCCCGTCCTGCGCGTCACCGAGGGGACCGCAACGCCCCTGATCCTGTGCGAGGCCCCGGCCATCCTCGGCTGGCTGGAGGACGCGCAAAAGACCCCGCTCCTGCTGCCCGCCGACCTGTCCGACCGCGCCGAGGCCCGGCGCCTGACCGGATGGTTCGACCGCCGCTTCATGGACGAGGTCAATGCCGTCCTGCTGCACGAGCGGATGGAGAAACCCCTGCTTCGCCTCGGCCCCCCCGAAGCCCGCGCCCTGCGCGAGGGCCGCGAGGCACTGAAGGGTCATCTGGGCATGATGGAGGCCCTGCTGAACGAGCGCGACTGGCTGGCCGGCCGCCGCCTGAGCCAGGCCGACCTCGTCGCCGGCGCCCATGTCTCCATCCTCGACTATTTCGGCGAGGTCTCCTGGAAAGCCTGGCCGGGCCTCAAGACCTGGTACATGCGGCTGAAATCGAGACCGAGTTTCCGGCCGCTGCTGGCGGACCGGTTCCAGGGGCTGGCACCCGTGGCGCACTATGCGGATCTGGATTTCTAGGGGCGTGCACAAAACCTATTTGCATTTTGGCTACGGCGTCACAACAGCAAGATAGTTGATGACGACATAGGAATAGCATCAGAAAAAGCTGTCTCACGTCTCGACGAATAATAATTCAAGAAGATAATTACTTTTCAATGAGCTGGGGGATCTATCGATGCAACGAACTCCACCAGTCCATCCGGCAAATCTGCCTTTGAAGAAAGGCTATTCAAAGTGAGTTCGCTCACTCGAAAAGCTGAACGATTAGCAAGACCGGAAAACACACCTCTTTCTGCCTCGTCATTTTGCAAAACTAACTCTTCCAACCAGCGTTTGAAGAAAAAGTATGCAAATTTCCCTCTGTAGCGGCTTCTCGGTTCCAGATCGTCAAATTCAGCTATCAAATCAGCGACACCATTCTCTGGAAGTTCACTTCTGGGCCTGATTACTTGCCTAGTTTCGACAGCGACTGCGTCATCCATCGTGAGAGTGATCTGAACTATCTTCCCAATCTTGTTTGGAAGCGGATCGATTTCTATTCCCAATCGACGCGCGACATAAAGTTGTCGGTTGATGTCGGCTGTGGCATTCAGAAAGGCGTCATAAGCTGATCTGAATATCTCTAATACTCTATTCCTAACATTTTTATCAGCATGGCAGTGAAACTCGATTTGAAGAACCGAGTCTAAGACATTTTCGCATACAATATAGTTTTCAACCGAGTACATTTCGGTCATGAATACATCATCACCATGTGCATGTTCGCGAAGCTCATCGAAATCTCGATCTACAAAAAAGTACACTGCATCAGCCAAGCCTGTGACATCAGATTGAAGTGAACTGCGGAGGGCGAGCAGTTGACCTTTTCCACTGCATGGGAAGGAAACGTATTTCATTCCAGGGCGAATTCTACTGATCCACTGGAAATACGTAATCTTGTCGTCGTCGCCCTCAAATGCCAAAATCGGCAAGTCTGGAGATGCAGAGCGCTGCTTCGCGAGCTCAAGCTTTGCTACTGCTGGGCGTTGTCTAGCTGCTCTAAGAGCGGCGACCGCGGGATCATCTATGATTGGTAGATTGGCTGCCCCGATCCCAAAAAGATCAGTCATCAAATTGCTCGTCGTCGAATAAATCAACACCGAATGAGGCAGTTTCCTTTGGTTTTGTCGTTAATTTGATTGAACCAGCATATGGCTCTAGTTCGTTATCGAAAACGAATGGGGAGTGAGTTATTGCAACCAATTGCTCGCATAAAGGCGAATTTATAACATCGACAAGTATTTTGCGCTGCCAATCAATTGAGAGAGACAATTCTGGCTCATCGATTAAGACAATCTTTGGACCTTCATATAGATACAGTTTTGCAAACAAAGATATCATCTGTTTTTCGCCAGAAGACAGTGCATCAAGGCTGATCTTTCTTCCGTCTGGAACGCTTATAACCTGAACC
The DNA here is from genome assembly GCA_003241825.1 of Alphaproteobacteria bacterium. Taxonomy (GTDB): domain Bacteria; phylum Pseudomonadota; class Alphaproteobacteria; order Caulobacterales; family Caulobacteraceae; genus Brevundimonas. Next base: position 14,964 of record QBLX01000050.1, read on the forward strand.
TGAAGGTTGTTTCTGTTTAAAATTAGTCTTTTTCCTTCCTCTTGCGCTAGGCCTGAGTCTTGAGGATGTCTCGTCGACTCATCGTCCAAGCAGAGATAGCTATTACATCTACTGACAAAATCTTGAACTCGTGTTTCAACGTCCCTTGTCGTCTCAATAACTTTGTCCAATTGACCCAGAAAGTACGTCAAGAATTTCTGGGACGAAGCAGGAATACCATCATCACTGTATAGTTTTTCAAGATCGGGAATGGAAGCTGGATAGTAAGGTCCCAATCGACGGCTCTGTTCTACCCTAGAAAAGAGCAACTGAAGGTCGTCTTTGGATGGTATTTTTCCATTCAATGTGTCGCTGTTTTCGAACGAACCATCGATCAGTTCATTAATAATAGCCGCACTTATCTTTCTGTACTCACTATTTGAATCGTAAGCAATTCTCTCGTTCATCTCGCTCAGTCGTTCGGCGATATCGGCTAGCCCGAACTGGATATCACCTGTAAATAAGCTACCTTCCGCCACGTTAAACTTAGGTCGCTTGCGACGATAAGGAGTGTTTTTTGGCTCTTCTTGTAGGGCAAGTTCAACTCGTCGATATGTGGGCAAATAAAGAATCTCATATCCGCCCAACAATGTGCGGATAGCATTACTTATCCTGGCGAGATTGTCGTTCTTTTCATACGCCGTTCTTTGAAGTTCAGACACAGCTTTAGATATGCGAGCATAATTATGGCCATAAATTTTCGCAAAGGCGCTATACACTAAGTTCTCATGAATAGATGCGGAGCCTCGATCAAGCGAACTCCACTCTTCTGTAACAAATTTGAATAGAGAAATTGCCGGAATATCTAGCCGCAAGGCCATGTTTGCTATTTCACCGCTATCAGAACTTGAAAGTGCCTCATCTAAGTCGGTGCTACTCAGTACGAGTTGATCTGGCATGCCTCTGAACTGGCAAAATATGGATTCAAATTCTAACCCGCGTAGGCGACTGAACTGTCCCTGAAGGAATGCGTTCAACACTCCAAGCAGTGTAGTTTTCCCCGTGCCATTCTTGGCGATCAGAATAGTGGCCGCGTGGGACGTGGCTAGCGATATTGTCCTATATCCATGTAGCCCACGAATTCCAAAAGCTTCAATCAAGGGAGCTTGCGCACCCTTCGGGTGGCTTTTGTCGCCTATCCGGGCAAGATCGCTCATCGAATAATGTTCTCATGCGCTTTGAGCGGTCTCTTGATGAGACCGACCTGTCTACGTTTCGCATTACGCTTGGCGGAAGTCACCCCACCCCCTCAATGCGCCTCGTCCCAGTTCGTCGCCGCTCGCGCATCCACCACCAGCGGCACGCTCAGCTTCACCGCCGGCTCGTCGGCGGTTTCCATGATGTGGCGGATGACGGTCATGGCGGCTTCGGCGTCGGCCTCGGGCGTCTCGAACACCAGTTCGTCGTGGACCTGCAGCAGCATCTTGACCTGTGACAGGCCGGCGGCCTCGAGGGCGGCGGGCATGCGGATCATGGCGCGGCGGATGATGTCGGCGGTGCGAGTCCCATAAGGGCTTTGCCTTCAACCCCAACCTGTCCTCTAATCCACCTATGCTGGTCTATATCGATGAGAGCGGGGATGCGGGCTTTCGCGTGGAGCAGGGCAGTTCGCCGGTCTTCATCGCCGCCATGGTCATCTTCGACTCGACCGAAGACGCCGCCCTGACGCGTCAGCTCATCTCGGGGTCGGCGGCCCGGCAGATGCACAGGGGCGAGTTCAAATTCAGCAAATGCCGCGAACCGGTGCGCGATCGCTTCTTTCAGGCGATCGTCGCCGCGCCCTTCAGGGTGCGCGCGATCGTGGTCAGGAAGGCCGTCATCCAGTCCGCCCAGCTGCGCACCGACAAGGAGAGCTTCTACCAGTTCTTCGTCAAACAGATGCTGCGCCACGACAACGGGCGGCTGAATGACGCCCGGGTCATCATCGACGGCTCGGGCGACCGCGAGTTTCGTCAGAAACTTTCGACCGCCATCCGCCGCAGGGGACGCGACGGCGCGATCCGGGATTGTCGCTTCTCGGACTCGAAGACCGAGCCCCTTATCCAGTTGGCCGACATGTGCGCCGGTGCCATTGCGCGGTCGTATCGGCCCGAACGCGCCGATCACCGCCGATGGCTCGACATGCTTCAGCCGCGCATCGACGATGTCTGGGAGTTTCGCTGAGGGTGGTTGCCTTCCCGGTCCCTAGTCCTGGCGGAACCAGGACACGCACGCCATACGGCGACAGTTCGGGACACGGGAAGGACTTTGCAGGCCCAATATGCAGGACAGGGTCGAAGAGTTCAATAAGGTCGATCGCCCCCGTTCGCCCCCTCAGTGCGCCTCGTCCCAGTTCGTGGCCGCCCTCGCATCCACCACCAGCGGCACGCTCAGCTTCACCGCCGGCTCGTCGGCGGTTTCCATGATGTGGCGGATGACGGTCATGGCGGCTTCGGCGTCGGCCTCGGGCGTCTCGAACACCAGTTCGTCGTGGACCTGCAGCAGCATCTTGACCTGTGACAGGCCGGCGGCCTCAAGCGCGGCGGGCATGCGGATCATGGCGCGGCGGATGATGTCGGCGGCGGCGCCCTGGATCGGGGCGTTGATGGCGGCGCGCTCGCCGAACTGGCGCTCGGCTCCGGATTTGGAGTGGATGGCCGGGATGTGGATCTTGCGGCCGAACAGGGTCGAGACATGGCCCGCCGCCCGCACCTCGGCCCGGGTCGCGTCCATATAGGCGCGGATGCCGGGGAAGCGTTCGAAATAGGTCTTGATATAGGCCGCGGCCTCGGACTGGTCGATGTTCAGCTGGTTGGCCAGGCCAAAGGCGCTGATGCCATAGACGATGCCGAAATTGATCGCCTTGGCGCGGCGGCGGGTCTCGGCGGGCATGCCCTCGACGGGGACGCCGAACATCTCGGACGCCGTGGCCGCGTGGATGTCGAGGCCGGCCTTGAAGGCGCGTTTCAGCTCGGGGATGTCGCCGATATGGGCCAGCAGCCGCAGCTCGATCTGGCTGTAGTCGGCGCTGATCAGCAGGTTGCCGGGCGAGGGGACGAAGGCCTGGCGGATCTGGCGGTCGATGTCGTTGCGGACCGGGATGTTCTGCAGGTTCGGGTCGGAGGAGGACAGGCGGCCGGTGGTGGTGGC
>QBLX01000051.1:0-8336 GCA_003241825.1 Alphaproteobacteria bacterium
GTGTCCAGACCACCCCGAACCGCGCATCCGACACCAGACATGGCGAGTGTCTGCCAAGGGTGGGTAGCGGGCCTTTAGATCGCCCGCAGTTCCGGCTTTGCAGTCTCATTGCCCAGACCGAGGGGCTTCCGATGGACGACGTTCACGCCGGTGCCAGGCTTGAGATCATTCACGGTGATCTTGGCTGAAAGCTGGGTGGCTAATGCCTGCACAATCGCAGTCCCAAGCCCAGCTTTGGCATCCTCGCCGCTTTCAGGGATCCCTATGCCATCATCGCATACGGAAAGAGCCCATCCCTCATTTTCAGAGTGATAGTCCACGGTGACGACGCCCGGGCGGCCCAACGGAAAAGCGTGTTTCAGTGCATTTATGACCAGCTCGGTGACGATCAGACCAAGGCTAACGGAAACCTCTGCCGTCGTCGCGCTGCCATCGCCGTCAACCTTGATTGATACCAGGTCATGATCCTCGATCATCGAGGCACCAATGCTCAGGCATAGCTGCGTCAAGTAGGGTTTCAGTATCACGTCGCTCATGCTGGAAGCCGCCAGCTGACGCTGGACAGCAGCGACCGACATGACGCGCTGATGAGCGTCGCGCAGATGAGTACGACTTTCCTCCGACGTGACTTTTTTGGCATTCTGCAGAAGGACGCTGGCAATGATCTGCAGGCTGTTGGCAACCCGGTGTTGGATTTCCTGAAGCAGGATGTCCTTGTCGCGGATCAGATCGCTTTTCAGCTTTTCCGCCGCCTTGGCTTCGGTTGCGTCGACCACGGTGAGCAAGACCCTGATCGAAGGGCCTTCGGTAAACTCCAGTCGCTGTGCGCTGAGGATGAGAGCTCGTCTATTCGCCCCCGGCCCGCCCCAATTCAACTCATACGCGTCGATCACGGCATCTCCAGAACCGACCGCCGACAGCAAAGATCGCAGACGGGGCATGTCCCATTCTCCATCCCCGAGAGAGAACAGGGATCTCCCCCGAACGTTTCCAGCGAGATAGCCGAAGGACCGCGTGAAGGATTCGCTGGCGGCGATGATGTTTGAACCGCCGTCAAGCAATAGCAGTGGAGCCTGCGATGCCCTTATGACTGCAAGCGCAAGCGATGCGCCAAGATCGGTAGATACGGGTGGGGCAGGAGCCATGGCGGCCCTTCCTGGCTGGGGGGGCTCGCGAAGCGAAAGCCCATACCTCAACCCTTCGGAAACGTTACCGAAGATCGGAACTTAATGCCGACGCTGTTGGATAGATACCCTGATCATAGAAGTCGCCGAAGTTCGAGGGCTGCGCCGACAGCGAACCGCCGACGGAGTAAACGCCGAATGTCCGTTTCGGGTCAAAGTCGGTCATTCATTCAACGTCGGAAATCAGACCCTGTTGCTCGGGTTGCCCATCGCGCGGACGTCGTCACACCGGACACAGTCCTCCACATGGTCGTTGACCATGCCCGTCGCCTGCATGAAGGCATAGACGATCACCGGGCCGCAGAAATTGAAGCCCCGCGCCTTGAGGGCCTTGGCCATGGCGACCGAGGCCGGGGTCCGGGTCGGGACATCGGCCATGGTGGCGGGGCGGGTCTGGAGCGGCTGGCCGTCGACGAACGACCATAGCCAGGCGGAAAAGTCCTCGCAGTTGTCGCGCATGTCGAGCCAGATCTGTGCCCCCCGGATGGCAGCCTCGATCTTGGCGCGGGAGCGGATGATGCCGGGATCGGCCATCAGCCGGGCGCGGTCGGCGTCATCGTAGCGGGCGACGACCTCCGGGTCGAAACCGTCGAAGGCTGCGCGCAGGGTCTCGCGCTTTCTCAGGATGGTGATCCAGGCCAGGCCGGCCTGGAAGCCGTCCAGCACCAGCTTCTCCCACAGGGCGCGAGGGTCGTATTCCGGTACGCCCCATTCGGTGTCGTGATAGGCGACATACAGCGGGTCGGTGCCGCACCAGGTGCAGCGACGGGCGGCGATCGTCATCGGATTCCTGTCCTTCTCTCGCGCCCATCCAGACGATAGAAGAGGGATATGCGCAACCAGACCCTGACCCTCGCCGCCCTTGCCCTGACCCTCGCCGCCGGATCGGCGCGCGCCGAGGAGGGGATGTGGACCTTCGACAATTTCCCGATCGCGCGGGCCAATGCGACGCTGGGCACGTCGATCGATCAGGCCTTCCTTGACCGGGTGCGGCTGGCCTCGGTCAAGTTCGGCGGCTGTTCGGCGGGGCTGGTGTCGTCCTCCGGTCTGGTGATGACCAACAACCACTGTGTCGCCACCTGCGTAGCCAATCTGTCGACCCAGGCGGTCAACTATGCTGCCACCGGCTTTACGCCGCGCACCCGCGAGGAGGAGCTGAAATGCCCGGGCGGGTCGGCCGAGATCCTGACCGACATCACCGATGTCACCGCCCGGATGCAGGCGGCCGGACAGGGGCTGGAGGGACAGGCCTTCACCCGCGCCCGCGACGCCGAGGCCGGCCGGATCGAGCAGGAAGGCTGTGCCGGTGACGCCACCGTCCGCTGCCAGGTCGTGACCCTGTACCGGGGCGGGCAGTTCAAGCTCTACAAATTCCGCCGCTATACCGATGTGCGCCTGGCCTGGGCACCCGAGGACCGGGCCGCGACCTTCGGCGGGGATCTGGACAATTTCAGCTTCCCCCGCTTCTCGATCGATGCCGCCTTCGTCAGGCTGTACGAGAACGGCCAGCCGGTCGAGACGCCGAACCATTTCATCTGGAACGCCGACAAGCCGGTCGAGGGTTCGCCGGTCTTCGTGTCGGGCAGCCCCGGGGCGACGCAGCGGCTGCTGACGCAGGACCAGCTGTTCACCGTCCGCGACGTCGTCCTGCCGATGGACCAGCTGCTGGCCAGCGAGCTGCGCGGGCGGCTGCTGCGGTTCGCGGCCGAAAGCGAGGAGAACGCCTTCATCGCCATGGACCCGATCGTCGGGCTGGAGAACACCTACAAGCGCGGGCTGGGCCGGATGCGGGCCCTGGTCGATCCGGCCTTCATGGCGCGACGGGCCGAGGCCGAGGTCGACTTCAAGGCCCGGGTCGCGGCTGATGCCACGATCGCGGCGGCGGCGGCCGATCCCTGGGGTGCTCTGGCTGCCGTGCAGCCGATCCAGCGCGAACTCTACCCGTCGTTTGCCCTGCTGGAAGGCCAGGCGGGCGGCGGATCGATCCTGTTCAACTATGCACGCACGCTGGTGCGCGGGGCACAGGAGCGCGCCAGGCCGTCGGCAGAGCGCCTGCCCGAGTTCTCCGACAGCCGTCTGACGGCGGTGCAGGCCGGACTGTTCGCCGTGCGGCCGGTCTATCCCGCCCTCGAGCAGGTGCGGCTGGAGTGGTGGCTGTCCAAGACGCGCGAGTGGCTGACGGTCGACGATGCCCGTGTGCGCGCCCTGCTGGGTCAGGAGAGCCCCGAGGCGATGTCGGCACGGCTGGCGTCCGGCTCGACCCTCGCCGATCCGGCGGTGCGTCGGGCCCTGTGGGAGGGCGGGCTGGAGGCCATTCAGGCGTCAGACGACCCGATGATCAGACTGGCCCTCGCCATGCAGGACAACAGCCGCGCCGTCCGCTCCGACTGGGAGGCCCGCGTGCAGGCCCCGACCGACCGGGCGTCCGAGCGCCTCGCCGCTGCACGGTTCGCGGCCTATGGCGACAGCGTCTATCCGGACGCGACCGGGACGCTGCGCCTGACCTATGGCCTGATCGAGGGCACGGATGTGCCCGGGCAGCGGTTCGGGGCCTTCACGACCTTTGGCGGTCTGTGGAACCGGGCGACGGGCTCGGCGCCGTTCGACCTGGCACCGAAGCTGCTGGCCGCCCGGGACCGGATCGATGCCGACACGGTGCTGAACATGGCCGTGTCGTCCGACACGATCGGGGGCTCGTCCGGATCGCCGGTCGTGACACCGGACTTCGAGATCGTCGGGGCCAATTTCGATTCCACCGTCCTGACCCAGCGCAATGCCTATGGCTATGACCGCAACGTCAATCGCAGCGTGATCGTCACCACGGGTGCGGTGACCGTGGCCCTGCGCGACGTCTACGGCATGCAGGGGCTGGTCGAGGAACTGGGCGTCCGGTGATCGACCTCGCCTTCCGGGTCGCGGTGCCCGGCGACGTCACGGCCCTGCACCGGCTGATCGAAAGCGCCTATCGCGGCGAGAGCGCGCGGCAGGGCTGGAGCCATGAGGCCGATATCCTCGACGGCCAGCGGACTGACGCCGTGGAACTGTCGGGCATCATCGACGATCCGGCCCAGTTGATGCTGATGGCCCATGACGGGGACCGGCTGGTCGGCTGTGTCCGGCTGGTCGATGAAGGCGAGGGCGTCGTCTATCTGGGCATGCTGTCGATCGATCCGACCCTGCAGGCCGGGGGGCTGGGCCGGCGACTGATGGCCGAGGCCGAGGACGCGGCACGGACGCGTTTCGGTGCGACCCGCATGCGGATGACGGTGATCAAGTCCCGCCACGAACTGATCGCCTGGTACGAGCGGCGTGGCTATGCGCTGACGGGGGCCGAGGAACCCTTCCCGGTCGACGACGAGAAATTCGGCCTGCCCCGGCGGCTCGATCTGGTGTTCGTGGTCCTGGAAAAGGGGCTGGCCCCCTCATAGTCCGCTCATCCCCCTGATCCGCTCATCCCTCAGATCCGCTCATCCCGGCGAAAGCCGGGACCCAGTGCTTGGGCGGGCAGATAGGCGGGTTAAGCGAACGCATGCTTATCCAAGGCACCAGTGCGCTGCGAAAGCACTGGGTCCCGGCTTTCGCCGGGATGAGCGGGGAGGGAGAGCGGCCCCGCTTTAGCCGGGATGAGCGGAACGAGGGGAAGCGAAAAACACCGTCTTGATCGTCTTGATCGTCTCGATCCTTTCCCCGGGCCTCTGGGACGGTGAGAGGATCGCATGGATTCTGACCGTGTCGGGCTCGGGCGGTCCAGATTTCTGCAAGACGCTGATTTCGCTCGGTCGGATCGCGCGAAATATGAGGGGCAGCGGCCCGTTTCATCCCGCTCATCCCCGCTTTCGCCGGGATCAGCGGATCAGTGAGGCGAGGCCATCTTGCGGCGGGCCTTGTCGAAATACTGCCAGCCGGTCCACAGCGTCACGACGGCGGCCAGCCAGATCAGGATGTCGGCGAACAGCTGGAACCAGACCAGGTGTTCGAACTCCCAGCCGAAGCCGTCCCAGTTGCGCGCCAGCAGTTGTGCGCCGAGCGCCACCAGCTGCAGCGTGGTCTTCCATTTGGCCAGGGTGGTGACCTCCAGCTTGACCTTGCCGGCGACGGTCTCGCGCAGGGCCGAGACCGCGAACTCACGAAACAGGATCAGGCCGCACGGGATGGCAATCTGGGGCACCGAGCCGCTGGTGACGACACCCAGGATGGCTCCGGTGACCAGGATCTTGTCGGCGATGGGATCCAGGATCGCGCCCCACCGGCTGGTCGCATTCCAGCGCCGGGCGAGGAAGCCGTCGACCCAGTCGGTCGAGGCCGCGATGACGAAGATCCAGAAAGCCGCGCGATACAGGGCGAACTGGTCTTCGGGGCTCAGATAGGACGAAAGGACGGGCACGCCGCCTGTCGCTCCGGCCAGGATCAGGAACATCACCACCCCTGCCAGCAGCCGCAGGCCGGTCAGGATATTGGGTATGGTCTTGAGATAGGCGGCGGTCACGGGAATCTCCGGGTCGGTGTCGCACACCGAAGTAGCGGATGCCGGCGCGCCTGTCTTTGCAAAGCGGCTCGCCATTCGCGGTTCCATCAGGCTAATCTCCCGGGCAATGGCGCTTCTGGACTGGATGACAGATGCAACGGGTCCCGTGGTGGAGGGCCATGGCACCCTGCTGCGTCCGCCGCGGGCCGGTGACTATGCCCAGTGGTCGGACATGCGGGAGCGGTCGCGGGAGTATCTGCAGCCCTGGGAACCCGCCTGGCCGGACGACGATCTGAGCCGGGCCGCATACCGCCGAAGGCTGACCATCTATGCCCGCGAGATGGAATTGGGCCATGCATGGCCCTTCTTCATCTTCGACGGCTCCGGTCGCGACCTGAAGGGAGCCATCACCCTGTCCAATGTCCGGCGCGGCGTGGCCGAAACGGCGACCCTGGGTTACTGGATCGGTCGGACGGTGGCAGGTCAGGGGCATGCGACGGCGGCGGTGCGGGCCTGTACCCGGTTCGCCTTCAAATCCCTGAAACTGCACCGGATCGAGGCGTCCTGCCTGCCGACCAACATGGCCTCGCGGCGGGTGCTGGAAAAAGCGGGGTTTCGAAACGAGGGTCTGGCAAAGGCTTATCTTAAAATTAACGGGCGGTGGGCAGACCATCTTCTCTTTGGCCTCTTGCCAGAAGACGCCGAACACGGCGACATTTCCCCGATCTGAGAAAAGGACGCTCCCCGTCGTGAATTCGCGATCCCGAACCCTGAGCTGGGACGCGACGACGGCCATCGAGGCGCTGGCCGCCGCTGACTCGGCGCTGTGGAGCTGGTCGCCGGGCGAGGACAGCCTGCGTTTTACGGGGGCGACCCGACCGCTCGGGCTGGGACCGCTCGCGCCCGAATGTTCGGGTGCCGGTTTCGTGGCCCTGACCTTGCCGCAGGATCGCGCGCTGGCCGAGACCTTGCTCAAGCCCCAGGCCGAGGGGACCGAGATCGCCATCCGCCTGCGGATGCGCGGGACCGAGACGAGCCTCTGGCGCGGGGTCTGGCTGGAGGACGGGCTGCGCGCCGCCGGGCTGGTCGCGCTGGAAACGAAATTTGCAGGCGTCGACAAGGACGCCCTGACCGGACTGCTGGACCGCCGCACCTTCCTGGCCCGCGCGGCAGAGGCGGCTGCGGTGCAGGGCGACATGGAGATGGTCGTCGCCGATGTGGACCGTCTCAATCGCCTGAACGAGGCGCTGGGCCATGAGCGGGCCGATCTGGTGCTTGCAGCCCTGGGGTCACGGCTCGCCGCGGCCTTTTCGGACAGCGCCTGGCCCGCGCGCGTGGGCGAGGACGAGTTCGCCATCATCCTGCCGCGCGGTGCAGGCGGCAATGGCCAGCGGCTGCGCGATGCCCTGGAGCAGCCGCTCCGGGTGGCAGGCTTCGACATCTATCCCACGGTCTCGGTGGGTTCGGTCGCGTTCGAGGGCGGGCCGGACAGTCCGGATGCTTCTGAATTGCTGCGCCGCGCCGAACTGGCGATCGGCTCGGCCAAGGCGCTGGGACGCAGTGGCACGGCTGCCTATGGCAGGGCCCTCGAGAGCGACAGCCTGTCCCGGCTGGCGCTCGAAGGCGACCTGCGCAATGCCTTCGTGCGCGGAGAGATCGAGCCCTTCTTCCAGCCGATCGTGAACCTGAACACGGGTGCCGTGGCCGGCTTCGAGGCCCTGGCACGCTGGCGTCATCCCAAGCGCGGTCTGGTGCCGCCTGACGAGTTCCTGGGACTGACCCAGGAGATGGGGCTGATGAACGAACTCGGGCTGATGATGATGACCCGGTCTTCGCGCCAGCTCGCGGAATGGCTGAAGCGCCACCCGCAGGCCGGACATCTGTTCTGCAGCGTCAATCTTTCGGTCGGGGAGATTGAACGTCCGCACCTGGTCGACGATGTGGCGCGCATCATCCTTGAAACGGGCCTGCCGCAGGGGGCGCTCAAGCTCGAGGTCACCGAAGGTGACATCATGCGCGACACCGAAAAGGCATCGGTGATCCTGCAGAAGCTGAAGGACGTCGGAGCCTCGCTTGCCCTGGACGATTTCGGCACCGGTTTCTCGTCGCTGTCCTATCTGGCGCGGCTGCCGTTCGATACGCTGAAGATCGACCGCTACTTCGTGCTTACGATGGACAAGGACGAGGGCTCGGCCAAGATCGTCAAATCGGTCGTCAGTCTGGGTCGTGACCTGAACCTCGAGGTCGTCGCAGAAGGGGTCGAGAACGCCAGTCTCGCGGCCCTGCTGCTGGATGCCCAGTGCCACTATGGTCAGGGTTTCGGCTATGCGCCGGCCCTGCCTGCCGGAGATGCCGAGGTCTATCTCAACGAGTCGCTGTCGGACGGCTCGGCCCCGTTGAAGGCGCGTTCGGCCTGATCAGACGTCCGGGCGAGCGTGCAGGGGGATGATCTCTGCACCGCCCTCGGGAAGCGGTTCGGTCACCTTGGCCAGGACAGGCAGGCGCAGCGTTACGGCCGCCCCTTCGCCCAGGGTGCTGTCGATCGTCATCCGGCCGCCATGCAGTTCCGCCAGCGCCCGAACCAGTGACAGGCCCAGCCCTGTGCCCTGCGACCGCTGGTCTGCCCCGCCGGCCTGTTCGAACGGGCGGCCCAGCCGGCGCAGGTCCTCTGCGGCGATGCCCACGCC
>QBLX01000051.1:8346-11306 GCA_003241825.1 Alphaproteobacteria bacterium
GAAGCCCGTCGTGAGCCTCGAGGGTGACCGTGACGGAGCCCCCGCTCTGGGTGAATTTGACGGCATTGGACAGCAGGTTGAGCGTGATCTGCTTCAGCGCGCGGCGATCGGCGTGGATGATCAGCGGCCCGCCCGGCATCATGCCTGACAGCGCCACGCCCTTCTCGGTCGCCTGCAACCGCACCAGGGCGATGGCTGCCGAGATCACGTCACGGGCGTCGAAGCGCTCCATCGCCAGTTCGTAGCGCTCGGCCTCGATCTTGGACACGTCCAGCACATCGTTGATCAGGTCCAGCAGATGGCCTCCGGCCTCATGAATAGAGGTCGCATAGTCGGCGTATCGGTCGGGCAGGGGACCGAAGATGCGCTGGCGCATGATGTCCGAGAAGCCGATCACGGCGTTCAGCGGAGTCCTGAGTTCGTGGGACATGTTGGCCAGGAACCGGCTCTTGCCGGCATTCTGGGCCTCGGCCTCGGCCCGCGCGGCCTCCAGCCCCAGTTCGCGGGCATGGCGGGCGGTCGCGTCGATGGCCAGACCGATGATCCGTACTCGCCCGTCCGGATCGTCGACCCGCCTCAGCGTCAGGTCGATCCGGCGATCCAGAGCCAGGCGCGGGGTGATGGTCAGGTTGCGCGTTCCAAAGGCCAGGGCCTTCTCGATCGCCGAGAGCAGTTCGGGCCGGTCCGGGGCGTGGACGGCGGCGACCAGTCCGTCCGACAGCAGGGCTGCCACCGGCAGGGCCGTGGGGGCCTTGCCGTAGGCCGTTGCGACCCGTCCCGACGGATCCAGCACCAGGGTCAGGGCCGGCTGGGACTTCAGGACGTCGAGGGTGCGTCGGGTGCGGGCATCGGCCTCGGCCACCCTGAGGTCGCGCTGACGCCAGGCGACACGGACCGCGATGGCCATGGCTCCGGCTGTCAGGACGGCGGATACGGCGGCGAGGCCGGGAAAGACAGGTCCTGTGCCCGCCATGATCAGCGAAACCAGTCCGACGAGGGTAGCGAGGGCGCAGCCCAGGGCTCCGGCCTCGGCGAATCGCTTTCCGCCCAGCATCAGCCCCGCCGCCACCGGCATGAAGACAAAGCCCGTCAGCGAGCCTGTCAGCCCGCCGGAGAGGGCCGAGGCCGCCACGGCCATCAGGCTCCAGAACGCTGGGCCGGGCCGTCGCGGAGCTTCAGGGCCAGTCCCGCCAGGCCCGGCAGGATCATCGCGATCATGGCAAAGGCCAGCGGCCCTTCAACACGCGCGGCCAGAACGCTGCTGCCCAGGGCCAGCAGGCCCGTACCCGCAGCCCAGCCTCCATGCCAGGCGACGAGCGTCGGCTGGTCATCCGGAGGTCGAATGGCACGGGCGGCAGGGATGGCGGTCAAGGACGGGTCCGGACGAAACACTTCGCCTGACAGGCTACGCCCCTCGATGTGTCCGCGCGAGGGCGCTCCCGTGACAGGCGACTGACCGTCAGGGGACGGATAGCCGCAGCCGGGGGACAGGGCCGCGGTTGTCGGGGATGGCGCGGGGGACTATCTGCGCCCCATGACCGAAATGCCCGCGACCATCGACGAGACCCTGGCCGAACTGGCGGAGAATTTCGACCTGCTCGAGGACTGGGAGCAGCGGATCGAATATGTGATCGACCTCGGAAAGGACCTGGCACCCCTGCCCGACGCTGACCGGGTCGAGGCCAACAAGGTTCCGGGTTGCGCCGCCCAGGTCTGGCTCGCGACCCGACGACTGGACGGCGGGCGGATCCGGTTCCTCGCCGATTCGGACAGCGCGATCTCCAAGGGCAATGTCGCGCTCTTGCTGATGCTGTTCTCGGACCGGACCCCGGACGAGATCCTGGGGCTGGATGCCCGGGCCGCGCTGGACCGTCTTGGCCTGCCCCAGGCCCTGACCCGCCAGAGAGCCAATGGCCTGAACGCCATGGTCGGCCGCATCCGCCAGGAGGCGATGACGGGGGCCTGAGGCTGGTTTTGTCGGTGCTCTGCGTCATGGTATGCTGGGCTCGCAGGAGAGCGCGATGGACGACGCAACACCCCCTTCGACCCAGGACGTTGGTCTGAACGCTGCGATTGCTCGCATGGATGCCAACGACGGTTTTGCGGTCCTGCAGTATCAGGGCCGTGAGGTCATTCTGATGTCAGGCGCGCGGTTCGAGGCCTGGGAAGATGCTGTGGATTCTGCTGCGATCGAGCGAAGCGTGGTCAATCCGGACCTCAATCCGATCAGTCTCGAAGACCTGCGCAAGCAATACAGTATCCCCGCCTCCGGCAAGTAGGTCGACGGCCGTGCGTTGAAGCTGCGGGCAATGCCGGCTGCCGCTGGCGGCCTCGACCGAATGAGGCGACCATGTGGGCTGTGAGGTTCGAGCGGAAGGCTGTGAAAGCCATCGCCGCCATGCATCCCCGGATGCAGAAACGGATCACTGACGCGATCGAGAGCCTCAGCGTCGATCCCTTCGCTTCCGCGAATGTGAAGCCACTGGCAGGCAGCGCCGGCTTCCGGCTGAGGGTCGGGGAGTACCGGGTGATCTACCGGTTGGAGAACGAAGTCCTCGTGATTGTCGTCATCGACGTCGGCCCGCGAGGCGGCATCTACAGATAACCCGCCCGGTGTGAACCGGGCGGGCTGTTGTCGTCTGACCTAGGCCTAGGCCTAGGCCTTGGCAGCGTAGCCGCGGCCGCCGTTGGAGGGGCGACGTCCGCGGGGGCGGCGGCTGATCTCGCCGTCGGGCTTGGCCTCGGCCTGGGGCCGGGCGGCGTGGGCGGCTGAGCGAGCCCGGTCGGCTGCCAGGGGATCGAACGGCTGGGTCGAGGCCATCGGACGATCGTGATGCGTACGCGAAGCTCCACCATCGCGACCGCCTTCGCGGCCCGGGTTGGGCTTGCGCTGGCGATGCGGCTGGCCACCGTGCGCAGGCTTGACGCCGTCGCGACGGGGATTGCGCGGGCCGTTGCGG
>QBLX01000051.1:11316-17629 GCA_003241825.1 Alphaproteobacteria bacterium
CGGTCCGGCATGGTCGCCTTGGTGCCGACGCCGGCTGCCATGATCGACTGGTCCAGCAGACCCAGCGACTTGTCATTGCGACGGTCGGTGGCCGGGATCTTCTGGCGGGTGGTCTTCTCGATATCCTTGAGCAGCTTCATCTCGTCACCGGCGACGAAGCTGATGGCCGAGCCCTCGGCACCGGCGCGGGCGGTACGGCCGATACGGTGGACATAGGCTTCCGGCACGAAGGGCAGTTCGAAATTCACGACGTGCGAGACGCCGTCCACATCGATGCCGCGCGCGGCGATGTCGGTGGCGACCAGCACCCGCAGCTTGCCGGCCTTGAAGGCTGCAAGGGTGCGTTCACGCTGGGGCTGGGACTTGTTGCCGTGGATCGCACCGGCCTGGACGCCACCGGCTTCCAGATAGGCCGCGACCTTGTCGGCACCATGCTTGGTCTTGGTGAACACCAGGCAGCGGGTGAAATTGTCGTCGGCGAACATCTCGGTGAGCAGGGCGCGCTTGCGGCCCTGTTCGATGTGGATGACCGTCTGGTTGATGCGTTCGACCGTGGTGGCCTGTGGCGTCACCGACACCTTGACGGGGTCCTTGAGCAGTTCACCGGCAAGCTTGCCGATCTCGGTGGGCATGGTGGCCGAGAAGAACAGGTTCTGGCGCTTGGCCGGAATGCGGCTGACGATCTGGCGGATCGGCTTGACGAAGCCGAGGTCCAGCATCTGGTCGGCCTCGTCGAGCACGAAGATCTCGGTCGAGGACAGGTCCAGGGTCTTCTGCTGCATATGATCCAGCAGGCGGCCCGGGGTAGCGACCAGCACGTCGAGGCCGGCCTGGATGGCGCGCTCCTGCGGGCCGTATTTCACGCCGCCGAACACCACCGCGACCTTGAAGCCGAGGTGTTTGCCATAGGCCTTGAAGCTTTCGGCGATCTGGCTGGCCAGTTCGCGCGTCGGCGACAGGATCAGGCAGCGGGTCGTGCGGGGCAGGGGAGCGACGCGGTTCTCGGCCAGGCGATGCAGGATCGGCAGGGCGAAGGCTGCGGTCTTGCCGGTGCCGGTCTGGGCGATACCCAGAAGGTCCTTGCCCTTCATGACGTCGGGAATGGCCTGGGCCTGGATCGGGGTGGGGATGGTGTAGCCCTCGGTGGCGAGGGCCTGCAGCAGGGCCTTGTTCAGGCCGAAGGATTCGAATGTCGTGGTCAAAACGGTTTCTTTCGCGTGCGGCGACGCGCATCGACCCGGGCATGACGCCGAAAAGGTCGCGCACCGCCAGTCCCGAACGAGCCTCTGCATGAGGCCGGCGGGGTGGATCGGGCGCTACCCCGCGTGTCCGGGCAGCATATGAAGCATGAGGATCGGCCGCTGCTACAGTCAGGTCTTCATTGGGAGGAAGACCCACACGCGCTGGAGCGCACCGGGTGCCGCAATCGTGCGACGCCGCGCTCTTGAGCCGTTGTTACGGCAAAGTCAAGGCAAAGGAGATTTCGCTGACGCGACTGACGGTTTGGGCTAAGGCCGCAGCATGACTGTCATCGTCACCGGCGCGGCCGGCTTCATCGGTATGCATGTCGCCGAGCGTTTGCTTGAGCGCGGCGAGACCGTGATCGGCGTGGACAGTTTCAATGCCTATTACGAGCCCGGCCTGAAGGAAGCCCGCGCTGCCCGGCTGGAGCGCCGCGAGCGGTTCACCATGGTGCGGCTGGACATCGCCGATCATGAGGCACTGAAGACCCTCGTCGGCAGCAGCGGGGCCGACCGGGTCGTGCATCTGGCGGCGCAGGCGGGGGTCCGATATTCGATCGACAACCCCTTCGCCTATGAGCGCTCCAACCTGATGGGCCATCTGTCCGTGCTGGAGGCGTGCCGGCATGCGGGGGTGAAACACCTGGTCTATGCGTCGTCCAGCTCGGTCTATGGCGACCAGCCGCTGAACGGGGCCGGGTTCCGCGAGGATGAACCGGCGGACCGGCCGGTGTCCCTCTATGCCGCGACCAAACGCTCGTGCGAGCTGATGAGCCAGAGCTACGCCACCCTGTATGGCCTGCCACAGTCGGGCCTGCGGTTCTTCACCGTCTACGGGCCCTGGGGGCGACCGGACATGGCCTATTTCAGCTTCACCGAGGCGATCATGTCCGGCGAGAGCATCGAGGTGTATGGCGAGGGCCGGATGGCGCGCGACTTCACCTATATCGACGACATCGTCGACGGGGTGCTGGGGGTGCTGGAGCATCCGCCCGTGTCGGGCCACGAGGTCTACAATATCGGGGATTCCTCGCCCGTCGGCCTGTTCACGATGATCTCCACCCTGGAGCGGGTGCTGGGGCGTCAGGCGATCAAGGTGCTGATGCCGATGCAGCCGGGCGATGTCACCGCCACCTTTGCCGATGTGTCCAAGCTGAATGCCCTGACCGGATATCATCCAACGGTCGCGATCGACGAAGGTCTGGAGCGGTTTGCCACCTGGTGGCGGGGCTTCCGGGGCGTGAACTGACGGTTCCGGCGTTTCGCCTATCGACTTCCCCGGCGTCATCACGGAATGTTACAGGCAGGTTCGCCTCCCCAAGGACGTTACGCATGACCGACTATCTCGACCGCGCCGGACTGGGCGTTGCACCCGAACTCGCGAGCTTTTTCGAGGACGAGGTCCTGCCGGGGCTGGGCATCGGGGCGGCGACATTCTGGGCAGGCGCGGCAGAGGTTTTCGAGCGGTGCGCGCCGGAAAACAGGACGCTGCTGGCCACGCGCGACGAACTTCAGGCCCGTCTGGACGACTGGCATGGCGGGCGTAAGGGCCAGCCGCACGATCCGGTCGCGACCGAAGGCTTCCTGCGGGAGATCGGCTATCTGGTCGACGAACCCGCACCGTTCCAGATCGCCACGACCGGCGTCGATGCCGAACTGGCGACGATGGCGGGACCGCAGCTGGTGGTGCCGATCCTGAATGCCCGCTTCCTGCTGAACGCCGCCAATGCGCGGTGGGGCAGCCTGTACGATGCCCTGTACGGCACCGATGCCCTCGGCGAGCCGCCGGTGGCGGGCCCCTATGACACCGTGCGCGGCGGGCGGGTGATCGCCAGAGCCAGGACCTTGCTCGACCAAGCCGTGCCGCTCGCTGACGGATCGCACGACAGGGTCACCGGCTATGCGATCGTCGATGGCACCCTGGCTCCGGCCCTGAAGAACCCCGCCCAGCTGGTCGGCTATCGCGGGGAGCCTGCCGGGCCGTCATCCGTCCTGCTGGTCAACAATGGCCTGCACATCGAACTGGTCATCGACCGCACCAGCGCGATCGGGGCGACCGATCCCGCGGGGCTGGCGGACGTGGTGCTGGAATCGGCCCTGTCGACGATCTGCGACCTGGAGGACTCCGTCGCGGCCGTCGATGCCGAGGACAAGGTCGCGGCCTATCGCAACTGGCTGGGCCTGATGCGTGGCGATCTGGAAGCCCGGTTCAGCAAGGGCAACCAGACCCTGACCCGCACACTCGAGGCCGACCGCAACTGGACCGCACCCGGCGGCGGCGCAGTGACCCTGAAGGGACGCAGCCTGCTGTTCGTCCGCAACGTCGGCCACCTGATGACCAATCCGGCGATCCGGCTGGCCGATGGCAGCGAGGGACCCGAAGGCATCCTCGACGCTATCGCGACCTCGCTGATCGGGATGTACGACCTCAAGGGCCTTGGCGGCTTCACCAACTCGGCGACGGGCTCGGTCTATATCGTGAAGCCCAAGATGCACGGGCCGGACGAGGCAGCCTTCACCGACCGGCTGTTCGACGCTGTCGAGGACCTGCTGGGTCTGGCACGGCACACGATCAAGGTCGGGGTGATGGACGAGGAGCGGCGCACCTCGGCCAATCTGGCGGCCTGTATCCATGCGGTGAAGGACCGGATCGTCTTCATCAACACCGGTTTCCTCGACCGCACCGGCGACGAGATCCACACGGCGATGCAGGCCGGGCCGATGATCCGCAAGGCCGAGGTCAAGGGATCGGCCTGGATCGCGGCCTATGAGGCCCGCAACGTGGCGATCGGTCTGGCCTGCGGGCTGTCGGGCCGGGCCCAGATCGGCAAGGGGATGTGGGCAGCGCCCGATCGTATGGCCGACATGCTGGAACAGAAGATCGGCCATCCCCGGACCGGGGCCAATACCGCCTGGACGCCCAGTCCGACGGCAGCGACCTTGCATGCCCTGCACTATCATGCCGTCGACGTCTTCGCCGTCCAGAAGGACGTGGCCAGCCGTCCGGTGCCGGGGCTGGTCGAACTGCTGACACCGCCGCTGGCGCACGGGGCCAACTGGTCGGTGGACGAGATCGCGGCCGAACTCGACAACAATGCCCAGGGAATCCTTGGCTATGTCGTGCGCTGGATCGACCAGGGTGTCGGCTGTTCCAAGGTGCCCGACATCCATGATGTCGGCCTGATGGAAGACCGGGCGACGTTGCGGATTTCATCCCAGCATATCGCCAACTGGCTGCTGCACGGCGTCTGTACGGCCGATCAGGTCGACGCGGCCTTCCTTCGCATGGCCGCCAAGGTGGATGCCCAGAACGCGGGCGATGCCCTGTACCGGCCGATGGCCAGCAATCCCGACGGCTCCCTCGCCTATGCCGCCGCCCGGGCACTGGTGTTCGAGGGGGTTTCGCAGCCCAATGGCTATACCGAACCGCTGCTGCATGCCTTCCGGCAGAAGGTGAAGGCCGGCTGACAGCCGCTTCGCCTTGCGGGAGAAGGATGCGTTCTCTGATCCTTCTCCCCTTGCGGGAGAAGGATGCGTTCTCTGATCCTTCTCCCCTTGCGGGAGAAGGTGGCACGCGCAGCGTGACGGATGAGGGGTCGCACTGCGCCGGCCTCTAAGTCTCGCCAATCATTCCTGTCCGCCTGACCCCTCATCCGCCCCTCCGGGGCACCTTCTCCCGCAAGGGGAGAAGGAAGACACAAACGCCACCTTCTCCCGCAAGGGGAGAAGGAAGAGACAAGCGCCACCTTCTCCCGCAAGGGGAGAAGGCCTGGAGTGGCTTCCCCTACTGTTCCGACCCCGTACGCCAGAGGCTGCGGGTCAGGGGTTCGATCAGGTAGTCGAGGGCCGTCCGCTTCTTCAGCAGGATGACAATCTCGACCGGCATGCCGGGCCGCACGTCGTCAGCCGAGCGACCCAGTTTCTCGAGTTCGGAAGGCGGGACGACGATCTCGACCCGGAACTCGCTCTCCCGGGCCCCTTCGGGCGTGATGGCGTCGGCGGCGACACGGGTCACCTCGCCGCGGAGGATCGGCGGATTGCGTTCACGCAGGCCCGGGAATTTGACTTCGGTCTCCAGCCCCACCCGCAGATTGTCGATGTCGGCAGGATTGATCGAAGCGACGATCACCTGCGAGGCATTGTCGGGGACGATCTCCATCAGGGTCTGGCCCGCCTGGATCACGCCGCCCTGGGTAAAGACCGACAGGCCCAGCACCTGTCCGGTGGCCGGGGCAAGGATCCGGGCATTGGCGATCTGACGGCGCAGCTGGGCCAGTTGCGGCTGGAGCTCGTTGAGCTGGATCTCGACGGTTCGCAGCTGTTCGGCGACGTCCTCATAGAGCTTGGTCGAGACGCCGACGGTCTCGAGCCGGGTCTGGCCGATGGCGTCGCGGATTCGGGCGACCTCGGCGCGCAGGGAGCCCTGCTCGCCATCGAGGGCGGCGGCATTGCGCTCCAGCGCCCGGACACGGTTCTGGGGGGCGAAACCCCTGGCGGCCATTTCGCGCATACCGTCGGTTTCTTCCTCGATCAGACGGCGCTGCTCGATGTTGGCAGCGATCTGACGTTCCAGACCGATGATCTGCTGGTTCAGCTGGGCTGTACGCTGGCCCAGGACCCCGGTCTCGGTCGCGCGGCTGGTGCCCCGGGCACCGAACTGAAGCCGTTGCAGGCGCAGGGCCTCGTCGGCCAGTCGCTGGTCCTCGGGGGACAGGTCAGCAAACTCCGGCGGGACGGGGATGCTGCGCAGGCCGTCGCGTTCGGCGATCATCCGCGATCGCTGGGCCAGCAAGGCAAAGACCTGACCTGTAACGCCCCGCTCGGTGGCGCGCAGTTCGCCCGACGAAAGCTCGATCAGGACCTGCCCCTGGCGGACGCGATCGCCCTCTTCGACGCGCAGGGCCGTGACCGTGCCGCCCTCGCGATGCTGGACCGCCTGGCGGTTGCCGGACACCGCGACCGAGCCCGTGGCAAAGGCCCCGGCATCGAGCGGTGCTATGGCTGCCCAGCCCAGGAACAGGACGAAGAACAGGCCGATGATGACGGCACCGAGCCGCAACTCACTCCTGGGA
>QBLX01000052.1:0-2519 GCA_003241825.1 Alphaproteobacteria bacterium
AGCCCTATGTCACCAGCCGTCCGCACAGCAAGGCGCGGCTGGCCCTTGCCAGTCAGCTGAGAGCCGCTGCCGGCGCCAGCAGCAAGCCGCCACGGAAAGGCAAGAAGGTCCCGGCACCGGAACCCGAAGTCATCCCCAGCCAGGGCGGCATGGGTCTGGGCTTCTTCATCGCCCGCACGCTGCTTGAGCGGACCGGAGCCCGGGTGACGGCCGGGGCTGGCGATGGCGGGCCCGGGACCAATCGCGGGGCACGGGTTTCCGTGCGCTGGCCGCGCGAGGCACTGGCCCTCGATGGCGACGGAACGACGCACCGCTTGACCTGAACCTTCGCGACCCCGATTTCCCTCGTAGGGAGACCACAAGAATGCCAATCACCAGCCTCGCACAATCGCCCTCGATCGAGGAGCGGATTGCCGCCCACCCCGACCGGTCGCTTCTGCTGCTGGACGACGATCAGGCCCTGCGGACCCGTCTGGGCCGGGCGCTGGAATCGCGCGGGTTCGAGGTCACCGTTGCCGCATCGGTCGCCGAAGCGCACGAAGTCCTGCGCAACAAGCTTCCCGCCTTCGCCGTGCTGGACATGCGTCTGGACGACGGCAACGGGCTCAAGATCGTCGAGGCCATCCGCGAGCGTCGCGCCGACGCCCGGATCGTCATGCTGACCGGCTATGGCGCGATCGCGACAGCGGTCGCGGCAGTGAAGGCCGGCGCGGTGGATTACCTGTCCAAGCCCGCCGATGCCGACGACGTGGTCAAGGCCCTGATGGCCACGGGTGATGCCCCCGAGCCGCCCGAAAACCCCATGAGTGCCGACCGGGTGCGATGGGAACATATCCAGCGCGTCTATGAACTGTGCGATCACAATGTCTCGGAAACGGCCCGCCGTCTGGGCATGCACCGCCGGACACTGCAACGGATCCTGGCCAAGCGCGCACCGCGCTAGACGGGGCGTGCGTGAGAGATCAGGTCGGGGCGCGAGATCGGGCACGAGCCTGCCTTGCCCTACCCCCGTTTGCCGAACCCCTCGTCCCTGAACGTCCGCATGGCCCCCAGTCGCGCGAAGGCCAGTGTCAGAGCCTTGCGACGGGCCGGAGCCAGCGGCATGACCGGCGCCTCGCGTACCACGGCACCGCCGAAACCATCGGCGATGATCAGACCCGGCCCGGGGGGCAGCACGCCTTCGGGGAACTCGGGAGCGACGGCAAAGAAGAAGGCGTCGCAGAAGGGTGCATATTCTCCCCATTTGCGGTCGACCCGATAGTCCTCGACACCGGACTTGACCTCGCAGATCACGATGTCGCCCTTGCGCCCGAGAGCCATCACATCCGCGCGCCGGCCATTGGGCAGGCAGACTTCCAGCATCGGCGCATAGCCCATGTCGGCCAGCAGTCGCGCGGCTCCGCACGTTACCGACAGGGTCGTTTCAGGACGGCTGAAAACCAGTTCGAGATGAAGGGTTGCGGCGGTCACGCCCCCTTATGTTCCGGTTGCGTTCTGGCTTCAAGCGCCGGATTGTGAACTGGGTCAGCCTAACGCCCGGTATGAACCACGCTGTCGGTGTCGAAACCCAGAGCCCGGGCGCGGGCCACCGTCCGGGTGCGGATGGCGTCAGAGGGCGTGGCACTGCGGGTCCAGACCCACCAGTCGGACTTGTTCGGCAGGCCCATGATGGCCCAGCTGTAGTCCGGCGCATGATCCCAGACCCAGTAGTTCTGACCGGCCAGACCACCGAAACTCAGCAGGCCCGCCAGGCTGAAGCGGAATTTGGCGTTCGTTGTCGTGTCGGTGATCCGGGCATTGGCTCGCAGGGTTTCGACCTTGCCGTCGGACTGTCGCGTGCAGGCGACACTGATCTGGTAGCGGTCGGCACGACCCTGGGGCGTGAAGTCGATCTGGGCCCGGCTGCAGGGCTTCTGCACATCATTGGGGCTGCGGATCGTTTCGAACCAGCGACCATCAAACTGATCGAGGTTCACGGCGGTGGCCTGGGCAGCAGCCGGGACGGCGTTGAGCAACGTCAGGGTGGCAGCAAGCGCAGTGGTGGCGACGATCTGTTTTGCAGAAACAGGCATGAGGTCTCTCGCGTTTCGGGGCGACGGGTTCGGAGCAACTACGCGACGGTTACGACTGTGGTTTCGCAATTGATCAAACAAAGCCGGTTAACAGCCCATTCCGAAGCCGTCTGGCCCCAGACATCGACAACAGCCTCGTGGAACGGCTCCGGCAACCGGCCGGGGCCGCGGTTGACGGACCCGAGACGCGCGGCAAGCTTCGCCGAAGCGACATTTTCGGGATCGATCGAGTGCACAATGTCGGTCCAGCCCAGCACATCGACGGCATAATCCATGCTGGCGATGGCGGCTTCCAGCGCATAACCGCGCCCCATCGCATCGGCATGCAGGCTCCAGCCTACCTCGGTTCCAGGCCAGCCGTGCGGGTGCCAGGGGCCGATCCGGCCAAGCCACTGTCCGCTCGACTTCTCGATCAGCGAAAAGAAGCCGACGCCGGTCAGGGCCCAT
>QBLX01000052.1:2529-3736 GCA_003241825.1 Alphaproteobacteria bacterium
TCATCGACCGCCAGACCTCGGCCGTTGCGCGGGGCCCGCCGATGTAGCGGGTCGTTTCCGTGTCAGCCTGGAAATCCGCCCAGCGCGGAAAATCCTCCATGGCCGGGGGCCGCAGGATCAGCCGGGCGGTCTCGATCACAGGACCCTTCATAGCGGATACTCCCGTTCCAGTTCGTAATGGCTGCCACCCTCGGACAGGATGCTGGAGTACAGGGCAAACCTGTCCATTCGCATGGGCGGCGAGTGCAGCAGGTTGTGACTGGTGATCCAGGCCCCGACCCGTGCGGGGTCAGTCTGGGTCTTGAGATAGGCCAGCGTCAGGTGGGGACGGTAGAGGCGCGGCTCCATCTCGATGCCCCCCCGCTCTCCCGCCTTGCGGCACCGGGCGGCAAGCACCGTCAGGGCTTCCGAGGGTCCTATGCCGGCCCAGAGGGTGTGACTGCGGTGCGCATCGCCAAAGGCACCGACGCCCTTCAGTTCGAGATCGAAGGCCTCGCCGTGAATCCGCGACAGTTCAGCGGCCAGATCCTCGGCCCTCCGCTCGTCGACGGAACCATAGAAGGCCAGGGTGATGTGCAGCGCTTCCTCGGGTCGCCAGCGCGCGCCCGGCAGGCCGCTCTGGCGCCGTTTCAGCGTCTCGACGACGTCCCATGGAACGGGCAAGGCAGCAAACAGACGGACCATGCGACGCACGGTAGCGGCCCCGACAGAACCCCGGAAGTCCGGATTCGCTTGCACGATGACCATTCCATACCGATATTCTCTTCAAAGCCGGGGTCCTTCCGGCCAACCAGGAGACTTCACTCGCGATGAGCGACTTCAGAAACGGCTATTTGAACACTGCGCCCGCCAAGGCCGACATGGCCGTGGACGCAGGCCTGCGCAGCTTCATGCTGGGCGTTTACAACAAGTTGGCGCTCGGCCTCGTCGTGGCCGGTGCCCTGGCCTATGCGACCGGCAATGTGCCCGCCGTGCAGCAACTGCTGTTCGCGGCGGGTCCGGACGGCCGGGTCGGCCTGACGATGCTGGGCATGATCGTCCAGTTTTCACCTCTCGTCCTGCTGTTCGGCTCGATGTTCTTCATGAAGAACCCGACCGCCAGCGGTGTGAACATGCTGTACTGGGCCGTGGTGGCCACGATCGGTGCCGGTATGGGTATCCTGTTCCTGCGCTACACCGGCGGGGTGATCGCCTCGACCTTCTTTGT
>QBLX01000052.1:3746-17625 GCA_003241825.1 Alphaproteobacteria bacterium
GGCCTTCGGTGCCCTGAGCCTCGTGGGTTACACGACCAAGAAGGACCTGACCGCCATGGGCAGTTTCCTGATCATGGGCATGATCGGCCTGTTCATCGCCATGATCGTCAACATGTTCATGCAGTCCGGCACGATGGCCCTGATCATCTCCGGTCTGGGCGTCCTGATCTTCTCGGGTCTGATCGCCTATGACACCCAGCGCCTGAAGATGACCTATTACCAGCTGGGCGGCGACCAGGCAGCGATGGGCGTGGCCACCGGCTTCGGTGCTCTGGGCCTGTTCCTGAACTTCGTGAACCTGTTCCAGTTCCTGATGATGTTCCTCGGCGGCAATCGCCAGTAGGGGCCACTCGCAAGACGTTCGGAAGGGCCTCGGCAGCAATGTCGGGGCCCTTTTCGTTTTTGCCCCGACACCCGATGCTGCGGGCTCAACCTGCCGGGCCCCGGGGCCCCGCCGCCTTTCATCGTGACACTGCGCCAGCAGGTCGCTATCAGCCCATCCGATGGATGAGAGCGAACGGCAATCGGAAGAACGCGGCTGGGCCACGGCGAAGACGCTGGCCGAGGCCCTGCCCTATATCCAGGTCTATGACCGCGAGACCGTCGTCATCAAATACGGCGGCCATGCCATGGGCGAGACGGCCGTGGCGAAACAGTTCGCTGCCGATGTGGTCCTGCTGAAACTGATGGGCGTCAATCCGGTCGTCGTGCACGGCGGCGGTCCGCAGATCAGCGCCATGCTGGACAAGGCCGGCGTGAAGTCGGCCTTCGTCGACGGACTGCGCGTCACCGATCGCGACACCATGGCTGTCGCCGAAATGGTCCTGTCCGGGGCGGTCAACAAGGAGATCGCGCACTGGATCACGGTCGCAGGGCGCGAGGCAGACGTCCGGGGCATCGGCCTGTCGGGCAAGGACGCCGGTCTGCTGACCGTCGAAAAGACCACCCGCACAAAGCGCGACCCTGACAGCCTGATCGAACACGAGGTCGACCTCGGCTTCGTGGGGGAGCCGACGAAGGTCGATCCCAAGCTGATCGCCGGGCTCATCGCTTCGGAAACCGATGATTGGGTGCCCGTGATCGCGCCGATCGGGGTGGCGGAGGATGGCCAGACCTACAACGTCAATGCCGACACCGTCGCCGGGGCCATTGCCAGTTCCCTCAATGCCAAGCGGATGCTGCTGCTGACCGACGTCAAGGGCGTGATGGACCGCAACGGCGACATCATTCGCCAGATGACCGTGGCCGAGGCCCAGGGCCTGATCGACGACGGTACGGCCTCGGGCGGCATGATCCCCAAGCTGGAGACCGCGATGGCCGCCGTGCGCGCCGGCGTCGAGGCCGTGGTCATTCTGGACGGACGGCGCGCCCATGCCATGCTGGTCGAGCTTTTCACCGAATACGGTGCCGGCACCCTGGTGAAGGCGTGACGCTCGATCCGTCGCGGTTCGACGCCTGGGTGTTCGACATGGACGACACCCTGTACCCGCGCGAGCAGGGCTTGATGGGTCTGATCCAGGGGCGGATCAACGCCTTCATGATCGACGCCGTCGGCCTGCCGGAGGCCGATGCCAGGGTCCTGCAGCGCCAGTTCCTGAACGAGCATGGCACGACCCTCGCCGGTTTGATGGCCAACTATGCGATCGACTCCGAGCAGTTCCTGCGCGAGGTCCATGACGTGCCTCTGGACGGCGTCGAGCCCAACCCGGACCTCGCGAGACTGCTGCGCGGTCTGCCCGGCCGGAAATTCGTCCTGACCAACGGGGCCCGCTTTCATGCCGGCCGGGTGTTGAAGCACATCGGCATCGCGGACTGTTTCGACGGCGTCTTCGCTATCGAGGACATGGATCTGACGCCCAAGCCCGCGCCTGCCACGTTCCGCCGGTTCCTCGAACGGTTCCAGATCGACCCTCACCGCGCGATCTTCTTCGAGGACACGCCCCGCAATCTGGCACCGGCCAAGGCGATCGGCATGACCACCGTCCTGATCGGTGACGGCCATGGCCACGAGATCGGCAACTGGGTCGATCACCAGTCCGATTATCTGATGGATTTCCTGTCTCCCCTTTCGCTGAAGGACGCCGCATGACCGACCACACCGATCTCGCCGCCATCATCGAGGCCGGATGGGAGGCGCGCGCCGACCTGTCGCCCGCGACCCAGGGCGAAATCCGCAAGGCCGTCGAGACAGCCCTGTCCCTGCTCGACTCGGGTCAGGCGCGCGTCGCCTCGCGTGCCGACGACGGCGTCTGGACGACGCATCAGTGGCTCAAGAAGGCCGTGCTGCTGTCCTTCCGGCTGAACGACAACATCATCATGCGCGCGGGCGATCGCGGCCTGAACAGCACCGCACCGGGCGTCGGGCCCTGGTACGACAAGGTGCCCAACAAATTCGGCGACTGGACCGGCCAGGATTTCAAGGACGCCGGCTTCCGCGCTGTCCCGGGATCTATCGTCCGCCAGGGTGCCTTCATCGGCCGCAACGTCGTCCTGATGCCCAGCTTCGTGAACATCGGGGCCTATGTCGACGACGGGTCGATGGTCGATGGCTGGGCCACGGTCGGCTCCTGTGCCCAGATCGGCAAGAACGTGCACCTGTCGGGTGGCGTGGGCATCGGCGGGGTGCTGGAGCCCCTGCAGGCCAATCCGACGATCATCGAGGACGACTGCTTCATCGGAGCCCGCTCCGAGGTGGTCGAGGGCGTGATCGTGCGTCAGGGGGCCGTCCTGTCGATGGGGGTCTATATCTCTGCGACGACCAAGATCGTGGACCGGGCGACCGGCGAGGTCACCAGGGGCGAAGTCCCGGCCTATTCGGTCGTGGTCCCCGGAGCCCTGCCCGACCCCAACGGCGGCCCGTCGCTGTACTGCGCCGTCATCGTCAAGCGGGTTGATGCCCAGACGCGCGCCAAGACGGCCGTGAACGAGCTGCTGCGCGATTAGGACGCGGCATTGAGGCTTAAGGCGATCTCATGCGTATCTAGGCCCATACCTTCTTCCTGACGCGAGACCCCATGACCCGCAGAGGCATATTCGCCCCCGCCCTCGGTGCCGTTCTGGCAGCGTGCAGCCCGCTGGCCGTCCTGAACACCCTGGGCCCGCGCGACAGCGGCGTGCGCCGGGTCGCGCGGGATCTCACCTATGGCTCCGACCCGCGCCAGAAATTCGATATCTTTGCACCGACCCGACCCGTGAACGCCTCCCTGCCGACACTGGTCTTCTTCTATGGCGGCGGCTGGGACAGCGGCTCGCGCGAGGTCTATGGCTGGGCAGCCCAGGCGCTGGCGGCCCGCGGGTTCGTCGTTGCCGTGCCGGACTACCGCCTGGTGCCGGACGTCCATTTTCCCGTTTTCATCGAGGACGCTGCAGCCGCTTCCGCCCGGGTTGCAGAGGTCGCTGGCCAGTATGGCGGAGACGCCAGCCGGCTGGGTGTCATCGGTCATTCGGCCGGAGCCCATCTGGCGCTGATGATCGCACTGGATCGTCGCTATATGGCTGCGGTCGGCCAGCCTTCCCTGATCAAGGCCGCTGCCGGTCTGGCAGGGCCCTATGAGTTCCTGCCGTTCGATGTCGCAGCCTCGAAGAATGCGTTCGGGCGAGCTCCGGACCCGACCCTGACCCAGCCGATCACCTTCGCCCGCGCCGACGCCCCGCCGCTGTGGCTCGGGCACGGGACCGCCGATGTGACCGTCCATGACGACGACACCATCCTGCTGAACGCCCGCATGGAGGCGGTTGGCGGGAAGTGCGAGATGAAGCTTTATCCCGACCTGAGCCATGAGGATCTGATCGCGACCTTTTCGCCCCTGTTCCGCAAGAAGGCTCCGGTCCTCGACGACGTCACGCGGTTTCTGCAGCGCGAACTCGCCTAGGGCTGCACAGACCGCCTCGCCAAGGCCACGCTTCTCCGCTAGGGGAGGCCATGACAGACATGAACATCACGCCGATGAAGGCGCATGCGGTCCTGGACCGCCTCGAAACCCTCTACAGCCAATCCGTCGCCAACCTGCGTCAGGCCGTGCGCCATTTCGTCGAGACCGGCGAACGCGCTGATCCTGCGGCCCGGGCCGCCGGGCTGTTTGCCTATCCAGAGCTGAAGGTCAGCTGGTTCGGCGATCGACCCGCCAATCTGGCGACCCGAGCCTATGCCCGGATGTCGCGCACCGGCATCTATGCCACCACCATTACCCGGCCCGACCTGTTTCGCCCCTATCTGCTGGAGCAGCTAAGCCTGCTGGAAGCGGACTATGAGGGAGCCGTGTTCGAGGTCGGGCCCTCGCAACAGGAGATCCCGTTTCCCTATGTGATGGACGGGTCCGACGTCGTGCTGGACCGGTCGATGACGGCCGCGATTGCCCGCTATTTCCCGACCACCGACCTGGCCCATATCGGCGACGAGATCAGTGACGGACTGTTCGATCTGGCCGAGGACTTTCCGCTGTCCCAGTTCGACGGACTGAGGACAGACTTCTCGCTGGCCCGTCTGAGGCACTACACCGGCACACCGGTCGAGGACGTGCAGTCCTACATCCTGTTCACCAACTACAACCGCTATGTCGACGAATTCGTCCGCTGGGCCTGCGAGCAGCTGCGCGATCCGAACAGCATCTACGACACCCTGTCGTGTGCAGGCGGCGTGGTCATCACGCGCGACACGCCCGACCCGGAAACGGCCGTCATGGATGCTGCCTGGAAGAAGCACCAGATGCCCGCCTACCATCTGACGGCACCGGGATCGCAGGGCATCACCCTGGTCAACATCGGGGTCGGACCGTCGAACGCCAAGACCATCTGCGACCACCTGGCGGTCACGCGTCCCCATGCCTGGATGATGATCGGACACTGCGGCGGCCTGCGTCCCTCGCAGACCATTGGCGACTACGTCCTGGCCCACGCCTATCTGAGGGATGACCATGTGCTGGACGCGGTCCTGCCGCCGGACATCCCGATCCCGAGCATCGCCGAAGTCCAGCGCGCCCTCTATGACGCCGCCAAGTCGGTCAGTGACATGCCTGGCGAAGCCATCAAGCGTCGGCTGCGGACGGGTACCGTCGTCACCACCGACGACCGGAACTGGGAGCTGCGCTATTCCAAGTCAGCGCTCCGGTTCAACCAGAGCCGTGCCGTCGCCATCGACATGGAATCGGCCACGATCGCCGCCCAGGGTTATCGTTTCCGGGTACCCTACGGGACCCTGCTCTGCGTTTCCGACAAGCCACTGCATGGCGAGATCAAGCTGCCGGGTCAGGCCAATCGCTTCTACGAGGGGTCGATTTCCGAACATCTGCAGATCGGTATCCAGGCGATCGACCTGTTGCGGAAAGAGGGGGCCAGCCTGCATTCCCGCAAGCTGCGCGCCTTTGACGAACCTCCGTTCCGCTAGACCGGACCGCACTCTCGCAGGCCCGGCGTTCGCCACGGTTCATCAGGTCTGCTAGGCCCATTGCCAATGACCCGACGCGGCGAATGACGCAGGGGGCATGGGGGGCCGATGAAGCTCTACACCGCCCGCGCGAGGGCGCTCGCGACCTGTCTTTCAGGCCTCGCAGGCTTCGTCGACGCGATGGCCTACATCCATCTGGGGGGCTTCTTCGTGTCCTTCATGAGCGGAAACACGACGCGTCTGGGGGTCAGTCTCGCGGAGGGATCATCCGACGCGGCGCTTGCCGGTGGCCTGCTGCTGACTTTCGTGGCCGGGGTCGTCATCGGGTCGATGACCGGGCAGATCTTCGTGTCGCGCCGCCAGCCAGCCGTGCTGGTCATGGTCGCTCTGCTGCTCGCCGCTGCGGCAGCCCTGAGCGCCTTTGACAGGCCCTGGCTGGCGGCGATCGCCATGGCCCTGGCCATGGGGGCGGAGAATGCCGTGTTCGAGATCGACGGCGAGGTTCGCATCGGCCTGACCTATATGACGGGCACACTGGTCAAGCTGGGGCAGAGGATTACCGCCGCCCTGCTGGGCGGGGACCGGTTCGGCTGGGTGCCCTATCTGCTGCTGTGGATGGGTCTGGCCGCCGGCGGACTGGCGGGGGCCATGACCTACGCACGGATGGGTGTCGGCGGCCTGTGGATCGCAGCGGGAGTCGCCGGCGTCCTGGCCATCATGGCGGCGCGGATGGGGCCTGACCGGCACCCGCCGGACCTGGATGCGGTCTGACGGGCGGGGGCTGGCCAGACCGCACGGACGGTCAGTGGCTCAGCAAGAGACAGACGGGGGATGTCCCGAGCATTCCGTGGGTCACCCCGCCCAGCACCCATTCGCGCATCCGCGCATGGCCATAGCCGCCTGCAACGACCAGACCTGCCTGCTGGTCCCCGGCAAATTTCATGATCTGGGCTGAGCGCGGTCCACCGTCGCCCTGGAGCACGCGTGCACTGGCCGTGATCCCGTGACGTTCCAGATAGCCGGCGACGTCGTGAGTCCGCGCACGGGCCTCTTCCGTGCCGTCCGGGCCGCAGATCTCGATGACATGGGTCAGGGTTGAGGCCTTGAGCATCGGCAGGGCACAGGCCACGGCCCGCTGGGCCTCGCGGCAATCCTTCCAGGCCACCACGGCAACCGTGCCCTGGGGGGACCGGGCTGGAAGCGGAGGCACGATCAGGACCGGACGTCCCAGTGCCATGATGGCATCGCCGGGATCGATCGACCGGTGCGTTCCCCGCGCGGGCGCCAGCCGCCCCAGGATCAGCAGGTCGGCAGCCCGGACCTCCTCGCCAACGACATCCGAGGGAAAGCCGACCCTGCCGCGCCACTCACAGCGCTCCGCATGAGGTCCGGCGGCGGCCCAGAACAGGGATTCCGCATTTTTCACGTCCGCCTCGGCCGCGTCGCGGAACAGGCCCAGCATCTCGCCCAGCATGGCTCCACCGGCATAGGGATCGACCTGCGGGGCGTCCGGGAAGCTGACCGAAATGCCGATCACGCGGGCGTCAAAGCGCTTCGCCAGATCGCAGGCGAGCCTTACCCGCGCCTCGCTCTCGGGGCCTTCATCGACGTAAACCATCAGGCTTGCATAGGTCATGGTGTCAGCTCCGGTTTCAGCCACCTAGCGCCCATGGCGACGACCATGCATTGATCGGGATCAAGGACACGGCGCGAACAAAAGTGCAGAGTGGGTGGCTCTTCGATTGGAGTTCGATCCATGAAGCCGCTGTTCCTGCCCTGTGTGTTCCTGCTGCTGGCTGCCTGTGCGTCGGTGCCTGCACGGCCGTCGGACCCGTTCGAAGGCGGCTCCTCCGTCCCGCCCGAAAGCGCCACCAACTCAGCCCTTATCGCTCGCGGAGCAGCTTATGCGGCGGCGAACTGCGCGTCCTGCCATGCCATTGGCGCTACAGGGGACAGCCCGCGTACGATGGCCCCTGCCTTTCGGGACATCGGCAAACGCTATCCCGTTGCCCAGCTTTCCGAGGCCTTTGCCGAAGGCATCGTCACCGCACATCCGGACATGCCCGAGTTCATCCTGACGTCGGACGATAACCGCGCCCTCATTGCCTATCTCGAATCCATTCAGGTTGGCGGGACCCCGGGCTCCCGGTAGAGGACGTCCCGCCAGCTTCCCGGTGCGTGAGCGTTTCGGCAGCGTCGTGTCCAGATTCAAGTCGGCGTGTTTGAGCGAGATCAAGGCTACATGCGGACCGCGGGGTCAGGGTCCGCATCATGAGACCACCAGATGCACACGGACAAGCACGCGCCAGCCTATCCTCCGATCAACAGCCGGGCTGTCACCGAGGTCGTCAGTTTTCTTGATCGGGAGCGCCTCATGTCGATCGGCGTCAACCGGCCAGACGGCTGGCCCCGGGTCACGACCATGGGCCATGTCAACGGACGGCTGGGCCTGAATATCGTGACCGGACGCGAGAGCCAGAAGCTGGCCAACCTTGCGAGTGACTCACGGATTTCATTGGCGATCCATTCTGATGGAGTGACTGACGGACCGTTTGGCCTCATGATGTCAGGCCATGCCCATGAGGTCTCCGACGCCGATGACATCCGGGCACTGAGCGCCGTCATGTCCGCACGCTGGCCAGACTTCAGCGTCTATTGCCCGACATCCCGGTCCCTCGCGGTGGTGCGTTTCCGCCCCCAGGTCATCTGCGTTGCCGGGACCGACAAGGGCCAGAGTGCCAACGCGTACTTTCCGTCTGTGAACAGACGGGAGACGCTGTCGACCATGTCCATCCGACCCGATCAGATGCGACGTTAAAGCGGCCTGGCTCACTGGCGCTATAACCGGCCCGACATGATATGAACCCATATGGCGCGCCTTTGTGCACGAGATAACGTGAGACCAGGAGCCGGACCCTCTCCGGCCCCGGCCGCTCTGTTCCCATGCATTCAGACTGCGCTGCAGCGTCCGATCAACCCCGTAGACGAGTAACACAATGGCAAACGCCATCCTCACTCCCGATCAGCAAGGCCTCGACGAGGAGCGCGACGCACAGCCGGTCATCCATCATGCCCCGCACGGGTTTTCGGACCGGTTCGCCCTGGCCTTTACCAAGCTCCTGCGTGTCCTGGCCGATACCTTTTTCGCCAAGCGGTACGGACACCGCGCCATCGTTCTTGAGACCGTGGCCGCCGTGCCCGGCATGGTCGGGGCGACGATCCAGCACCTGACCTGTCTTCGCCGCATGAAGGACGACGAAGGCTGGATCCGCACCCTGATGGAGGAGGCGGAGAATGAACGCATGCACCTGATGACCTTCATCGAGGTGGCCAAGCCGACCTATTTCGAACGGCTGGTGGTTCAGTTGGCCCAGGCCATCTTCTACATCATCTTCTTCCTGCTCTACCTCGTCTCGGCCCGGACAGCGCATCGCCTGGTCGGCTATTTCGAGGAAGAGGCCGTCGTCAGTTATACGTTGTATCTCAAGGAGATCGACGAAGGCAGATCACCGAACGTACCGGCACCGGCCATCGCAATCCACTACTGGAAACTGCCCGCCGACGCGACGCTGCGCGATGTCGTGCTGAAGGTGAGGGCCGACGAAGCGCACCACCGCGACGTCAACCATGGCTTTGCCAGCACCCTGAGCGGCGCGCCCGTCGACTGGGAGGCCGCGGCACCCTATCCGGCCCATGCGGACGAAATCCGCATGAACGCCTGAGCCCTCCGGCCCGGGTTACCGCATCAGCCCGGCAGCCTTGAGAGCATTCTCGATCACGGAAGTGATCCCATCGCCGCTGGACGGCCGGTGGCGGGTCGATGGACTCTCTGAACGGTGCCGTGGCGATGCCCGGGGAGGTTCCGGCGTCTGTTCGCGGCTCGCGGGCTCGGATACGGATGGCGCAACACCATCCGCAATGCCCCAGCCCAGGGCAATCTCGAGGCTGGACGAAATGCCGATGTCGATCAGGAAGGGGCCTGACGTCCCCACGCTGTCCTCTCCTGCGGTCTTGATCGGGGTGCCGTGCGGAAGGCCGGGGATGCGGTGATTTTCGACAAGTGACTGACCCGTCGGCGAGAGCCAGACGTCGAACACACGTCCGTCCGGCGTGCGCGCCCTTTGCGGTGCCCCGGTCAGGCCGTGGACGTCCGTCCATTGCTGGACCAGGGCGTCGGCCGACGCCGGCCTTACGGTCATGTCCGCATCCCCGTGCCAGACCGAGACCGACGGCCAGGGCCCCGTGTGCGCCGAGGCCTGGCGGACCTTGTCGCCCCAGACCGAATGGCTCCGGGCCTGCGGCTGCATCATGGCACCCATGGCTTCGGACAGGGTATTGGCAGCCCCGAAGGGCAGGCCTGCAATGATGGCTCCGCCTGCGAACAGGTCCGGATAGCTGGCCAGCAGGGCGGCTGTCATGGCCCCGCCAGCAGACAGTCCGGTCACAAAGATCCGGGCGGGATCGATGCCATGGTCGGCGATGACCTGTCGCGTCATGGCCGCGATCGAGGCCACCTCGCCGCGGTCCCGGGCCGTGTCTTCGGCCTGAAACCAGTTGAAGCAGCGGTTGGGATTGTTGCCCGTTGCCTGTTCAGGGCACAGCACGACAAAGCCGAACTGATCCGCCAGGCTCAGCCAGCCTGCGCCCTCGGCATAGGCCTCCCCGGTCTGGGTGCAGCCATGGAGCACGACCACAAGGGGCGCACCGGGCCCTGTGCCGTTCGGAACATGGAGCAGCATCTTCAGGCCACCCGGGTTTGGAACTACCTCGACGGAGGTCATCCGCGTGTTCCGCGTGCTGGCCGATCTTGCGCTCTCGCGGCGACGGCGGGTCAGGGCGGCGACGGTCTGCCCAAGGCTGGTCATGATCGATGTCTCTCCACGTGGCTGACAGGCCGCATATGGATATTGCGCTGCAGCATTGCTTGTTCGCAACTGCACATATGATCATTTCGGTGTAATCCGCCGAAATCGCCGCTGACCGTCCGATTGCTGTTCGCGCGATCAGTGAAAGTCGCGGGAGCCGGGCAGTATCCGCGCATTGCGAGGATGGGCGTGGGTCGGGTGCCGGGACGGCTGGGGTCGCAGGATCTCGTCGGCACGACTGAGCGTGATCTCGGGCCGGTGGCCGTCGGACAGCCGGTCCAGTTCGTCCGAGCGATCGAAGACCCGATGCGCCATCAGGTGGACGACGCCTTCCGGACCCTTCTCGACCACCCCCTCCACGCCCATCAGCCGGGCCGCCATGACGACGCGGCGGTACTCCTCGAACATCCGTGCCCAGAGGACCAGATTGGTGACGCCGGTCTCGTCCTCCAGGGTGATGAAGATGGCATTGCCCTTGCCCGGGCGCTGGCGGACCAGGACGACGCCCGCCGTGCGGACTTTGGTGCCGCTGCGTTTCGTCTCGAGTTCCGAACAGGTCAGCATCCCCTCCCCTGCGAACACCGGACGCAGGATCGCCATCGGATGGGCCTTCAGCGACAGCCGGGTGGTCTGGTAGTCGGCCGCGACATGCTCCCCCAGCCGCATCCGGGGCAGGTGTGCGTCTTCCTCTTCACCCAGTTCGCGGGCGTCGGCAGCGGCAAACAGCGGCAGGGGCGCGTCGTCGGGCAGGCGCCGGACAGCCCACAGGGCCTCGCGACGATCAAGACCGATCGACCGGAAGGCATCGGCATCGGCCAGCTTGCGCATGGCCGCCCCCGGCAGGCTGGCGCGACGGGCCAGGGTCTCGACCCCGGCAAAGGACGGATTGCGAGCCACCATCAGCGCCCGGGCCCAGGCCTCGCGGAAGCCGTCGATCTGGCGAAATCCCAGCCTCAGCGCCAGCGACCCCGGCCGGCCCTCCAGCCGGTTGTCCCAGTCGCTGAGGTTCACATCGATCGGCCGGATCTCGACCCCGTGCTCCTGGGCGTCGCGCACGATCTGGGCCGGGGCATAGAAACCCATCGGCTGGGCGTTCAGCAGGGCGCAGGCGAAGGCGGCCGGGTAGCGGCATTTGATGAAGGACGAGATATAGACCAGCTTTCCGAAACTGGCCGCGTGGCTCTCGGGAAAGCCATAGGAGCCGAACCCCTTGATCTGGTCGAAACAGCGCTGGGCAAACTCGGGGGCATAGCCGCGCTCGACCATGCGGTTGACCATGCGGCCCTCGTATTTCCACAGGGTGCCGTCACCGCGGAAGGTACCCATGGCCTTGCGCAGGCCATTGGCCTCCTTTGACGAGAACTCGGCGGCGACCATGGCGACCTTCATCGCCTGTTCCTGAAACAGGGGCACGCCCAGGGTCTTGTGCAGCACCTCGCGCAGTTCATTCTGGTTGAAGCCGGGGCCGGGCTTCGAATAGTCCGGCTGCTCCAGCCCCGCCCGGCGGCGCAGATAGGGGTGCACCATGTCGCCCTGGATCGGGCCCGGCCGCACAATGGCGACCTGGATGACCAGATCATAGAAGGTGCGGGGCTTCAGGCGGGGCAGCATGTTGATCTGGGCCCGGCTCTCGACCTGGAACACGCCGATCGAGTCGCCCCGGCACAGCATGTCGTAGACGTCGGACTGTTCGGTCGGGACGGTGTGGAGTTCGTAGGGGGCGTCCTCGTGATCCCGCATCAGGTCCAGCGCCTTGCGGATACAGGTCAGCATGCCCAGCGCCAGCACATCGACCTTCATCAGTCGCAGATCGTCGATGTCGTCCTTGTCCCATTCGATGAAGGTCCGGTCCGGCATGGCGGCATTGCCGATGGGGACCAGTTCGTCCAGCCGGTCCTGGGTCAGGATGAAGCCGCCGACATGCTGGGACAGGTGCCGCGGAAACCCCAGCAGACGCGTGGCCATGGCGACCGCCCGACCGATCATCGGATTGGCAGGATCGAGGCCTGCCTGCTCGACATGGCGATCGCCGATATCGGATCCCCAGCTGCCCCACTGACTGGCGGCCAGACGGGCCGTGACGTCCTCGGTCAGGCCCAGAACCTTGCCGACCTCGCGGATGGCGCTCTTGGGTCGATAGCGGATGACCGTGGCGGCAATGCCCGCCCGGTGGCGGCCATAGCGTTCGTAGATGTGCTGGATGATCTCCTCGCGCCGCTCGTGCTCGAAATCCACGTCGATGTCGGGCGGCTCGCCCCGGTGGTCGGACAGGAAGCGTTCGAACAGGAGGTCGTTCTCGGCCGGGTCCACGCAGGTGATGCCCAGCACATAGCAGACCGCCGAATTGGCCGCCGATCCCCGCCCCTGGCACAGGATGCCCTTGGCATTGGCCACCCGCACGATGTCGTGGATGGTCAGGAAATAGGGCGCGAAATTCTGGGTCTGGATGAAGGCCAGTTCCTTGTGCAGCAAGACCTCGACCCGGCCCGGCACGCCGTCGGGATAGCGCATCCGGGCGTGCTGCCAGGTCAGGTCCTCCAGCCAGGCCTGGGATGACCAGCCGGGCGGCGTCGGCTCCTGCGGATAGTTGTAGGTCAGGTCCTTCAGATCGAAACCGACCCGGTCCAGCAGGACCTGGGTCTGATCCAGGGCCTCGGGGGCATCGGTGAACAGGCGGGCCATCTCGACAGGCGGTTTCAGATACCGCTCGGCATTGGCCAGAAGCCGACGCCCCGCCGCCTCGATCGTCACCCCCTCGCGGATACAGGTCAGGACGTCCTGCAGATCGCGCTCGGACGGGTCGTGATACAGGACGTCATTGACCGCCAGCAGGGGTACGTCTGCGGCGGCAGCGATCGACTTCAGCCGCGCCAGTCGCCGGCGGTCGTCGCCCTGTCGAAGCATCGCCGCTGACACCCAGACCGATCCGGGCACGGCCTGATCCATACGGGACAACAGGGTTTCCAGACCCTCCAGCCGGCGTTCGGGCATGACGATCAGCAGCAGGTCCTCCGGATCGGCGAGCAGGTCCGCCAGGCCGATCTCGCACTGCCCCTTCACGGCGCGCCGGTTGCCCAGGGTCAGCAGCCGGGTCAGTCGCCCCCATCCCGCACGGTTTTCAGGATAGGCGACGATGTCCGGCGTACCGTCGTTGAAGGCCAGACGGGCTCCGGTGGCCAGGCGGAAGGCCTGCGCCCGCGCCATGACCAGCTCCGACAGGGCCGGGTCGTTCATCGGGTCCTCGACGAAGACGGTCTCACCGGGCGAGCCGCCATCGCGCAGTTTCTCCGGCGGCGAGAGGCCCTCTTCCCGCAAGGTGTTCAGCGCCGTCCAGGCCCGCACGACACCCGCCACGGTATTGCGGTCCGCCAGTCCCATGCCGCTGTGGCCGCGCAGGATCGCGCTCAGGATCAGCGACTTGGGATGGGAGGCCCCGCGCAGGAAGGAGAAATTGCTGGCGACCGCCAGTTCCGCATAGGCCAGCGCATCACTGGACCCGGTCATGCAAACAGGCCGTGGATATACCAGCGAGGTTCCGGGTCATCGCCATAGAAGCCCGCCCGGAACAGCCAGAAGCGGCGACCCTCCCGGTCCTCGACACGGTAATAGTCACGGGTGCGATGATTGGGGC
>QBLX01000053.1:0-3654 GCA_003241825.1 Alphaproteobacteria bacterium
AGTCTGGATTGTCTGGATTGTCTGGAAGGTCCGAAACGGGACCGGGATGTCAAAGACCGGCCTGCAGTCTCTCACGGGTTCGGGCCCTGCTGGAACATCGCCTGCCCTTTTGAGACAAGCGCTTGTTTTGACGGGCATCACGCGCAGGATTTGTGCGGGCTGGAGGGGTCAGGTCCCGCATACCGGCTTCAGGAACGGGCCAGGCATTTGTCCGCAACGCCCCGGGTGTGCGGTACTGAGGGCGGGTCAGCCGAAGGCCAGCCAGCCCGCCATCCCGGCCAGGGCCACGATGACCACGGCACTGAAGCGGCTCTTCCAGAGGTAGACGATCGCGAGGGCCACAGCGAAGATCAGCAGGGCGGGCCATAGCGAGGGGAGGCGCGGCGCGGTGGCCCAGGCGAGCTGGATCGTCGCGGCGGCGATGATGCCCACGACACCGGCTGCAACGCCTGCCAGCAGCGTCTGGAGTGCTGACATGTCCATGACCCGCTCCAGCCGCTCATAGAAGATCATCGAGAAGGCGAAGGCCGGGAGAAAGACGCCGGCGGTGATGGCGAGCGCGCCCCAGGGTCCACCCGCCACATAGCCCACGAAGGTGCAGAAGATGATCAGGGGCGCGGGCAGGACGCCGCTGATCGCCACGCCGTCGAGGAACTGGCCCTCGCCGATCCAGCCCCGCCCGACCGTGTCCGCACGGACAAAGGGGATAGCGGTATAGGCGCCGCCGAAGGTCAGGAGCCCGGCCTTCAGACCTGCCAGGAACAGGGCCAGGATGCCCGCTGCGCTTGCCGGGGCGCTGTCGGTCCCATCCATCCTCCCTGCGAGGCCGTTCATCGATGGCCAGCCCGTACCGCTCTCGGCGACCAGGACCAGCCCGAGACCACCCACAATGATGGCCACAAGCCCGGCTGCGATGGCGAGGCCGGTCCGGCCAGCTCGCCACAGCGCATAGACAAGGCCGGAGCCGGCAAGGACGAGCCAGAAACTGATCCCCGCAAGCGTGGCCACCCCGGCGATGATGGCCAGCGCCCAGAGCAGGCGATCTTCGAGGATATGCTGGCCGATCCGGTGCACGGCGCGCACGATCACCGCGAGGACGGCCACCTGGATGCCCAGGAAGGCGGCGGCCAGCACGCCCTGGCCGAGGCCGAAGGTGACATAGGCCCAGGCCGCGCCCATCATCAGCAGGAACCCGGGAAGCATGAAGCCGAGCCCGGCCAGCAGGCCGCCGATACGCCCCCTGGCGCGTATGCCCATGTGGACGCAAAGCTCGTGCGCTTCCGGTCCCGGCAGCACCTGCATGACCGCCAGCAGCCGGTTGAAATGGCCCGGGGACATCCACCGATCGCGCTCGACCAGGTCCCTGCGGATCATCGCGATCTGTGCCACCGGACCGCCGAATGCGAGACAGCCGAACATCAGAAAGCGCCCGAAGAGGGCGAGGTGGCCGATCCGGATCAGGCGATCGGTGTCGGCGTCCGGAACGAGATCGGTCATGGCAAACGCTCCTGCTCGACCCGGGCCCTAATGCGGCAGCCGGAGCTCGAAGGTGGTGCCCTGGGGGCCGGTCTCGACCAGTTTCAGCTCGCCCCCATGGTTGGACGCCAGTTCGCGCGAGATGGTCAGGCCGAGGCCGGTACCGCCCGACGCCTTGGAGCTGACGAAGGGCTCGAACAGATGTTCGGACAGACGCTGCGGGATGCCGGGGCCGTCGTCCGTGATCCGGATCACGGTCGCACCCTCGCCCGCCTCGGCGGTCAGGCGGACCGTGCCCCTGCCCTTGCGGTCGCCGCGACCGGCATCGGCCTCGATGGCCTGACGGGCATTGCGCATCAGATTGACGAGGATGCGGTGCAGCTGATCGGGGTCGGCATCAACGGCGAACCGGGCGGGGATGGACCGGGTCAGGCGGACTCCGTCGGGTTCCAGCCCGGCATCCTCGGCCGCAGAGGCCGTTGCGGCGGCCAGAGGGATGCGGGTGCGCTGGGGAGCCGGTTCCTCGCTCTTGCCATAGTCCAGCACATTGCGGGTCAGGGCGGCGGCCCGGCCCAGGGCCCGCTCGAGGCGTGGCAGGGCGGCGGCGACCTGGGGGTCGGCGGAGGTGGCCAGACGCTCTGACGCCATCTGGGCCGAGGTCAGCATATTGCGCAGGTCGTGATTGATCTTGGCCACCGCCTCGCCCAGCGCCACCAGACGGGCGCGGGCGCGCAGGGACAGACGCACCTCTTCCTGCATCCGGGCCAGCTCGCGCTCGACACGGCCGATCTCGTCGGCGCGGTCGGAAGGATCGGCGCTGGCGCGCTCCGGATCGCCGGCAAAGCTCTCGATCGACCGGGTCACGCGCCGCAGGGGATCGATCACCAGGAAGACCAGGGAGGCATAGAGCAGGGTGCCCGCCAGGACCGAGATCAGGATCGAGACCAGAAGGCTGTTCAGCAGGAAGGTGCGCAGTTCCTGTTTCAGCGGCTCGGCCGGGGCCAGGACCTCGATATAGTCGCCGGGACGATAGCGGGGCTCGGCCCGGACCCGGATGGAACGGTCAGGATGCCCCGTCAGGGTGCGCCAGGGGTCGGTCAGGCGCAGGGCCAGGGGGCGGTTGCGCAGATCGATGAAGTCGGGTGTGCGCGGCAGGCTGGGGGCCTGCAGCAGCTGTGACAGCACGCCCTCCTCGCTGACCGCGACGGCCGACACGCCGCCGATCCGCAGCAACTGTTCAGCCACCTCGTCCGAGACCGCATTATAGGGCAGGGCCTCGACCCCGACCGAGGCGAGCTCGGCGGACTGGATCCGGTCGCGCAGCCAGCGCTCCTGGAAGGACGAGGCACTGGGCACGATGATCAGCCCTCCGACCGCGACGGTGAAGACGGCGGTCAGCAGCAGCAGGCGTGACGACAGGCCGTCAGGGGCCTGGAAAGGCAGACGTGCGGCGAGGCGGCGCACAGGCTGAGGCAGGGTCAGGCGACGCGGCTCGGTCATGCCTGACGCCGTTTCAGCTGCGACTGGAGCGTCTTCATGGCCAGCGGCAGGATCACGGCGAGGACGAACACCCCGGCCAGCGGAGGCCAGAAGGCATAGAAGAGCGAAGGGATGTCCGGGTCGGGATCGACCAGCAGCAGGTCGTGCAGGCTGTCTCCGATCCAGCAATAGATGAAATGGGCCGGCAGCAGGCCGACCACAGTCGCGATCGTATACGGCGTCAGTCGCACCGCCATCACCCCTGCGGCCAGATTGATCATATGAAACGGCACCACGACAGCCAGACGACTGGCCAGAACATACCAGAAGGTGTCGCGGTCGATGGCATCGCAGACCCGCTGCATCAGGCCGGCGTCACGGGCGGCCCGGCGGCGCAGGGCATCGCCCAGGGCCGAGTGGGCGACCGCATAGACGACAAGGGCCCCAAGGGTGGCCGCGATCGAGGTCGCGACGCCGCCGACCCACGGCCCGAACAGATAGCCTGCCGTGATGGTGACGAAGAACACGCCCGGCACCACGCTGGCTGTCAGCACGGCAAAGACCGTCACCAGCGCCAGAAGACTGAAAACATAGTGACGCGCGGTAAAGGCCTCCATGACCGCACCGTGCTCGCGCAGGGTGTCGAGCGAGAGATAGCGGTTCCAGCCCATGCCGAAAATCAGGGCGATGACGCGGGCC
>QBLX01000053.1:3664-17406 GCA_003241825.1 Alphaproteobacteria bacterium
GGCCAGGACAACCAGGGGCCAGAAGCGGCGGATCAAACTCATATCGCCCTCCTCTTCCCGGCGGTTCCTGCACTTTTGGCCGTCCGGGCCGCGAGCATCGTGTTCAGCGGCGTTGACAGCCTGTCCGCTTTCGACTTATACGCCCGCCCTTCCCGCGACGGACGCTTTCTGTCTGGCGCGACCCTTTCAACCCGAGGAGCCGATCGTGAAGCGGACCTATCAGCCGTCGCGTTTAGTGCGCAAGCGCCGTCACGGCTTCCGTTCGCGGATGGCCACAAAGAACGGTCAGAAGATCGTTGCGCGGCGCCGCGCCAAGGGCCGCAAGAAGCTTACGGCCTAAGCGACCTTTCATTTTCGTCTGTCCCGTCGCAAGGCGGGGCCCCAGCATACAGCGGTTACGCGACAGGACTGGGTCCCGGTTTTCACCGGGTTGGACGACATGCAGGGTGACACTCTCAAAATCGAACGTCTGACTTCGCGGCCCCAGTTTCTGGCGGCCGCGAAGGGCGTTTCCCAGGCCCGTGGTGCCGTTGTCGTGCAGCGGCTGTACCGTACCGACGACGACGCCTTGATCCGCGTCGGCTTTACCGCCACCCGCAAGGTGGGCGGAGCGGTCGTGCGCAACCGGGCGAAACGCCGTCTGCGCGAGGCAGCGCGGGCTCTGGTACCGCTTCATGGCGTGGCCGGCAGCGACTATGTGCTGATCGCCCGCATGGGCACGACGGGCCGTGAATGGGACCGTCTGCTTGACGATGTGAAATCGGCGCTTACAAGGCTGGCGACCCCGCAGGGCGCGGCCCACACGGCCGCCCAGAAACCTCGCGACATTCCCGGCCAGGACCGCTTACCAGAATGAAGAACGAGAATACGCGCAACACGGTGATCTTCATCGTCGCGACGATGGTCATTCTGATCGGCTACCAGTTCTTCGTCATGCGTCCGCAGGCGGAGCGCATGCGGGCCGCCGAGGTCGCGGAGGCCGCACAGACGGCCGAGGCTGCAGGCGTGACGGCTGGAACCATCGGCTCGATCGCGTCCTCGGGCCCGTCCGGTGCCATCTTCACCACCGACCGGACCGAGGCCCTCGGCGGCGCGGCACGGGTGCGGATCGACACGCCGCGGGTGCAGGGCTCGCTGTCGTTGCAGGGCGGCCGGATCGACGATCTGTTCCTGAAGAACTATCGCGAGACGATCGACCCGGACTCGCCGCTGGTCGAACTGTTCCGGCCGCAGGGCATGGAGCATGCCTATTTCGCCCAGTTCGGCTGGACCGGCCAGAATGTGGCCGGCGGCGTGCCCGGACCCAATACGCTGTGGCGCCTGACGGCTGGCCAGACCCTGACACCCACCACCCCCGTCACCCTGACCTGGGACAATGGCGAGGGCCTGCGGTTCACGCGGGTTGTCAGCGTCGACGAGAACTATCTGTTCACGGTGGCGGATACCGTCGCCAACCTGGGCACGACCCCGATCACGATCGCCCCCTATGGCCGGGTCGAACGTCAGGGCGTGCCGGCCGACCTGGGCAAGCAGCAGATCCTGCATGAAGGCGCAATCGGCACCTTCTCCAACGATGGCAAGGCCATCACCAAACAGATCAAATACGGCAAATGGGCCGATGAGCCGCGTCAGGACTTCACCTCGACCGGCGGCTGGCTGGGCATCACCGACAAATACTGGATGGCCGCGCTGATCCCGCCGCAGGCGGAGGCAATCCAGGCCCAGTTCGTGATCACCGACCCTGACCGCACCAACATCCACGAGGCCCGGATGCTGGGCGAGGCGCGCACGATCCAGCCGGGTCGCCAGGTCGAGGAGGTCCAGCACCTGTTCGCCGGAGCCAAGCGCAACGAGATCCTGTCCGCCTATGAGCAGAGCCTGGAACTGCCGCGCTTCATCTATGCGCTCGACTGGGGCTTCCTGTGGTTCCTGACCCGGCCGATCTTCCTGATCGTGGAGTTCTTCTACGGACTGGTGGGGAATTTCGGCGTGGCGATCCTGCTGCTGACCGCCACCATCAAGCTGATCATGTTCCCGCTGGCCAACAAGAGCTACGAGAGCCTGTCCAAGATGCGCCTGCTCCAGCCCAAGATGGAGGAGATCAAGGCCAGGTTCAAAGACGACCCCCCGGCCCAGCAGAAGGAAACGATGGCGCTGTACCAGCGTGAGAAGATCAATCCGCTGGCGGGCTGTCTGCCCATCCTGGTGCAGATCCCGGTCTTCTATGCCCTGTACAAGGTGCTGTTCGTGACCATCGAGATGCGGCATGCGCCGTTCTTCGGCTGGATCCGCGACCTGTCGGCACCGGACCCGACCAATATCTGGAACCTGTTCGGCCTGATCCCGTGGGAACCGGGTGCGACGCCGCTGATCGGTGGCCTGCTGGGCGGCGGAATGGGCGGTGGCTTCACCCTGGGCCTCAGCGTTCTGGCGATCTTCTACGGCTTCACCATGTGGCTGCAGACGGCGATGAACCCGCCTGCGACCGATCCGATCCAGCGCAAGATCTTCATGTTCATGCCGATCATCTTCACCTTCATCATGGCCGTCTTCCCCGCGGGCCTGCTGGTCTACTGGGCCTGGAACAACATCCTGGGCATCCTGCAGCAGTGGTACATCATGAACCGCTTCAAGGCCGAGAACCCGATCGATACCTTCCTGGCGCGGTTCAAACCGGCCCGATGACAGACTTCACCGACGAGGAACTGGAGGCCGCGCGGATCCTGTTCGCGCGGCCGGCGACCTTCGTCATGGGGGCGGCCAAGATCGAGCAGCTGCCCGAGCCAGACCTGCCCGAGATAGCCTTTGCCGGACGGTCGAACGTGGGCAAGTCCAGCCTGATCAACGGCCTGGTCGGCATGCACAAGCTGGC
The DNA here is from genome assembly GCA_003241825.1 of Alphaproteobacteria bacterium. Classification (GTDB taxonomy): domain Bacteria; phylum Pseudomonadota; class Alphaproteobacteria; order Caulobacterales; family Caulobacteraceae; genus Brevundimonas. Next base: position 6,537 of record QBLX01000053.1, read on the forward strand.
GCGGGCCTCCAACGAGCCGGGCCGGACGCGCGAGGTCAATTTCTTCGACCTGGACGCCAAGGCGCGACTGGTCGACCTGCCGGGCTATGGCTGGGCCAAGGCGTCCAAGACGACGGTGAAGAAATTCCAGGACCTGGGCCGCGACTACCTGCGGGGCCGGGTCACGCTGAAGCGGGTCTATCTGCTGATCGACGCGCGCCACGGGCTGAAGGCCGTCGACACCGAGGCGCTGGACGCCCTGGATACGGCGGCCGTGTCCTACCAGATCATCCTGACCAAGGCCGACAAGATCAAGCCGCACGAGGCCGAGGCCGTGCGCGAAGCCACGCTGAAGGGCGTCTCGAAACGCCCCGCCGCCTTCCCCGCGGTGATCGTGACCTCGGCGGAAAAGGGCACCGGCATGCCGGAACTGCGGGCCGAGATCATGCGCACCACCGGTGCCCTGCTCTGAACCCCACAGGCGCGGGGGAGCGATCCCCGATGATCGTGCCCTGCCCCGTTGCCCCGCGCCGTCAATACGCTAGTGTCATGAGCCCTTGTCCCAGCGGCGACTCGCTCGCCGCCGCCCGCCGAGCCGAGTCCTCATGCAGCTGACCATTGAACGTTCCGCGCTCCTCAAGGCCCTCGGGCACGTCCAGAGCGTGGTGGAACGCCGGAACACCATTCCGATCCTGTCCAATGTCCTGCTGAGCGCCGGTCGCGACACCCTGTCGTTCGCCGCCACCGACCTGGACATGGAGATGGTCGATCAGGCCGACGCGACCGTTCAGGTCGAGGGCCAGATCACCGCCCCCGCCCACACCCTGTACGAGATCGTGCGCAAACTGCCCGAGGGGGCCGAGGTCGCCCTGACCTACAATGGCGACGATCCCCGGCTGACGGTCGCGGCGGGCCGGTCGCGGTTCAACCTGCCGGTCCTGCCGGCGGGCGACTTTCCCGTCATGTCCACCGACACCAGCGGCACCCGCTACACCCTGATGAAGGAAGATCTGGCGAGGCTGATCGACAAGACCCGTTTCGCGGTCTCGACCGAGGAGACGCGCTACTATCTGAACGGCCTGTATCTGCACACCGTGGCCGAGGGTGGCATTCCCCTGCTCCGCGCCGTCGCCACTGACGGCCACCGCCTGGCCCTGGCCGAGACCCCGGCGCCAGAGGGCGCTGCCGGCGGGCCCGGCGTGATCGTGCCCCGCAAGACCATCGATCAGGTTCGCCGCCTGCTGGACGATGGCTCCGGCCCGGTCGAGGTCCAGGTCAGCCCGCAGAAGATCCGCTTCGAGTTTGGCCACGCCTCCCTGACATCCAAGGTCATCGACGGGGCCTTCCCGGACTATATGCGCGTCATCCCCAAGGGGAACGACAAACAGGCCGACATCGACAACACCGTCTTCAAGGGCGCCGTCGACCGGGTGGCCACCATCTCGGCCGAGAAGAGCCGGTCGGTGAAACTGGCGTTCGAACTGGACCGCGTCACCCTGACGGTGCGCAACATGGAAGCCGGTCAGGGCGTCGAGGAGGTCGAGATCGGCTACTCCGACGAACCGTTCGAGATCGGCTTCAACGCCCGCTATCTGCTGGACGTGGCCGGCCAGATCACCGGCGAGAACGCCACCTTCCGCTTCGCCGACCCCGCCAGCCCCACTCTGGTGCTCGATCCGGGCGATCCCGGCGTGCAGTATGTGCTGATGCCGCTGCGGGTCTAGGTTTCAGATCCCGCTCAGGCCCCAGATTTCACATCCCGCTCAGGGCCCAGGCTTCAAATCCCGCTCAGGCCCAGGCTTCAAATCCCGCTCATCCCGGCGAAAGCCAGGACCCAGTGGTTTTGTGGGGCGCGGTGCGCGGGATGAGCGTTCGCCTGAAACGCTGAACAGAACTTGGCCAAAGCACTGGGTCCCGGCTTTCGCCGGGATGAGCGGAGTTGGGGGTTATCTTGAATTGATCGTGGTGGGAATTCTCGTCATGGTTGGCCATGACCTTCTTCACCTATATCCTCGCGAGCCGACGGAACGGGACCCTGTATACGGGCTCGACCGATCAGCTGATCAAGCGGGTGAACGAGCATCGGAGCGGCCGGTTCGGGGGGTTTACCAGCCGGTACGGGGTCGCCATCCTCGTCTGGTTTGAACGGCATGACAGCCGTCATGCGGCGTTTGTCCGCGAGCGACAGATCAAGGACTGGAAACGGATCTGGAAGCTGGAGCTGATCGAGCGATCCAATCCCGGTTGGGTGGATCTGATGGACACGTTCGGGCTGGCGGATTGAGGTGTTCTCCCTTTCCGCTCATCCCGGCGAAGGCCGGGACCCAGTAGTTTTGTGGGCTGAGCAGCGCGGAATGAGCGTTCGCCTGAAACGCTGAACAGAGTCTGTCCAAAGCACTGGGTCCCGGCTTTCGCCGGGATGAGCGGAACGGGGGGTCAGCCGAGCTCGACGACCTGTTCGATGGCGCCGATGCCTGGTCGAGGTGCCTGGACGATGTGAGCTAACCTTAAGGTGTTTCCGCCGGCCACAGACCTCTGGTTCCGTCGGCGATCCGCGTTGCAAACGTCAAAGTTGGCAATGGCTGACCGTCGATCGGCAGCCGGATTGTGATGGTGAAGGCGGGTACGTCGCCCAAATCTGCACTTGAGCGGACGACTGCAAGCTTGCCTCGGCTGACGATCTGTACGGCTGCGGGACCGAACCCCGCACCGGCCGGTACCTCATCAACAACAATGCACGATTCAGGCTGCAGGCTCTCGGACACCAAGCAGTTGACCACAACCTGACCGGTGATGTTGGCCGCCAGCGCTGCTGCTGGAAAATCACTTGCTGTCGGACGAGGTCGCTCCCGCCACTGCGCTGCGGGTCGATCAGGGGTGATGGGGTTCGGCGTGCCCGTGAGGCCGCAGCTCGACATCACGGAGTCCAGTTCGGTAGTCTGGTCCGGCAGCGCCAAGGTCATTTCCCGATCTGGTGCGTCGCGGGACTTCAGAACGACATCCAACCGACCGCCCTGCTTTAAATCCCGCACCAGATACCGCGGATTGCGGCTTACGGCGCTGGATCCATCATCCGAAACGACCCACCACCCACCGATGGGAACATCGTTCTCACGTTGGGTCAGCACATACACCGCCGGCCCGGACATTCTTTCAGTCAAACGAACAAATGCCGTCAGTTTGCCAGAGTCGCATCGCGCGACCACATTGGTCCCATCGCTCCATGTCGCAGCGACGATCCGGGACTGTGTTGCGCTGGAAGGAATGATCGTCCATGCGGACTGAGCCAAGGTGTGAGCTGGCAGCCCGAGAGCAACCGCTGTCATCGCGATGGATAAAGTCCGCATGATCAGCCCGCCTCGACGACCTGTTCGATGGCGCCGAAGATGGTGTGGTTGCGGGCGTCGAGCATCTCGATGCGGACCGTGTCGCCATGCTTCAGGAAGGGCGTCACGGCTGCACCACCGGTGATCGTCTCGACCGTGCGGATCTCGGCGATGCAGGAATAGCCGAGGCCGCCTTCGGACACAGGCTTGCCGGGGCCGCCGTCGGTGTCGCGGTTCGAGACCGTGCCCGAGCCGATGATCGAGCCGGCGACCAGCGACCGGGTCTTCGCCAGATGGGCGATCAGGGTGCCGAAGTCGAAGGTCATGTCGGTGCCGGCGTCGGCCTGGCCGAACGGGGCATTGTTCAATGAGACGGTCAGGGCCCCCGACAGCTTGCCGCCGCTCCAGCGGTCGCCCAGTTCGTCCGGCGTCACGAAGACCGGCGACAGGGCGCTGGCGGGCTTGGACTGGACGAAGCCGAAACCCTTGGCCAGTTCGCCGGGGATCAGGTTGCGCAGCGAGACATCATTGATCAGGCCGACCAGCCGGACATGGTCCAGGGCCTCGGCCGCCGACACACCACGTGGCACATCGCCGGTCACGACGACGATCTCGGCCTCGAGGTCGCAGCCCCAGGCCTCGTCGGCCAGAGGGATCGGGTCGCGTGCGCCAAGAAAGCCGTCCGAGCCACCCTGATACATCAGGGGATCGGTCCAGAAGCTGTCGGGCATTTCGGCCCCGCGCGCCTGACGCACGAGGGCAACGTGGTTCACATAGGCCGAGCCATCCGCCCATTGATAGGCGCGCGGCAGGGGAGCGGCGGCATCGCGTTCATGGAAGCGACCGCGCGGCACCGCCTCGTGCTCGAGGCTTTCGGCCAGCACGCGCAGCAGGGGGGCGGTCCGCTCCCAGTCGTCGAGGGCCGCCTGCAGTGTCGGGGCGATCAGGAAGGCGTCGGTGAACCAGTTCAGGTCTTTGGAGACGACGACCAGGCGACCGTCACGGCCGTGCTTCAGAGATGCGAGTTTCATGACCAAGGGTTAGCCCCGCGTGGCAGGATTTGGAAGCGGGATCGTCACCGTCTCGCGCCTCCCGTCAGGCTGTGGCACCTTCAACCGGCATCGGCCTGAGGTCCAGCAGGGCGAACAGTCTGGCGTCCTCGTCCTGCTCCGGGTTCGGGGTGGTCAGGAGGCGACCGCCCACAAATATGGAGTTGGCCCCGGCGAGGAAGCACAGAGCCTGCATTTCCGGGCTCATCGTCTCGCGACCCGCCGACAGGCGGACCATGGCCGCCGGACAGACCAGCCGGGCCACGGCGACGGTGCGGACGAACTCGATCGGATCGATCTCGCCCGTCTTCAGCACCCGCTCGCCCAGCGGCGTTCCGGTGACCGGCACCAGGGCATTGACCGGCAGGCTGTCGGGATGTTCGGGCAGGGTGGCCAGGGCATGCAGCAGGCTGGCGCGGTCGCGGCGGCTCTCGCCCATGCCGACGATCCCGCCGCAGCAGGTGCTCATCCCGGCATCACGCACATGCTGGAGGGTGTCGAGACGGTCCTGATAGGTCCGGGTGGTGACGACCTGGGTGTAGTATTCCGGGCCGGTGTCGAGGTTGTGGTTGTAGTAGTCGAGGCCGGCGTCCTTGAGCTGACGCGCCTGGTCGGCCGTGAGCATGCCGAGCGTGGCACAGGTCTCGAGGCCGAGGGCCTTCACGCCCGCGATCATGCTGGCCAGTTTCGGGGTGTCGCGGTCCTTCAGCTCGCGCCAGGCGGCACCCATGCAGAAGCGCGAGGCTCCGCCAGCCTTGGCCGCCATGGCCTCGGCGATGACGGCGGTGGCGTCCATCAGCTTTTCGGCCTTCAGCCCCGTGTCGAAACTCGCGGACTGGGAGCAGTAGCCGCAGTTCTCGGCACAGCCGCCGGTCTTGATCGACAGCAACTGGCTCTTCTGGACCTCGGACGGGTCGAAGCGGGCGCGATGCACGGTGGCGGCCTCGAACACCAGTTCCATGAACGGGCGCGCGAACAGGGCCTCGACCTGGTCAAGGGTCCAGTCGTGACGGGGCACGGTCATGTCGGACCGGATCGGGGATTGTGGAGCAGTGCGGAAGGGGAGTGCGTCATCAGCCATTGCGCTGTCGTGTCTCAAGCCGCAGCGGGGCGCAAGCCGACAGGCCTTTTTTACGAATGAACAAAGGCTGTCGAACGGCGTTCAGCCACGGGTCAGCCTGGAAGGTCCAGGATTGGCACAGTTCCCGATGCGTATCGGCCACAGTCGACAACCGACTCGTGTTCCGGCGGCGTCTTCCACACTCGCGGCCCGTTGCTTTCCATCGCAGCGCGCCCATCCTCACCCTGCCAGAAGGATTCCGTCATGACGACCAGTGCCAAACCCGATAGCCCGCTGAGGCTTATCTCGCCGGAAAGCGAGGTCTATGACCTGATGCGCGCGCCGATCACGACAGCCGAGCGTGTCAAACGCCTGCAGGCCGAAGCCAAGGCGCTCGCGGCGGAACAGGTCGACCAGCTGGAAGCCACACTGCTGTCGGCCGCTGCGCTGGCTTCCGAAATCGCCAATGGCGGTGACGCCTATGCGATCGGGGCCCGGGAACTGGCCGCGCGCCTGTCCGAGGAACTGACAGCCAAGGCCGAGACGCTGGAAGCCATCATGTCGCGGGTCAATCGCTAGACACCAGGACGTCGCCGGCCTCCGGATGACGACGGAACCAGGCAACGGCATAGCTGCAGTGCGGGTCCAGACGGATCTTTTCACGACGCGCATGGTTGGCGAGGCTCTGCATGAACTGGCCCGCAGCGCCTTTGCCCCTCAGGGCCGGATCGGCCTCGACATGCAGGATGGCGCGGGTGTCACCGTGGGTGCGATAGTCGGCGTGAACCGTCCGGAGCGTGCCACCCTCATCGGTGAAACCCTGTTCGAAACGGTGGTTGGCGGTCACGTCGCGCAGATCGGTCATCGGATCATCCAGGTTTGCAGGCGGCCGTCACAGGGCCGCGCGTCCTGAACCTGCGGGTGCAGGCGCTGTTCCCGCGATCACGCAGGCTTGTCTGACACCAGATTGAGCAGGCCGATCACGCTCTTCACCGTGAACCAGACGCTGAGCAGGAACCACAGCACCCAGAAGACGATCAGGAAGGGGATGCCGATCAGCACGAACGACATGACGAAGCTGATTCCGATCAGCACCCAAAGGGCAATCGTCCAGAAGAACACCGACCAGAAGAGGCTGATCTGGGCCTCCAGGTGCTGGCGAGCGATGCCGGTCGCCGAGCCGCGGGCCGCGTAGGAGAAGACCAGTCCGACCAGGACCAGGATGTTGGCACTGGGGATCGACAGGATGAACAGCACCCAGGCGATGAGGGCGGCGGGCTTGCCCTGACCGTCACGGCCAGGCTGAAAGATCGGTTCGTTGGTCATGTCGCTTCCTTCAGATCCACCAGCCCAGCGGCTTTGATATCGGCTGGCCTGCCTTGAGCCGGAATACACCGACCGCCCCGCGTACCATAACCCAAAGGGCCATGGTGAACAGGACGAAGACACCGAGGTTGATGACGATCATCAGCACGCCCAGCACAGCGGCCGCTGCGGCCGTCAGCAGGGTGCGCTTCTGATAGACGAAATGGCTGGCAGCCAGCGCCCCTTCCGGAGGCTGGCGGGTCATGACGGCGGCGAGCGCCAGCAGGGCCGAAGCCCCGAAGGTCGGCACGGCAAACAGGATCAGCACATAGATCGCAAACAGGCTGACTGCGCCATCGGGCATGGCCACCGGCTGGGCGTCTGCACGTCCAAAGGCCGGGCGAACGGGCGGCACGCGTGAGGCTGCCGTCGCAAAGACGGGCGTCTCCACGGCCCAGGCCGGGAGGGGCTGGGGGTCGGCCTGCACCGGTGGCGCGGGCTCGCGCATGCGCCCGGCCAGCGCCGCCGCAGAGGCGAAGCCGATCTGGTCGTCATGATCGTCGTGATCGCCGGTTTCGGCCATCGAATGCCTCATGGGCCGCGCCTGGCGGCAGATCGGGTTGGACAGGAGAACAATGGCCGGACCGGTCGTCCGGCGCAACCGTCACCGGCCGAAGACGACCTCGCAGCCGGGGGCCACGGCACCGTCAAGGGCACCGGGCTTCTCGATCCGCACAGTGACCCGGCGCACCCGATCATCGGCCAGAACGGCCAGCGCCAGCCGCTCGGCAAAGCTCTCGACGAGGCCGACATGCCCCTCGGCGGCGATGGCGCGCGCGGCCTCGGCGATGGTCTCGTAGTTCACGGTGTCGGCCAGACGGGTGACGGCCTGGGGACCCATCTCGAGCGTCACGTCGATGATCAAGGTCTGCAGCCGGCCGATCTCATGGTCATGGATCCCGATGCCGGCCTCGATCGCCAGGCCCCGCACGAAGACGGTCAGACCCTCGTGCCGGGCGGAGGTCAGGGTCGGAAAGGCGGCCAGGCCAGCCTTGGGGGAGGTCATCACGCTTCATCCACAATGTCGGGGGTCTGCCAGGCCAGATGCTGGCCCCCGTCGACGGCGATCATCTGCCCGGTCACGAGGTCGGCGTCCACCAGCCAGGCGACGGCATCGGCCACGGCCTCGGGGGTGGCTGCGCGCTGCAGGGGAACCGCGGCGGCCTCTGCATCGAAATCGGCCCGGGTCTGGTGGATCGACGGCAGGGTCGGGCCCGGCCCGACGCCATTGACGCGGATGCGCGGCGCGAGCGCCTGGGCCAGGGTCCGGGTCGCCCACCACAGGCCATTGCGCGACAGGGCATAGGAAAAGAAGCGGGGGTCCGGCTTGAGCACCCGCTGGTCCAGCAGGTTGACGATGGCGGAACCGTCGGGGGCCTGGGCGGCGAAGGCTTCGGACAGAACCAGCGGCGCCCGCAGGTTGGTCTCGATATGTTTGTCCCAGCTGTCGCGGGCGAGGGTCCCGACCCGGTCGTCCTCGAACACAGAGGCATTGTTCACCAGCACGGCCAGCGGCCCGAGGGCGGCGACGGCTGCGGGGACCAGGCCGCGGACCTCGGCCTCGACGGTCAGATCGGCCCGGACCACGGCTGCCCGGCGTCCGAGCGCGCGGATCTCCTCAGCGACCGCCTCGGCCGCCCCGTCAGATCCGCGATGATGGATGGCTACGTCGAACCCGGCCCCGGCCAGCTTCAGGCAGATGGCCCGCCCGATCCGCTTGCCGCCCCCGGTGACGAGGGCCGCGCCGGAGCGCGGACGCGTGTCAGTCAACCCGGCCGAACTCGATGAAATTGATCAGGGCGAGAACGGCGACGAAACCGAGGATGATATAGAGGGCCAGCATGGGAAGCTCCTGTTCGGCTGACGCAATAAGCCGGGATGGCCTGCGGTTCAAGCGGGGCGGCTGGTGAGCGGCCGACGGGCGACAGATAAATTACCTTGAGTTGCGAAATTCGAATGACTCGACACCGATAGCCATATTTATGGGTATACAACTTTGGAGGCAGGGCAATGTATGATGAATTGGGATACGGTGTCCTTTCTGTTTATACAGAATACCAGCCCATGGGTGACGATTTGTCATTCTCCGACATCCAGACTGCACCGCCTTCGATTGTGGATGACTGCTGGAGTGACGCTCAAGTCCTCCCACCTGCCGAGGACCATTCCCCGCTTAAGTTGATGGACGACCCCTTTGTTCTGCCGGGTGCCGAAGATGGACTCGTAGCGGACTTGAAGAGCGACAGCGATGATTGGCTGACCCCCTTGTTTACCGAAGGCGAAACTACGGTGGACGAGATCGTGGTTACCGCCAACCCACGAACACCTGGCCAAGTCTACAATGACGGAGATTATGGCGGATGGGACGGTCACGATACGAATCAAGACGACTATCGGGATCCAGATCCCATCTTCGAGTTCTGTGACGCAGCCTCTGACAATGCAGCTTTGCGTCTTCGAGATGCAATCAAGGAAGACCCCAATGACCATCGAAAAGAGCATGTTGCCTTGATATTCAGGGACTCGAGAGGCATTATAATGACGTCTCCCTTGTTTGAGGGAACGGATCGGAGCGCAAATGTGAGCGCTGCTGTCAATTGGTTAATCAGCCAAGGACATCCAACGGGAAATATTACGGGCCTAGTTCATAACCATGATAGAGACTACTATGGTCGGACTGAGGACGAGGAGAGATTAAATAGATACCCTTCTGATGCAGACTGGGCTGCTGCACAAATTCTCATCAGCTTAGGCGCAGACCCGGGAGTCTTTCGACATTACATTGTCGACACAAACGGTGAAATGAGAGAGTTCGATTACGATGATCGGTTAATTTACGAGTCATTAAGCATTCAGCAAAAGATCAACGGGCGCGAACTCCCACCTTCTTTGGACGATCCGAGACCGCAATGTTACTAATCACGACCTATTTAATAGTGGCATTTTCGCAAGAAATTTCTACGGGAAGCGAATTTTACCCACCAACTGAATCGATTACATCGTATGAGTATGGCTGTAGAAAAATTGAATACAAAATTTACCTAAAGGTCGACAGTATATCTAATCCAGAAATTTTATCACTGATGAGCGGGACCTCATATTCAACAGGTCCTGATCTTATTGAGTTCCAATCGGCAATATCGCGTTATCGGTCAATTTCTTCGTGGAACGCCTCATGTCTCAATAATAATGATGATCTCGTTCTATTCGTGCGCGGAATATTGCAGTCAGATCTAGAGGAAGACACGGACAGAAATGTTCTCACGGTTTTCAAAATATCAACTGACGGAAGAATAGAAACTCAACTTGATTAGGTCTAGGATTCACGAATGGACTATTTTCACGAATATGCGCCAGGTCAGGAATTCCCATTTTTTATGGATGAATACGTTGCTGAGCACTCTACATCACAGCATTCATTCACATGTCAGGCAAAGCGGTACGAGTTCGGCGTTTCGTCTTCGCAGAATGGGGACAAGACGCCAACGATCAATGTGATTCATCTGCAGTTGGAAGGCGCGGCCTTGCCAGACAATCAGATGGAATCTGTTTCGGTTGCCGTCTCTTCGCTGGTCGCGCCCATCACCGTGAGATTGACTTGCAATCTGGATGTTGCGGCCCTTGCGATTTCAGGCATGGATCGGGCAATGTGGGATGATTTCCTTGATGAAAGTCGATCTGAAGAACCCACTATCAGGACGATAAGAATATACTTCAGGAACAAAGAACTGATTTCTATTTCTGAATAATACTCCTATCTCTTCGTCGAGCTACATTTTGTTCTGTTGAAAATGTTAAAAAAAACCAGTTTTCAGGTTATTTATGCTTTACGAGACCGAGAGCGAATAGATCGAATAGACGCTCTATATTGTTACAGATTTGACCGATCAGTCGATTTCGAATTATCAGGCCGCCTTTCCGTCGACTTGGATCTTGACCGGTTGCTGATACAGGCCCTGAAGGCCCCAGCTACCGGAGAACGAATCCCGGATTTTTACCATCGTCTCGAGGACAGGCCGTCCGCCCAGGCCGCAGTCGTTCGGGCGTGGGCGGGGCTGATGGGGCCGACCCGCATGGACACGATGGATGCC
>QBLX01000054.1 GCA_003241825.1 Alphaproteobacteria bacterium
GGTTAGAGCCGACCGCTCATAACGGTCTGGTTGGGGGTTCGAGTCCCTCCGGGCCTACGGTGTGGCCCCGCTGTCGCCAGCGGGGCCGTATTCATGTGCGGTTTGGGGGATGGGCGGTTCGGCTGGCGCGACGCCTTGCGGGCTGGCCTCACAAGGATCAATAGAGGTCTGCGATGGCCAGGGGTGGACTGCCGCAGGCGAAAGGGGGGTCTCCCGCCGGGTTCGTCATCTCAGAGGGGAAACCATGCGTCGCCTTGTCGTCCTGGCATGTGTTGCATTGGCAGGTTGCCAGAGTGACCCGACACGGTTCGATCTCGTCTGCCGGGGTCCGTGGAGCGAGGAAGGTCGGCCAGAGGTCGACCGGACCGTCCGTCTGAGCGTGGATCTGGGCTCTCAAACCTGGTGCTACATTGATGAATGCAATGAGGCCACGCTCAGCCGGATCGAAGCCGTGACTTCGCAATACTACCTCTTTGCCAACAATGTTCGCCTGGACCGGAACGAGGGAACGATCCGGTCCTTCTGGCAGGGCGGTGAGTTCAACGGAACCTGCACGCCGGCTCGCTTCACCCGGCCGCCCAAGGCGACACTGCGGGAGCCTTCGAAGACAGATCGAAGCGATACCTGAAGGGCTGATTCCACCCGGACCGGACGCGGGTGCTGATCCGGGCCAGGTCCGGTGTCCGATCCGGGGGACAGTGGTCGCCGTCAAGGGCCGAAAATCCGCTGGCTGCCCAGCTTGACCCGGGGCCGGTCGCGTGCGCTACAGGAGATGTCACGCAACCGGAGCGCGCCATGTTCTTTCTCGCCCTGGTTTCCGTCATGGCCGTTCAGGACGCTCCGGCTGCCTATCCGCCCACGCCGCAGCAGTTCAGGGGCCGGACCTCCGCCTTCGTCCAGGGGACGCTGAATGTTGCCGCGGGCGAACGCGCCACCCTGAGGCTGAATGCCGATGGCACCTATGACCTGGTGCGCGTCGACCGGATCCGGGTCGGAGATGTGCTGCCGCCGGCGGCCGGATCGACGGGGACGATCAACGGGGCAGAGCCAGGTACCCTGAGGTTCGGCCTGCATGCCCGCGAGGATTTCGGATCGGTGCTCAAGGTCGAGAATGGTCAGGCTCAAGGCCTCGCCTATTCGGGATTTGTCGTGCGGTACGTGGGCGGACAGGCGCGGGGCCCCGAAGCGACGTCGGTGTGTAGCGTGCCGCCCGGCCTGGTCAGCTATGAGCACTGGCCCGAGCCGGTGATCCAGGTGGTTGTCGGGGGGCTGCGGCGCTCGGACGACACCCTCCCGACCTGCCCTCCGCACGTAGCCGCTCCCCAGGCCGGCACTCCGGGGGCCGGGCGATAGACGGTCTCGAACCGCCTGCTGTCGCCCCATTTTGCAAGCGCGGCCGGGTTGAGGGCGAGTGGGCCAGGGGCCGGTTTCGGGGGAGGGGCCGATGTCGTGGTTCGACCCGGTGCGGACGTTAATCGGCTACGCGCTTCCACTCTTTGACGGCATCTTCGGCCCGAGAGACTGCTACCTCTGCGTCCTGTCGAGCCATTGCATTTCCGGTTCGCGCCTCCGCGACGGCTAAGCGTGCTTCTGATAACGCCTCTTCAGCCACCACCTGCGCCTTGTTTTCCTCGGCTGCGTGGCGTCGATCAATCACCAATAATGTGGCTGCGGTTAATGCGACAACGGTCCCGATGACGCGCCACAAAAGCAGAAACCTTTGCGTCGGTTGATACGCCAGGAGGGTTCGCCGCTCTTCGAAGCAGGTTTCAGCCGCGCCGTGTTCGATAGCTTCCAACCGTTTGCGACGCAGACTGGCTGAAGGCAAAGCGAACCGGTCGGGCCAAATCGCAGCCGCCACCCCTGCGGCGAGCAGAAAGACGAGAGTCCAGTTCATTAGAAATCCTGACTCGATGCCGCTTGCCCTGTCAACTTCCGCTCCCAACCCATGACGGCGGTTCAGGGCGTCTGATCCAGGAACCCAACCCCAGCGTCTGGTCCTGCGCCTGCCGCCGGATTTCGCGGTCCGACCCCGTGTGGCCAATCGACACGCGTTATTGGCTCGGCCTCAGACACGTTTAAAGTGACAATGATAGCCTCAAGAGGCCCTTTACGATGAAGTGGCACAACGAGTAGCGCGGGTCTGAGCGGGTCACTTTGGGGGCGTTTTTTGGGCAGTTATTTTTTCTGAACAAAGTGGGGAACATGAAACGCTATATTAGAAACGTGATTCTGGCGGCCTTTTTCTTTCAGGTTAGTTGTGCCAACGTCACCGGGAAATCATTAAACGGCAATGAATTTGTTATTGATGAAGAGATAACGACTGAGACTGTAGCCGAAGTGGAGCTTTGGCTTGAAGAACCCACAACTGGGCCAAGAAAACTCATCATTACTTCTGAAGGCGGGAGGGGAAGAGCGTCGATTCTGATTGCATTGTTGATCCAGCAAAATGACTTGGAAGTAGAAATCGGTAGGTTCTGCCTTTCGTCTTGTGCGGAGTTTATTTTTCCTTCCACCGCCAAAATTTCCTATTCAAGGAACTCTATCATTGGGTTCCACGGCAATCCGCTTCTCGAACAACACCTGTTGCGGGAAGCTGGTGAAACCGGACCTTTTTGTGGTGAAGGAGCTGCGGGCGCGATGGATTTTGTTTATCAAAAAAGCGGGGCGGATACCGAGTTTTGGCGATCACAAATGCGAACATTGAAACCGTATGACGTCGTCGTAGTCGAGGGGCCTGACTGTAAGACAGTTGAATATAAACGTGAAATCGAGACCTGGCTTCCCAGTCAGATAGAGCTTGAAGAGTTTTTGGGCCGCAAATTGCCCGGTCCTGTTTGTGCAGATGATCCGGAATGCGTTCGAAACCGCGTCACGCCGCTTTTCGGGTCAGAAAGAGCATTCGTTGCTGCTGGCGTGAAATACCCCGCAATCTAGGATGGCTGGTCTTTTGAGGCTGATGTGACCGCATCGGCTGTGGGCCGGGGGTTTCGCCTCCGTCAACGGCTCGCTGTGTATTCCCATTTTCCATGGCGTCTGATCCAGGAACCCAACCCCAGTGTCTGGCGCAGGGCCTGACGCCGATGTCTCGGTCCACTCTGGTGCGGACATGACGCGTCATCCAAGCTAACGTTCAGTCTGTTGCGAGAGGAGTGAAATGTAATGTTGTGCGTTTCTACAAACTCGTGGCTTGCGAAGAGCAAATGGCTGATTACTTTTATCTTTATAACTTTCGGCGGTTACACGGCAGGAAAAGACCTAGCGTTGAAGGCCAATGCAAACGACGGCGCGTCAGAAGACGGACGGTCTGTGAAGCTACAGTCGCAGCGACCCCTGAATTTGGCAGCGAGCGGAGCTAACCGGGTGCGCCTGCCCTTGCGAGAAGGCGGTTCGTCTTGAGCGACTTCTGGATTGGGTTCTTCACATTCGGACCGTTCGTTGGGCTCCTCTATGCGTCGCTGGTGGCGTTCCAAAACAAGTCGCGATGGAGATGGATCATTCTCGCCATTTCATTGCTCTGGCTGTCGGCGACCGTGGCGGCAAAGACCTTTTTGGGCTCGTCTAGTCCGCCCTTTTAGAGCACCCCCGGTAAGGCCTGCTCTCGACCCCATACCGGCGGTTCAGGGCATCTGATCCAGGAACCCAAGCCCGGTGTCTGATCCTGGGTCTGCCGCCGATGTCGCGGTCCGACCCGTGGCCGACGATATCTGGGCGCGTTAGGTTTCCTGCCTTTGCTGATATTCACCACATCCGCTTTCTGATCGGAAGCCAATGTCCTGGTTCTGCCAGACGAGAACAGAAACCCTATTGCGACCCCCTAACCTTATCACGGCCTATTGGGTCTTCGAATTGCTGGGGATGACCTTTCTGACGAGCAGCCAACACAGGGCTCCTACGGCAGATATTCCGGCGTTCATGACCAGAAACAAGGCGAGGAGAAACAGAAGGGTTCCGAAGGCTTCTGCGGGCGACGTAGCGGGGACGCCGTTCATTTGAAAAAGCCCAGGCGACAGAACGGCTAAAAGGATGCCCAGAACAGCCATCACAACCTGGAACGTTGCCGCTACGGCAAACGTGACAATAAACAGACCGCCGAAGTTTGCGCTGCGAAGATAGTCCATGATCACTCGCTGGTTTGTGCTCCAAGCTCCAATAGGCCATCGACCACTGTATGGGAAAGGAAGAGTCTCCGCCGCTCACCCCTTAGTCGGATGTCCTCTTCCCACCCATGACGGCGGTTCAGAAGGTCCGCTTTCGGGTCGTCGGGCGAATGTCCGCTTTCCGCCTGCCACGGCATGACCGATCTCGACCCAAAGCTGACATTTGCGATCCGACCGCCCGACCGCCCGACCGGCACGGACCATGCAAGGTCGAGCCTGGGCCAACTGGCCGGTATCAAGTTGAGACGGGCGTTTAGCTCAGACGCGCAGAGCGGCGGCCTCTTAAGCCGCAGGTCCGTGGTTCAAGTCCACGAACGCCCTCCAACTTGTCCTTCAGCGGGCAAATGTCCGTCTGCCAAAAACCGCCAGCAATCAGCTATCGACCCCTGGCAGACTTGGGCACCAGCCATCGCCTGACGCGCCTCAGGGTTCCGCGTCTCGCTTAGGCTCCAGTGTCACGAGTACAAATGGTCCATTGCCATTGTAGGCGGGGACGGCGGTCCCCTCCGGCATAGTCCCGTCCCAAGGCCAGCAGTCGGGTTCCTGACCTTCGAACTCGAAACAGAGTTCGCGATCTGCGATCTTCCAACGACCGGTCGCATCTCCTGCTGCCGTTGTAACGCGCACAAGACCCTCTGACTCGAACCGGATAATGGTCCGTTCACCTTGCTGATCGACGACAGTCATCTGACGTCCCGAGAGATCGTTCAGCGGTTCCGCAGCCGTTGCGATCGAACCAAGCGCAAGCGTCGCAAACGCTGCAAAAATCAAGTGTCTCATGCTCACCTCCGTGTTGGGGCAAAGCTAATCCCAGAAGTCCGCTCCCGTCTATTGAGCACGACCGTCATGAACCTCGTCCTTCTGCGACGCTGACACGGCACCGTCATCCCCCCATAGCGGTTCATAAGGTCCGCTTCCGGGTCGTCGGGCGAATGTCTGGTCCTGGACCGCACGCCATTGTCGTGGACCGACCCGAAGCGGATATTCAAGGCACAACGACCATTGCATGGATGCCGAGCCCCGCTTTAAGTTTCAACTATGGAAAAACGCTCTTCAAAGCCAACGGCCTCGTTAAGTCCCCCAGCGAAAATCGCACTGATTGGATTGGTCGTCGGTGTGATCGCTGGCATAGCCACGGGATTGTATATCGGCTGACCGCCAATATCCGTGGCATTCTCGTCCCGTCATTCTAGCCTCGGAGGTCCACTACCCACCCTCAGCGGCGGTTCAGAAGGCCTGATCCAGGAACCCGAGCCCAGGGTCTGATCCTGGGCCTGAGGCCATTGTCGCGTTCCGACCCTTTATGGACGATCCGCTGTGTCCGTGTCGCCTTCATGGAAAGGAGCGATAGGGAGCGTTGACGGTCCCCACACCGGACCAACCAGAAGGCCAAACAGAAAACCGCCCAGATGAGCTTCCCACGCCAGTCCGCTGCCGGTGCCAGTGCCCCACATCACTACAAAAAAGAGCAGGAACAATATGAGGTTGGCCTTTGCGAAGGCCCAGGTGCTTTGACCGGCTCTTTTGGAGAAAAGTGGCGCGAAACTGCCGTCAGCTTCCACACGCGCCGCAAAGCCCCACAAACCACAGATGGCACCTGATGCGCCGATCAGAGGGATGGTCCCATCCAGATGAAGGACGAGGTAGGCCGTTGCGCCGAGCAGGCCAGAACAGACCAGCAAAGCCCCATACCGGACCCAACCGGCTGGGCCGTTTCCAAGCCGCGAGATTACGACGGGGCTCAGTGCTAACAATGCACCCAGATTCATCAAGAGATGGACGATCCCGCCGTGCGCCACCATGTGGGCGGCGAGCGTATGCCAGCGACCTTCTCTGAGGGCCTGCGAGGACACACCCCAAGCAATGGGGCCGCCGGAAACCATCTCCAGAAGGAAGGTGCCCACGAGGACAGAGGCCAGGACGAGTCCTGGGCCGTCATCAGCCTTGAGGTCGGGTTTCCAAAAGCGGGGGTTCATTATGGTGGCACCAGCGTGGAGCCGCCCGCTTGAGACGCGCTGAACGAACGTAGATGACGTTTTGTCTTCAGCCTCACCCATATGCCGATAGTGCCTTGTGCGGGCATGGCTGCAAAGGCTCATGAGGCCCGATTCCCAGGCTTAGGGAGTCAGGACGTCTGGGCCTCGGCGGGATGCCGATGTCGTGGTCGGACCGATTGCGAACGTTGCCACCAAGGGGTTAGTTGTTGGCTAAGCTTCAATGACGGAAGGAACCTCGGCGATGACCCATTGGCGCAGGTCCATGGATACGATTCTTGGCGTGGCGATGGGTTTGGGGCTTGCTGGCTCCTTAAATGACGGAGCCCGCCTCTTGGCCACCCAGGCTGCAATAGTTGCTGGCCTGATTTGCATAGTAGTCGTCCGCCGCGCAGACCACTCGAAGAGCTAATGGCGTGGCGTCCGGTCACCACCCCTGGCGGCGGTTCTGAAGGTCCGCTCGCCGCCTGCCAGGTCATGTCCGCACTCGACCCGTTGAAGTCATTCATCAACCGACCGAGTATCGGCTATGCCCCTCCCCATAAAGCTCGCATTCATCCACCCAATCTGGTTCGTCGCACTTGCCGCGACCGTGTTCATCGCCCCTGCGCTGACGTTAAACGGCGGCACTGGCACGATGGTCGCGGTGGCCATGTTGTCGGTCTGCGGATTGCTGCTTCCGTTGGGATGGGCGCACGGCATCTACAGGGGATCACGGCTTGTGCTCTCCAAGACGAAAACAGTCGGCACAAGACGTGACTGGATATTCTACATCGCCGAAATCGGCGTCAGTTGCGTCCCCATCCTCGCGTTAGGCAGTAATGCAGTGAAGGGCTCCGGAGGGGTGCTGGAGGGTGTGATCGTCCTCGTCGGGTTCGCACTGATCTTCAGCTATTTCACGTCCTTGTGGCTCGCCTCGATGGCTCTTCTGGCTTTGGAGGAAGGGACGCCCAAGGTTGCCGCCCACAAGGCCGTGGGGACTTTCCTCCTGATGACCTATTGGATGATAGGTGCGTGGGTGTTGAGAAGCCGCCTGAAAGTCCTGCGTGCGGCTCTCGAAACGAGGGGCGGCGTCGGGTAGGCGTCGATCTGGGCATCGGTGTCAGAACATGACTGCTTGGCGGTCAGGGCCCTGCGATCCATTCGCCCACCCAGTGAGACGATACATTTGATTGGCCAGATCATAGACGGGCCCCTCGGAGATGCCCCATCGGTTTATGAACCGGTAGCCGTCCGGACCTGTCACCTCGATCAAATAAATGACGCCATCAGGACCAGACAGGCACGAGTCCGGCTGTAGCGACAGGATGTTGGTCGAAGCCAGAATGGCGCGAACCGATGCAACATCTTCTCTTGAAAGATCGCGCGTCAGCTTGTTCGCGGCGGTCGGCCTGACCTGCCCTTCGTCACGAAACGCAGTCAGGCGGGGCTGCGAGCCGTGGACGTCATCAATGCGAACGATCAGCGGCTCACTCCATGACGGAATAAACGTGAGCCTTATCGTCATCGGCGATGTCTTGGCATTCGATTTGCGGAACAGCGAGGGCTCATCTGCTCGTCTGAGCGGGCCGCCGAACCAGTTATCGAACTCTGGGTCCAAAGGGCCTGACTGGTTAGCTCCAGGCCATGAACACGGATGACTGTCGTGGCTGAGAGCCGGGTCGAAAAGTGCCCTGCGCTGAGAAGCCAGGATTCCCGCAAGAAGCGCGGCTGCAATACAAACCGCCGCCAGCACGATCCCCATGCCACGCATTCAATGCCTCCAGTCTTTCCGACTTTCCGGCCTGCCGGGGCATGGCCGATCTCGACCCATTCTGGACATCAGCCGCATCCGGTCTGACGTCGACTTAGCGAGGTCCGCAGCCTCGTCACAGCATGAAAGCGACCGAAAAATAATCAATGCGAACGACCCTGCCTTCAGACGAATAAATGCAGCCCATACTCATTCTCCATGAATCATCGAAGATCATGTATTTCGATTGTTCTGCGTGCGGTTGAGGGCAAAAATCTGCTGCCTCCGGCCCAGAGAGAGCCTCGCTCTTGATGCCCTTCGCGTTCAGCCTGGCTAGAGCCGATTGGGTCGTTTGTCCGGGCCTTACTCCCAGGACTGACGTGCCGGGAGGAGAGGACACGTGCAGACTGAACACGGCGATGCGGTTTCGTTCGTCAGCCAGAAACGCGCAAAGCACGACGACTCCGATCCCTAAGGCTGTCAGCAGAAAGAAACGGTGGCGGGCCATGCCACAGCGTTAACCTCGACGTAGTGCGCGTCAATGTTCCCATTCCACCCTCAGCGGCGGTTCGGAAGGGCCGCTTCCGGGCCTTTGCGGCAATGTCCGCCTTCGGGCCTGAGGCCAATGCCGTAGTCCGACCCGGAGCGGACGTTCCCGAACATGCTGGTGCTGAGCCAAAAACGCTCAGGGAGGCGGAGACAACAGCGTGACTCCGTTTCAGGTTAACCACCTGCATTCGCAGAACAAGAGAACAAGAGAACAAGAGAACAAGGGGGGGGAGCCGCTACAGACAGGCGGTCTCGAGCGTGCCGGACCGTTCACGCAGACCCCGTCCTCAAGGACTGATCAGGGCTCCGGCAACGCCGACCATGCCGACCAGGACCCCGCCGATGGCTGCCGCGATCTGCACGGCGAGCATCAGGGAAAAGCCCTTGAATACGCCAACAAAACGCGACTGGAACCAGCGTCCATGGCCCATGCGAACGAAGGCAATTATGCCCAGCAACATGACGGCAACGGATACCATCGCCGCCTGGGGCCCCGTGCCGTAGGCCCACCAGGAGACGGGAAGCATCAGAACGGTCCAGCCGCAGAGCCAGGCGAAGCTGGCACGGAACCCTCGACGCCATCCCAGATCTTCCTTGTCCCACAGACGAAGCAGTGGAGCCGATGCGAACGCATAGAAGGCTGACAGCAGGGGCACCATGACCAGGGTCATCCAGCCGTCACCGTCCGCGATGAAAGCGTCCCGCGACTTGCCCGATTGTTCGATGAGCGGGTCCATCACTGCAGGGGGCATACCCTCCAGAATGAAGCCGGCACCACCCTGCAGGAACAGGATCAACATCAGGATGGCATTGAGCCCGAAGTACAGGCGCAGCGGGCGGGCATAGGCACCCCCTCCCTCGGGACCGGCCTCCATCCATGCCCGCAGAACCATTGAAGGTCGCAGCACGAGGTCTCTGGCGGTGACGACCTCACGGCGTGCGAAGCCCAGGAAGTCTTCGGCAAGCTCGTCGCCCGGTTTGCGTGTCTCAGTCATGGCTCCCCCTCGATCACAGAGTTAACGGCGTTCTGAACCCAAGCCCACCATAATCCCCGAGATCGACGTTCGGCGGTAGGGCCTTTGACCGATGGGCCCGGCGACCTCTGGACACAGGCACGCCCGCTATCGAGATGGCTGCCGGAGCTTGCGCGGGGGCGGTGATCGAGGGTGCACTTCGCACCGCTGGTGGAAGCTGGCTGCGCACGCTCTCGGGCGGCGATGATGAGGGTCGAAGTCGGTCGCTTCAGGCGTCGCCTGTGTGTCGGGTCGTCCATCACTTTCCGAGGGCCTGGAAAGCCCGATCCGGTTCTGAAACGGGTGATTTTACGCAGGCTCAATGTCGCCTATGCTAACCCTGTTTCCCCAGTAAGCCGTGATTGCGCGAGTTGAAGTTCATGTGGTCAGCGACACCTGCCTGGCTTGAAAAGCTCCTGCGTGTCTCAGAGACCGCTGACCGACGCGTGTTGAGCATCATCCTTGTCATTCTGCTGACGGCCTTCAGTACAGTGTTCGCCGCGGGGTTGGCTCTTCTGTTGCAAATCGGGCTCGGTTGGCAGGATGACCCTCGACTTGTCCTCACTGTGGGCGCGATCGCAGCGCTGACTTCGTTCTCGGCGGCTTGCCCGGGCGTCGCGTTCGCGAGCATGATGAGTGCCCGGCTGAAATCGACGCAGAGGCAGCTGGACAGCGCGCTGTCTGAAGCTCGCATGGCCAATCGGGCCAAGTCCGAGTTTCTGGCCAATATGAGCCATGAAATCCGGACACCGCTCAACGGCGTTATGGGAATGGCACAGGTTCTCGAAGCGACCAATCTGAGTGGTTCACAACAGTCGCTGGTCGCTGACATTCGTGAATCGGGAAATCTGCTCCTGACGATCGTCAACGATGTTCTCGATCTCTCCAAGATCGAAGCCGGCAAGATCGAAATCATTCCCGAGCCAGGAGACCTCAAGGCTGCCGTGACAGCCGCGACCCGGCTGTTTGAAACTCAGGCTGCAGAAAAGGGAACAAGGCTGCAGATCGTGTTCGGTACCGATCTGCCTGCCTGTGTGCGCTTTGACGCCATGCGTGTCCGCCAATGCCTGGGAAACCTCGTTTCCAATGCAGTCAAGTTTACAAGCGGGGGGGAAGTCAGAGTTCAAGTGACCGTCGACGGAGATGGCACCCGCGGCGAGGTCATATCGATCTGCGTAACCGATACGGGGATAGGCATCTCCCTGGCGGCCCAGGAACGCCTGTTTTCGACCTTCACCCAGGCCGATGCTTCGATCGAGCGGCGCTACGGTGGAACCGGACTTGGTCTGGCCATTTCCAGGCGGCTTGCCATCCTCATGGGCGGCGACATCACCCTCGAGTCAGAACCTGGCGCGGGCTCTTCCTTTACGCTGACATTTCGCATCGAGCGCTGCGAGTTCCCGACGAACGAGGAGGTCCTGCTGGCGTCGGTCCAGCAGACCGTCGGCCTGCGGAATGACGCCCGCGTGCTTGTTGCCGACGATAACGCCATCAACCGACGGGTTGTCTCGCTGTTGATGGCCCCGCTCGGTGTCGAGATCTTGGAGGCAGAGAACGGGGAAGAAGTGCTCGGCCTTCTGGACACCAGCAGCTTCGATCTCGTGCTGCTTGATGTTCACATGCCCGTCCTCAACGGTGAAGCGACGATCGCCAGGATCCGCAATGTGAACAAGCCGTGGTCAGCGGTTCCGGTGATTGCCCTGACGGCTGACACGATGAATGGCGACCGTGAGCGACTCCTGGCCATTGGCATGAGCGGCTATGTCGCCAAGCCGATTATCGTCGCCGACCTCTATGCCGAAATCAACAGGGTCATGACCGGCACCAGTGGCTCAACCGCAATCTGATCCGGCCGCAAGACATCCTGCTGCGGTCGATTTCGCGGTCTGCGAAACTGGCGCGGATGTTCGCAGCCATCCGCTGGTTGCGGACCTCCCACCAGGCCACATATCGCCGCGCCGGCATGTCAGGGGACGGGTGCGCCAGGGCCCCGCCCATTTCCGCGTGCGCCTGCCCGATCTGGGTCGAGGGCAGGTTGTTGAACCGGAAGGTCCGGAGCAGGCCTTCGGCGGTAGCCACCGGCTGGTTCTGCATCTCGGCCAGGGTCGGATTGGGCTGGGCCCAGACCTCGTTGACGGCCTTGGCCACGCTCTCGTCAAAGCCCCCCGCGACGGCGTCGGCGGTGTGATCGTCCATGGGATGAACACGGTTCAGACCCAGCCGGCATCAGCCCGGGAGCGCGTAATCGGGCACCCCGGGTTCCTGGCATTCGTGAAACAGGCCGCCGAGAAACGGCACGGCTCTCATGGAACTCGGGGCAGGGTCAACGCGCTTGCGAAGGTTCAGCGCCCCGGATCGGGGAGAGTGTTGTTCCCGGTTATGAATCAACACAGTGTGATGTTCCTGACAGGAGCCACCATGTCCCGGAAACCGTCTGCCTCCACGATACGCCTGCTGGTCGGCATCATGATCGGCGCATCCATGACCCTGATCGGTATCGCGGTCTGGATGATCGTCACTGATCAAGGTGCGCCGGTCTTTGTGGCCCTTGCCGGATCGCTGCTCGGGTCCGCTGCGGCCATCATAGCCTCTCAGGCCAACAAGAAGAGCTGATGCAGGGTGCGAGCTTCGGTTCAGGGTTGCCGGACTGGCGCTGAGGACGTCGCCTGACCCGATCCGGACGTCCCTTGCTGAACTGGTGCCGGTTCCGACCGGATGGCTGACCAGATGAACACGAAATCCCGGTTCTCCGCCCAGGTCTGTCCTTCAACGCGGTCGCCCACGAGACAGGCGGAGGTGTGGTAGGGGCCGACGCCGTCCGTTGTCCTGAAGGCCACGCAGAGCCGGCCCGCCTGGGACTTCCAGCGGCCCGCCAGTATCTCGCTCTCGTAGAAATCGCCTGTGACCGTGCCGTCGGCGGCGAGCAGCAGGTTCATGGGCTTGAGGTAGGGCTGGGTGGCATCGGCGGACAGGTCGACCGTCCAGGCCCCCGTCAGAGGCTGTACTGCGGCGGTCTGCAGATGGGCCGCAACCACTGCCGCGACAAGGCTGATCAAAGGCATTCTGTCCCGCTCCACTCATCGTCAAATCTGGGTGAGTTCACCCTAGGGGCGGACCCGGCCGCCGCAAGCCCTGGTCTGCGTTTGACCCGGACGACGATTGGGGGCGGCGGTTTCAGGCAGTGTGGAATGCCTGCCTTCGGGCCTGATTTCGATGTCCGCTTTCGACGGTGGGCTCAACCGGTGAACGCAACTCGCTACCTTGTCCTTGGGAGATGGGGTGTGGGTGATGAAGCAGCGGCGACGGATCTACGACTTGGCGGCCCAGCGGGCCGAAGTCCCGGAGCGCTGGAAGGCCGGCGAGTTCTGGAGTGACCGTCTTGAACCGTTCCCGGCAGATTCTGAGATAACCATGTTTGGCGATATAACCTTAATCGCGGGCCGCTACCTCGCTCACCTGTCGAGGGAGCTTCGCGAGGATGGTAAGTATCGATGATGAACCTGGCCCAAGGCTGATGCTGCACCCGCAGAAGGTTACGATCAGAAGTTTCATCAATAGATTCTGCAACGACACGTCCGGTGCCACTGCCATAGAATACGGCGTCATCGCCGCTCTGATTGCCGTCGTCATCATCACCGCCACGAAGGTGCTGGGTATGAGCGTGTTCCACAAGTTGAGAGAGGTCCTTATGGCAATCCGGGGCTTCTAAGCTCCAGTCGAGGCGCACGGCGACAGCCGCTCTGGTGAGACAATGAAGCCGGAAGGCCGCCTGGACACGATGGCTCAGCCATGCCGAGGCTTTCCGCCTGCCACCCCTAACGGCGGTACGGAACCTCCGCATTCAGGTCGTGGGGCGAATGTCCTTTTTCCGCCGCCGAAGTCATGACCGATCTCGACCCGAAGTGGACTTCTGACAGACAGTCAGGCTCTCGGCGGCGGGGAGTGAGTCCAGCACGGGAGCAGCCGTTTGAGGCTATCGGCGACGATGGGCGCGAAGGGGGCTGATGAGCCTCCTGTGACCTCAAGCCTGTCGGTATAGGTCCCGCCAGCAAAAAGGCCTCTGAGCCGGATTTGATAGGTGTTATCGTGCAGATAGCTGCCAAAATCCGAGAAGGTCGTCGCCTCTGGGTCCGGAAGCGTAGGCACACGAGGGTCCAAAGCCGGAAGAGCATTCAGTTGGGCCAAGGATTGCTCGACCCCCGCACAACGGCGGGAGTCCGCAAAGCGTTCGATTGCTCTGTCCCGGTATGCGGCGCGCAACCGAGCAAACCAAACCGGACGCCGATCTCGGCCCTCGCCAAGCCAAACCCAGTTAAATGCGATGGAGAGTGAGATTGGCCTCATATCCTCGCCAGCCGTCATCTCAACCTGGGGAGGAGTGATCGGCAGGGCATCCTCGCCTCCGGCCTGCACGAAGGCGAATGAATCTCCACCACCTGAGCGGTCGTCTTCGGTGATTGGCGGCAAGTGATCTTGCAACCTGATGAGTGGATAAAGGGACTGGTCCGGTTCCACATGGGCCGAAAGGGCAAGTGAAAGAACCAAGCTAGACATGAACATAGACGTCTCCAGCCGATGACCGTTGAACTTGGTCAGCCATTCCGTCAATGCGCCACGGCACATCGATTGCCGCATCGAACGCAAGTCTGCTGGGGCGGGGCAGGTTTAGCATGTCCGCTATCCACCCCCAGCGGCGGTTCGGAAAGTCCGGTTCCAGGCCATCAACCGGCTGTCCGCTTTCCGCCTGCCAGGTCATGACCGATCTCGACTCATTGCGGACATTCGGCGAGCTTTCCTTGGCGGCCTCAGCGCGACCGCGAACGCCTTTTGACGAAGCGATCGACAACCAAGCTGCTTGCCCACAACATCGTCATGCACATGGGGTAGACCCAAGTATCGAAGCGGGCCCGATCCCCAAAAAAGTAAAAAAGGACGACCACAATAGAGGCAATGCCCAACACTGAGTGAGCGACGACATACAAAGACGTAGTGACAGGGTCGCGCGTCATTTCTGCCTACCTCCGGTAGCGGTCCGATATTATAACACACACGTCAGGCCTGTCGAGATGTCCGCCCTCCGGCGGATTTCACCTCAGGCAGCAATGTCGCATTGCCCCGCTCCGACGACACCCTCTGCAACTTCAACGGCTCTGTCCTTACCCTTTCGGATATCGTCCAGTGTGGATGAGACTGGAAGATCAGGGATCACGCCGCGCCCTTCCAGCCTGATCCCTTCTGGGTCGAGAAATTCATGCACGGGAACTTGAAGCCTTCCGCCATCAGGGAGACGAAAATATTGGGAAACAAGAACTGCCCCTGCTGATCGTTCACCGATCACCTCGCCGCGTTGATGAAACTGGATCGCGCGGGCCGTCATTTCGGCGGCACTAGCTGTAGAGTGGCCGATCAAGACCGCTATTTTTCCAGTGTAAGATTGTGATCGAGGCGAGGCTATTCGCTCTCGTCTGCGGTCACTCGAGACCTCTGTTCCAATGAGGCTTTGCGGTAGAAGCAAAACATCAACCAGGCGTTTGAACTGATTCATCCTGCCGCCGCCATTTCGTCTAAGATCAAGAATGATCCCGCCAGACCCTGCGTCTTCTATCTGCGCCAATGCCCAACTGACATTCCTTCTTGAGAACTCGTCGAACCTGATCACCATCACGCCGCCGGGGGTGCAATAGGCTGCCCGTTCTGCGTATGCGACCTGCGTCCACGGCCATTCAAGCCTTACAGTCTTCGTCTCCTGACCCGGCACGGTGATGGCGAACGTTCCGACGTTCATTGAGCCCGGCTCATCCGGATGAGCACCGAGGAAGTCTGTTATGGCAACCGATGACCCCGGCTCGATTCCGGCTTGTTCTGCGGGCGAGCCTAACAGGACGGTATCGACAACCGCCTTTTCACCATCCCAGAAGACCTCCATGCCGTGCCCGGCCTGCTCTGGTGGAAACGGCCAGGGGCTTTCCCCCCGCCGTGGGGGAGGAGGTCGAAAACTCCCCGGCGGCATGAACACGCCCTCTGCTGGCGTAGCCTGGATGTGCGATTCATCGAGGCGGCTGAGCATTTCGGCGAAAACGACGTGATAGAGTTCAGCCGGAGATGAAGCTTTTTCCGCCGCTGATCGAAATTCCGCCCGCAGTGTTTCTGTTTCGAAACTCGGTTCCCCTGCTGCGTAGTGCCGTTCGTCGATCAGGTTCCAGACCGCATCATAGACCCGGAGGTTGCTGTTTTCGGCCCTCGAAAGCGTTGCCGCGTGGCCGTCAGGATTTCCACGGGCAATGAAAGCCCCCGCTGATACGCCAGCGGCCAAGGACGAGATCGCCAGAGCAGCCAGAACGCCGCGAAAAACGTTTTGTCGGTTAAATAGCCCCATCGATGGGCATCCAAGCCCGGTATCGATGTTCGGTCAACGATGGAGTCTGGTCAGCATCGACGCAGGGTCAGGTGCAGAGGATGCTCAGCATCTTCAATGCCGCTGCAGACTGTTATGCAGCAGGCGGCCTTCGTTTTCGAAAGCTCTGCTCTCGCGTCTGGCGACGTTTCGGGAGGTTTGATCCAGGAACCCAAGCCCAGTGGCTGGCCCGGGGCCGGGGCCTGACATCGATGTCATGGTCGGACCGATTGCGAACGTGGCCACCAAGGGGTTAGGTGTTGGCCAGGCTTCGAAGACTGAAGGAACCTCGGCGATGACCCAGTGGCGCAGGTCCATGGACACGTCTATTGGCGTGACGATTGGTTTGGGGCTTGCTGGCTCCTTAAATGACGGAGCCCGCCTCTGGGCCATCCTGGCTGCCATAGTTGTTTCCTTTATCTGCATAGTAGTCGTCCGCCGCGCAGACTACTCGAAGAACTAATCGAGTGGCGTCCGCTGACCACCCCTTAGCGACATTCGCAATGTTTGCTTCCCGCTTCCCGGCCCCAGCCGAAGCGTGCAGATCTTTCCCGTTTCGGACCCCTGGCCCACGTCCCCTCGCAATGTCCGCTTCCCGCATCCGGGCTGCCCCATTGCAATCATGCGTGTATCGCGTGATGCTCAGGGTTGCATCGATGGAATGGCAGGAGGCAGGTTATGGCTGGAAAGATTGTCGGGAGGGTATGGGCCGGGCTGGCCGTACCGGGAGCCAGCGCCCTGCTGTCCGGCTGCGCCGGGGCCACGGTTGACTGGGCGTCTGTCGGTGGGGGCCTGGTCAACAAGGCCTGCAGGAATTCCTCGCACTGCGATCTGCCCTGTCCGGGCGAGAGGGCGGGCGACCGGATTCCTGCGGGGGGAATAGCCTCCCAGGCGCCGTGCAGGGATGTGCGACCGCTTCAGCCGTGATGTCTGCTGAGGGGTGAGCTCCGGGTCCTTGGCGTCGGTGGGGTGGAGACAGCCCCTCCACCGCTTCGCGGTCCCCCTCCCCGCAGCGCGGGGAGGAAAGCGTTTGTCCTTCCCATTCGTACAATGTGGAGGGGGACCGCCTGCAGTGGAGAGGCGGCGTTGGCGGTTCGGACGGATCGGGCCTATATCGCGGCGCCGCTCACGGAAAACGCCATGGCCTATGTTCCCCGTCCCGACCGCCCCGCCGACAAGGCCGCTGCCTATGCCGAGGTCGAGGCCGAGATCCTGGCCGTGCTGGACGGCGAGCCCGATCGCGTGGCGCGGATGGCGACGGTGGCGTCGATGCTGGCCGATGCGTTCGAGGCCTATTTCTGGACCGGCTTCTATGTCGTCGATGCGGCCAAGGGCGATGAACTGGTCGTCGGGCCCTATCAGGGGACGCTGGGGTGTCTGCGCATTCCTTTCGGGCGGGGCGTCTGTGGCACGGCGGCGGCAACGCGCCAGACCCAGGTCGTGGAGGATGTGCATGTTTTTCCCGGCCACATCGCCTGTGACAGCCGTTCGGCCAGCGAGATCGTCGTGCCGGTGATGGACAG